>NZ_CP027570.1:742500-1047500 GCF_003010495.1 Megasphaera elsdenii DSM 20460 | reverse complement strand
CGGCCGCCGCCGACGCCAAAGATGAGGTCTGCATCCTGGACGGCCTGTTCACGGAGCAGGCGGTCGACGTGTTCATAGGTAGCATCGTCGCCATACCAGAGCACGCCGAGGACTTGCAAATCCGTCTTTGCAATGGCATCGAGGAGCGGCTGTTTGGCTTTTTCCAGGGCCGTCTTGCCGCCGATGATGACGACTTTCTTACCAAAATGCCAGGTAATCTTGCCGATGGCATCATAAGCATGGACGCCAATGGTAAAAGCTGGCAGAACCAGAGTATAGTCAGATTGAGACATGATAAAAACCTCCTGTGATAATGGAAAAAGATGAGTTCAAATGCTATGGTTATTATAGCATTGTCCACTGTCCGTGGCTAGGGTAAAAGGTTTAACTTTTCGATTCGCAATACCTATGAAAAATCGCTATGTCGGTATTTATTTATATGACTTTTAGTAATTAAATACATCATTTAGTATGTAAACTAAGCATTTATCTCTATATATGGTATGAAAACGCTTACTATAACAAATTATAATTTAATAATGCATTTTGAGTTATAGTAAATCAGTATACTATGCTGGGTGTACATCTTGCAATTCAGAGAAAGTGCTCTATAATAAGGGAGCGTAATGTAGTGTATACCATTTCCAAGCATTGTACGTCGGTATCATTTTGTTTCATACGGAAAGGGTTGCACGCATACTATTTCTCAAAGGAGGTTCTTTTTGTATGAACGGTTTGTATCTCGTTATTATTTCAGCCTTAGTGTTCGTACTGGCTTACCGTTTTTACGGTGCGTTCATCGCTGCCAAAGTCTTGACGCTGAACCAGTACAAAGTCACACCGGCCTTCCGCTTTGAAGACGGTCACGACTACGTACCGACCAACAAGTACGTCGTCTTCGGCCATCACTTCGCCGCTATCGCCGGTGCGGGCCCGCTCGTAGGCCCGGTCATCGCCGCCCAGTTCGGTTATCTGCCCGGCGCCTTATGGATTCTCATCGGTGGTGTCCTCGCCGGTGCTGTCCATGACATGGTCATCCTCTTCTGCTCCATGCGTTACGATGGTAAATCCATCGCCGAAATCGCAAAAGCACAGATTGGCCAGAAGACAGGCGTTGCTACTTCCTTCGCCGTCCTCTTCCTGAATATCCTCTGCATGGCTGGTATGGCCGTCGTTATCGCCAACGCCCTGGCTAACAGCCCGTGGGGTACTTTCACCATCGGCATGACCATTCCTATCGCTATCTTCATCGGCCTCTACATGCAGTTCCTGCGTCCTGGCAAAATCAAGGAAGGCACCATCATCGGCGTTGTCCTCACCTTGCTGGCTGTCGTCGCTGGTCCTGCCGTCCAGGCTTCGCCGACGCTGGCTCCGCTGTTCACGATCAGCCACAACGGCATTTGCATTGCCTTGATCATCTACGGTTTCATCGCAGCTGCCCTTCCGGTATGGCTGCTCCTGGCTCCGCGTGATTACCTCTCTACGTACATGAAAATCGGTACTATCGGTGCCCTGGCTCTCGGCATCCTCATCGTAGGCCCGCAGATCCAGATGCCGGCAACGACGCAGTTCTGCGCTGGCGGCGGCCCGGTCATCACCGGTTCAGTCCTTCCGTACATCTTCGTCACCATCGCCTGCGGTGCTGTTTCTGGTTTCCATTCCATGATTTCCACCGGCACGACGCCGAAGATGCTCATGAACGAACGCTCTATCCTGCCTGTCGGCTATGGTGCTATGGTTACTGAATCCTTCGTCGCTATGATGGCTCTGATTGCAGCCTGCGCCCTCGTACCGAACGATTACTTCGCCATCAACTCTTCGGCTGCTCATTTCCAGGCCCTGGGCATCCAGGTCGTCGACCTGCCGCACCTGAACGAAATGGTCGGTGAAAACGTTGCTCATCGTCCGGGCGGTGCTGTTTCCCTGGCTGTCGGCATGGCTTACATCTTCTCCAACCTGCCTGGCCTCGACCATCTCATGAACTACTGGTATCATTTCTGCATCATGTTTGAAGCCCTCTTCATCATGACCATCATCGATGCCGGTACCCGTGTCGGCCGTTATATGCTCCAGGAACTCGTCGGCCACGTATGGCCGAAATTCGGTGACCCGAACTGGAAACCGGGCGCTATCGTAGCCTCGGCTTTGATCTGCGCAGCATGGGGTTACCTCGTATTGAATGGCAACTTGTCCACCATCTGGCCGATCTTCGGTGTATCCAACCAGCTGCTGGCCATCATCGCCCTCTCCATTTCGTCGGTTGTCATCTGCTCCATGGGCAAAGCCCGTTACCTCTGGGTTACAGGTCTTCCCTGGGCTTTCCTGATGGTCATGATTTTCTGGGCTGACTTCCTGAACATCTTTGAAATCTATCTGCCGAAAGGCGAATGGACGATGTTCACAGTCTCCATCATCATGGCTGTCCTGGTCATCATCGTAGCTATCGGTGCTATCCGTAGATGCATCTACCTGGCTAAGACCGTACCGGCCAGCTATGACACGACAGAAACTGTCGAAGCAGAAGAACTCAAACATCTCCAGGAACTCGTTAAGACGGATAAAGCCGCTCAGCGTTTCCAGGAACTGACGATTGCTCATCACTAAGAGCGAGTATAAAAAGGCTTGTCGCGTATGCGGCAAGCCTTTTTTAGGTGCGCCCGGCATGGGCGCACTCTAATGGGTGAAAGTCCCTAAGCCGCCCGGTAGCGGGAAGGCTATAGCCAGAACCAAGGGTGTCCATCGTGAGATGGAATCTGAAGGAAGGTCGAGGCAAATCTCTGGTCTGACGAACAGAAATCACATAAGGCTAGTCATGGGGATAAGGCCGCCTAACAGGTTGAAGTCCCATAGCTACACGGAACCATGAATAGTAGATGTGGCAGACACATGGAGAGAAAGAGTGCGTTCTTACCCGGGGAGGCCTCATGGACATGATGGTGCCATATAGATTGGACATCATGGTTGAAATAAGATTTATCATGAGGAGTCAGCCGAGGCCATAGTACCTTATGGGCTATAGACCATGAGGAAAGGGCCGAATCCTAGGAGATGTTAGTTAATGAAAGTAACCAATCATGGAATGAAAGACAGAAAACTTCATCAAGAAGGCTGTCCACAAAAAGAGGTTGCGGAACAACCGGGATATGTGGAAGCGTCTGCCCATGCGAGGATTGCTGAACACAACGACATCATTGCAAGCTTGCCAGCGGACAGTCTGTTGAAGCAGATTTTATCACGAGACAACTTAAATGGTGCCTATAAGAAGGTAAAGTCTAATCGAGGAACCGGCGGGGTCGACAGGATGAGTGTAGATGAACTTCTACCCTACCTGCGGGAACATCGCCTGGACCTCCTTCAGCAAATACGGAATGGGAAATATAAGCCCCAGCCAGTCCGTCGGGTTGAAATACCCAAAGAGGAAAAAGGGAAATTCCGGAAATTAGGAATCCCTACGGTCGTAGACCGCATGATACAACAGGCGATTACGCAGGTTCTTGTGCCTATCTACGAGCCACAGTTTTCAGATAGCAGTTTCGGGTTCCGTCCCAAACGGGGCGCCCACGATGCGTTGAAACAATGCCAGGCCTATGCAGATGAGGGCTATGTCTACGTCGTAGACATGGACTTGGAGAAATTTTTCGACAATGTCTGCCAAAGCAAATTGATAGAAGTTCTGTCAAGGAGCGTAAAAGACGGCCGGGTCATCTCGCTGATACACCAATATCTCCATGCTGGTGTTATCCGGCATGGGATGTTCGAACGAAGTGAACAGGGGGTTCCCCAAGGAGGGCCATTGAGTCCGCTCTTGAGTAACATCATGCTGAATGAGCTGGATAAGGAGCTGGAACGGCGCGGACATAAATTTGTCCGCTATGCAGATGACTGCATGATACTCTGCAAAAGCAGAAGAAGTGCCGAAAGGACCTTGGAAAGCATCACTCGATATATTGAGAAGAAATTATTTCTCAAGGTGAATCGAAATAAGACGCACGTAGCCCACATCCGCTATGTTAAATATCTGGGATATGGCTTCTACCGAAAGAATGGAAAATGCCGACTCCGGGTGCATCCGAAATCCATTACTAAGATGAAAGACCGTTTGCGGTTTATATTGAAACGAAGCAATGGAAAAGGAAACGAAGTGAGAGCCCTTCTATTGAAACGATTCATAAAGGGATGGGTGAATTACTTTAAACTAGCGAATATGAAGGAACTGCTAATTCAAATTGACAGATGGATTCGACGCAAAATACGAACCATATACTGGAAACAATGGAAGAAGGTACGGACGAAACACCGGATGATAAGCCAATACGGCGCGCCCAAGTGGGTAGTGTTGGAAATGGCTAACTGCCGAAAAGGTCCGTGGCGAGCAGCGGCAATGCTGAACTCAGTTCTTACGAATAAAGAAATAGCCCGCCTTGGCTACATAACCATGACGAGCTATTACAAGCAAGTATGCGAAAACTAGGAAACCGCCGTGTACCGAACGGTACGCACGGTGGTGTGAGAGGTCGGGATTTCTACTCAGAAATCCCTCCTACTCGATTGGCTAGTGGCTAGTGGCTAGTGGCTAGTGGCTAGTGCGAGAGCCCCTACGAGCCACGAACCACGAATCATGAGCCGCTGGCAATAATGCATAAAGGGCATTATTGCCCATTGATAATATATTCAAAATGCCCTTTACGCAAGGAAAACAGCTATTTTATAACGTTCCATTATATTTATTATGAATTTTATTCATGATATTTATGTAATCTTTACTATAAGTAACTTGAATTTTCCCTTCCTTTGTCCTATAGTAAATGTATAAGTACAGTGTATACTTTATTTCTCGTGCGATACACAATTCATATTATACCCATAAGGAATAAGTATAGCTTCGGATCCGTGGGAAGTAGAGTAACCCTACACACAATTTTATAAAGGAGGGATTGTTTTATGAATGGTTTGTATTTAGTTATCATCTCTGCATTAGTATTCGTACTGGCCTACCGTTTCTATGGCGCTTTCATTGCCGCCAAAGTCTTGACGGTCAACCAGTACAAGGTCACACCGGCCTTCCGCTTCGAAGACGGTCACGACTACGTGCCGACCAATAAGTACGTCGTCTTCGGCCATCACTTCGCCGCTATCGCCGGTGCCGGCCCGCTCGTAGGCCCGGTCATTGCCGCTCAGTTCGGTTATCTGCCCGGCGCCTTATGGATTCTCATCGGTGGGGTCCTCGCCGGTGCCGTCCACGACATGGTCATCCTCTTCTGCTCCATGCGTTATGATGGCAAGTCCATCGCTGAAATCGCAAAAGCCCAAATCGGTGACAAAACTGGTCTGGCAACGTCCTTTGCCGTCTTGTTCCTCAACATCCTGGCCATGGCCGGCATGGCCGTCGTCATCGTCAACGCCCTGCACGACAGCCCTTGGGGTACATTTACGATCGGCATGACCATCCCTATCGCCATCTTCATCGGCCTCTACATGCAGTTCCTGCGTCCTGGCCGCATTAAAGAAGGCACCATCATCGGTGTCGCCCTGACTTTGCTGGCCGTCGTCCTTGGCCCGGCCGTCCAGGCTTCGCCGACGCTGGCACCGCTGTTTACGATCAGCGCCAAAGGCATTTCCATCGCCCTCATCATTTACGGCTTCGTAGCTGCCGCCCTTCCGGTATGGCTGCTCCTGGCTCCCCGTGATTATCTTTCGACATACATGAAGATTGGTACCATCGGCGCCCTGGCCATCGGCATCATCATCGTCGGCCCGACAGTCCAGATGCCGGCTATCACCCAGTTCTGCGCTGGCGGCGGCCCGGTCATCACCGGCCCTGTCCTGCCGTATATCTTCATCACCATCGCCTGCGGTGCTGTTTCCGGCTTCCACTGCATGATTTCTACCGGCACGACGCCGAAGATGCTCATGAACGAACGCTCCATCCTGCCTGTTGGCTACGGCGCTATGCTGACGGAATCCTTCGTCGGCATGATGGCTCTGATCGCAGCCTGCTCGCTCGTACCGAACGACTATTTCGCTATCAACTCGTCGGCTGAACATTTCCAGGCCCTGGGCATCCAGGTCGTCGACCTGCCCCAGCTGAATGCCATGGTCGGTGAAAACGTCGCCCATCGTCCTGGCGGTGCCGTTTCCCTGGCTGTCGGCATGGCCTTCATCTTCTCCAACATCCCTGGCCTCGACCACCTCATGAACTACTGGTATCACTTCTGCATCATGTTTGAAGCCCTGTTCATCATGACCATCATCGATGCGGGTACCCGTGTTGGCCGTTACATGCTCCAGGAACTCATTGGCCGCGTATGGCCGAAGTTCGGCGATCCCCATTGGCTGCCTGGCGCTATCATCGCATCGGCTCTGATTTCCGGCGCATGGGGTTACATCGTCCTCCAAGGGAACTTGTCCACTATCTGGCCTATCTTCGGGGTATCCAACCAGCTGCTGGCCATCATCACCCTGGCCATCTCGACAGTTGTCATCTGCTCCATGGGTAAAGCCCGCTTTGCCTGGGTCACCATCATCCCCTGGGCTTTCCTGACCGTCGTTATCTTCTGGGCTGATTACCTCAACATGTTCAACATCTACCTGCCCAAGCAGGAATGGCTCCTCTTCATCGTATCGGCTATCATGGCACTCCTGGTCATCATCGTCAGCATCTCCTCCATCAGAAGATGCCTGTACCTGGCTAAGACCGTACCGCCTAGCTACGATACAACTGAAACCGTAGAAGCAGAAGAACTGAAACACCTGGAAGAACTCATCAAGACCGACCCGGTCGCCAAACGCTTCAAAGAACTTACAGTTGATCATCATTAGAAAAAAGGCTTGTCGCACAGCGGCAAGCCCTTTTTGAGTTTGAAGTTTGAAGTTGAAAGTTTGATGTGGAGGGGACAAAATTTAAAAGCCATCGCCTCAAACATCATACATCAAACCTCAAACATTTAAGAAAAAGGGCCCTTGCATGATGGCAGAAGCCTTCGTGCGACAACCCCTTTTTAGGTTGTTCGTTGTTCGTTGTTCGTGGCTAGGGGCTAGGGGTTAGGGGCTGACTGCTAATCCCTAACTGCTAAAACGTCTTGCCTAATCATTTAACGTTTAACCTGTTTTATTTTTAAAATTTTATTGCAATATGTCTTGACATCGGTCTCCAAATTGCGTACAATGTGTTCAAGCTTCAAGGAACAAACCGTGAAGCGAAATATTTGTAAATCTAATGACGAGAGAAAGTAGTCTGGACCATTGCTTTCCAGAGAGCTGGCGGCCGGTGCGAGCCAGTACGGTGATACAGATGAAGCTCCTCTCCGAAGATCGACGCTGAACTTTATTAGGCGCCGACGGCATTTCACCGTTACCAGAAACGCGTATGTTGGTACGTTGTAGAGAGTCCGGCTGCAGTAATGCACCGGGAATCAGGGTGGTATCGCGGAATTATACTCCGTCCCTTACAGAAGGGGCGGAGTTTTTTTGTTGGCCTCTTTTGACAAATCTCTAAATCCCAACGATAAAATTTTTATTTTATTCCAAAGGAGATATGTTATCATGGCAAAAGTATTTTATGATCAGGATGTAAACTGGGATGTAATGAAAGGCAAAAAAGTCGCAATCATCGGTTATGGCAGCCAGGGCCATGCCCATGCGTTGAACCTCAAAGACAGCGGCATCGACGTCGTCGTCGGCTTGTATGAAGGCAGCAAATCCATCGCTAAAGCCAAAGAAGCCGGCCTTGAAGTTAAATCCGTTCCTGAAGCTGTAAAAGACGCAGATATCACGATGATCTTGATTCCGGACGAAAAACAGGCTGACGTCTATGCAAATGAAATCGCTCCGAACTTGAAAGACGGCAGCGCTCTTGCTTTTGCTCACGGCTTCAACGTCCACTTCAAACAGATCGTTCCTCCTTCCACAGTCGACGTCTTCATGGTCGCTCCGAAAGGCCCGGGCCACCTCGTTCGCCGTACTTTCACAGAAGGCGGCGGTGTTCCTGACGTATTCGCTGTCGAACAGGACGCTACAGGCAAAGCTTTCGACATCGCTTTGGCTTACGCCCGCGGCATCGGTGGTACCCGTGCCGGCGTCATCCAGACGACCTTCCAGGAAGAAACGGAAACAGACCTCTTCGGTGAACAGGCAGTCCTCTGCGGCGGCATTTGCCAGCTCATCACCAACGGTTTCGAAACCCTCTGCGAAGCTGGTTACCAGCCGGAAATCGCTTACTTCGAAACCTTCCATGAAATGAAATTGATCGTCGACCTCATGTATGAAGGCGGCATGGCCAAGATGCGTAAATCCATCAGCGACACGGCTGAATACGGCGACTACACCGCTGGTCCGCGCGTCATCACCCAGGATTCCAAGAAAGCCATGAAAGACGTCTTGACCGACATCCAGACCGGTGCTTTCGCTAAAGATTGGCTCCTGGAAAACAAAGCCGGCGGCCGCGCTCACTTCCTCGCTATGCGCCGTCAGCACGCTGAACATCCGATTGAAAAAGTCGGCGCTAAACTCCGCGACATGATGCCGTGGCTCCACAACAACGACCAGAACGACTAAGACATAGTTTGAAGTTTGATGTTTGGAGTTTGAAGTAAGTTTCAACATCAAACTTCAAGCATCAAACTCAAGAATATAATTGATAGTAATTAACTTTTCTGCAAGTATGAGTAAGGCTAGAGGTGAATGATGATGAGAATGACAGGGGCAAGGGCTGTGTTGGAATGTTTGAAGCGGGAAGGCGTCGACGTCGTCTTCGGCTATCCCGGAGGGGCTATCCTGCCGCTATACGAAGAAATGTATAAAGACAACTTCCGGCACATCCTTACCGGTCATGAACAAGGTGCGGTCCACGCTGCCGACGGTTACGCCCGCGTTACCGGCCGGCCCGGCGTCTGCATCGCCACCTCCGGGCCTGGGATCTGCAACATGGTTACAGGCATTGCCACAGCCAATATGGATTCTATCCCCATGGTCATCATCAGCGGCCAGGTCCCGACGAACCTCATCGGGCGCGACTCCTTCCAGGAAGCCGATATTTCCGGGATCACGTCGCCCATTACCAAGCACAATTACTTGGTCAAGAACGCCGCGTCTATCCCGCGGGTCCTGAAAGAAGCCTTTTACATTGCGTCGACAGGCCGTCCCGGACCTGTCCTCATCGACATCGCCAAGGATGCCCTGGAAGCAGAAATCGACTTCGAGTATCCCGATACGGTCCACCTGCCCGGATACAGAGTAGAAAGCAAAGGGCAGACCTATGACATAGACCGGGCCGTCGCCATGATCCGCAACAGCCAGAAACCGGTCTTCCTCGTCGGCGGCGGCGTCATCTTGTCGGAAACGACGAAGTATCTCGAAGACATCGTCGATACGACAAAGATTCCCGTCGTCACGACCCTCATGGGCAAAGGGGCCCTGCCAGACTCCCATCCGCTCCACTTGGGAATGGGCGGTATGCACGGCGCTTACGCATCGAACAAAGCCATTTCCGGCTGCGACCTGCTCATCGCTTTAGGCGCCCGCTTTGACGAACGCCTGACCAGCCGGGCCGATACGTTCGCCCCCAATGCCCAGATCATCCATTTTGAAATCGATGATGTCGAAATCGACAAGATCATCGACATCGACTTAGGCGTCAAAGGCGACCTCCGCTGGTCCCTGCCTATTTTCGCTCAGAAATTGAAAGAAGGCTCCTTCGATTACGAAACGGCCTTCTCTGAATGGCGTCAGCACGTCCTGATCCTGAAGAAAGACCACCCCTTCGCGACGCCGCCGCGTCCAGGCTGCATTTCACCCCAGTCAATTTTCGCCGCCGTCCGGGCCATTACCCGCGATGACGACACCGTAGCCATTACCGACGTCGGCCAGCATCAGATGTGGGCCGCCCAATTCTTCACGACAGACGAGCCGAAGCACTTCATCACTTCTGGCGGACTGGGCACGATGGGCTTCGGCCTGCCAGCTGCGGCAGGAGCTAAAGTCGCCTGTCCTGACAAAACAGTCGTCCTCTTTTCCGGTGACGGCAGCATCCTCATGAATTGCCAGGAATTTGCGACGTTATCCCAGTACGACATCGACGTCAAGGTCATCGTCTTGCACAACGATACGCTGGGCATGATCGTCCAGCTCCAGGACTTCTTCTACAACCAGCATTATTCCCAATGCCGGCTCAATAAGAAAAAGGATTTGCCTATGCTCGCCGAATCGATGGGGGTCAAAGGGTACCACATTGAAAAACAGGATGAGTTAATCCCCATCCTAATCGAGGCTTTCGCCCACCAGGGGCCGGCCTTGATTGATATCCGCATCTCTAAGGACGAACGGGTCTACCCGACCGTTCCTGGCGGCAAAGCACTGAGTGACATGATTTTAGGAGGTGACGCCTGATGAGGAAACAGCATCTGGCTATTTTGTCCGACAACAAACCGGGCGTATTGACACATATTGCCGGCCTGATCAGCCGTAAGGCCATCAACATCGAATCGTTGACCGTCGGTTATACGGAAGAACCGGATGTGTCACGCTTCAACATCGTCATCAGCATCGAAGACGACAAAGAATTGAAGCAGACCATCAGCCAGCTGGCCAAGCTCATCGACGTCATCAAGATCATCAACCTCGATGAAGCACCCTTCATCAGCTACGAACTGGCCATGATCAAGGTCCGTTATGATACGCCGCAGGTCCGCGACGAACTGGCGAGCCTGGCCAATCTGTTCCACGCCAAAGTCGTCGACGTAAACCTAAATTCACTCATCCTCCGCGTCACAGGGCGCGAAGACCACGTCAATGCCCTCATCAATGTCTTGACTCCTTATGAAATATTAGAAATCGCCCGGACCGGGACCATTTCCCTCTCACGAGGACTCGTCCCCGTCAAGGCGATGTGAAAAAAGAGGCTGCCGCATCTGCGGCGCCTCTTTTTTCCGTAGGGGCGCCCACGTGGGGCGCCCGTCCACACAAATCGGCCACGGGATTCTTACATATGACCGGCGGGCTCGCCACGTGCGAGCCCCTACAAACTACAAATTATAATGCACCTTACCAGAAACACCCATGCGCCATTTTCATCAAATATGCTATAATAAGATATCGCATATTTGATGAAAATGGAAAGGAAGTGAGGCGCATGTCAGCTATCGTATTGACGACGGCTTCTTTTTTATTATCCATTTTACCGCCGACGTGTATACAATACCTCGCTTTCCGGCCGATTTTGCAGGAGCCGCAAAAAAGCCGTGTGTGGCGCAGTTACGCAGCTATCTTCGTAGCTGAAATCGTCCTTTTCCTGGCCTTTTTCCAAACAGGCTGGCTGGAATTCCGCTTCTTATCGTACAAGAAGCTCCTCCTGTCTTACTGGATTCCTTATTTTCTGGCTTTTTCCTTGATTTCCCGTCCCTATGCCTATCAGAACCTGTTTGTCGCCGGCATGCAGGGCATCTACACGACGACTATTCACGCCGTATTGATGAATCTGACGCTGCTCGTCATTCCACGCAGCGCTTTCTTTGCCCATCTGCCCATTTATCTGATACTGTACACAGCCTTATATGTCCTTTTTTCCCCCTTGCTGCTGATTTTCTTCGACCGCAATTCCTGAAATACCGTTCGCTCCCATTACTCGCCTTTTGGAAATATGCCGCCTGGCTTCCCATCTTGCTGAGCATGTACACTGGCGCCTTGTCCCTCAAAGACGGGCCGCTGGCCCATGAATACCTCATTCCCCGCGTCTTCCATATCTTAGCGGGCCTATTCATCGCCATCATCATCTACAAGGGGATGAAACTCATTGCCCATCAGGTCGACTTGCAGCGCAAGAACCATTTACTGGCCGCCCAGATGGATGCCTTGAGCAATTATACGAGTCTCTTGCAGGACGCCCAGAAGCGCATGTCCATCTTCCGCCACGACAGCCGCCACCAGCTGCGGCTGCTTTCGGAACTCATTGGCCAGGGAGATGAGAAGGCGGCACTGGCCTTTTTAAAAAGTATCGATACAGAACTCGCCCAGACCCAGCTGCAGCAGTGGACGAAAAATAAAGCCATCAACACGGCGGTCACACCGGGCCTGGAAAAGCTGAAGATTGCCGGCGCAAAGATCATAGCCGACCTGCCCTTCCCCCAGTCTCTGCCGTTTGAAATAGACTTGGGCCATATCCTGGCTAAAGCCCTCAACCTATCGGCCCAGATTCTCTTATCCCTGCCCAAAGACCAGCGCCTGCTCATCATCGGCGCTACGCCGATACACCAGGGACTGCTGGTGTACGTCAAACACCAAGTACCTCCGGAAATCCCCGACAATAAGCCAGACCTTCTCCGGGAAGAACTGTATGGTCAGCTCGTTCCGGACCTCAATGCCTTTTCCCTGACCTATGAGGCTACCTTCCGTTATGACCTCCATGAACACCTGGCCAGCCTGTACATAACGATACCCTATCAAATGGATGGGAAGTGATCTGCCATGCTTTACAATATTCTTACTGTTTTCCTGATGACGACGGCTCTCATGCCGCCAGCCATGCTCCAATATTATGCCTTTGAGCCCTTGCTGTCCCAGACGCAGAAAATCCGCGTCCTGGGCGGATATGCCACCCTGTATCTCATCGAGCTCCTCTTCTTCCTCTACATGTTCATCTGGGGGCCCTGGGACCACAGCTTCACCCTATACAAAAAGATTTTCGTCGTCGCCTGGATTCCCCACTTTCTCTGGGCTATCGCAACCATCCGGCCCTATTTATTCCGCCATCTCTACGTCTTTTCCATCCGTGCGGCCTGCACCATTCTCATCCATACCCTGTCTGCCTTGATTCTCCTGGCCCTGTTCCACGACCCGGGCAGCCGTCCCATCCTGCCATCCCTGATATACCCGGCGCAATGGCTGTTCTATATTCTCTGCTACCTGGCCCTGCTTCCGGTCCTGCGCCAATATTTCAACGAAGTCTTCGTAAAATATCGCTATTTGACGACTCACAAATACTGGAAATATATCAGCATGCTGCCGCTGTTCCTGCTGCTGGACATGTACTTCATCCTGGCCCATACGGAGGACCTCATCATGGACCAGATGCTCCTGCTCAGGATGATTCTCCTCCTGGCCCTGATCATCATCGCCGTCAGTATCCGTGTCGGCCTCCGGCAGGCAGACCGAACCTTGAAGATGTATGAACGCGTAGAGAATATGACCGCCCAGATTGAGGCCAGCCGCGACTACACTCATTCCCTGCTTAATTCGCAAGATCAATTAAAGGCCTTCTACGATAGCCGCAAAGCCTACCTGGATAAATTGGAAGGGCTCATTTCATCCCACCAGCCCCAAGAAGCCCTGCAGTTCATCAAGGAAATCGGCACCCAGTTGGATCAGACCAAGCGAAAACAATATTGTCAGAATCCCTTGGTCAACGCTGCCTTGTCGACGTATCTGGCCAAGGCAGAAGCCCTGCACATTCCCATTACGGTCAAAGCCGTCATCCCCAAGGAAAACGCAGCCCTCAGCTCCGACCTTGCCATCGTCTTGTCGAACCTCATCGAAAACGCCATCCATGCCAGCGAAAAGCAGCCTGACAGCCACCGCGCCCTATCCTTGCTTACCCTCTGCCAAGGCGATGTCCTCAACATCTGGGTCAAGAACCGCTTCGACGGGACCGTAACCTTCGATGAAGACGGTCTGCCGACGACACAGGCCAAAGGGCACGGCATCGGCATGAAATCGCTGGGCCACTTCCGCGACACTTATGATGCCAGCGTCCTTTGTACCTGTGAAGACGGCTGGTTCTCTACGTACATCCGCGTCCCCTGGGGCGGCGCAGCATGAAAAATTTCTCTGCCATCGGGCAATCCATTTTATCATGTCGTTTGTCGTGGGTCGTTCATCGTTTGTCGTGAAGGTTTGATTTTTGTAGGGGCGACCGTGTGGGGCGCCCGCGCGAATCTCGTGAATAGCCTCATCCTGTATTTGCGCGAAATTTCGACGAACGACGAACGCCAAACGAACTACAAAACGCCTACACCCCCGTCCCGTCGAAGGCGGGGATGAAAGCTTCGCTGGCGCTGTCTTTTTCCTGGACGAAGCCGTCTTCGATGCCGCTGTCGAAGAGGTACTGTTCCGCTTCGTCGTATTCTTCGTCCGTCAGGCGCCGATTGATCTCCGGATAGTCCGCAGCCCGACCGCAGGGCACGTACTGGCGCATTAAACTGAATAAGACCTGGCCGTCATCGAAGTGGTCCCGCACCCAGTCGATGACGGCTTTTGTATTGTCCAGGCAGCCCGGTAAAATGAGGTGACGGATGACGACGCCCTTCTGGAGGAGGCCGTCATCGTCCAGTTCGTAAGGGCCAATCTGGTCGTACATATGAAGGATGGCTTCCGCTGCGACCTGGGGATAATCTTCAGCCGCACTGTAGCGCTTAGCCAGGGCCGGATCGAGGTATTTCAAATCGGGCAGATAAATCTGGACCTTGCCCTTGAAAGCGTCGATGGTCGCTGTCGTTTCATAGCCGCCGCAGTTGTAGACAACAGGCACGGTCAGGGGCTCTGCCAGACTTTCGAGGATGGCCTTCTTGTACGGCGTCGGCGTGACGAGGTTGATGTTATGGGCGCCCTTTTCGATGAGCTCGCCGTAGATATCCCGCAGGCGCGCCGCCGTAATCGGCACGCCCGTACCGCCCATGGAAATCGTCGTATTCTGGCAAAAACAGCAGCGCAGATTGCAGCCTGTAAAAAAGACGGCTCCCGAACCGCGGGAACCGCTGATGCACGGCTCTTCCCACTCATGCAGGGCCGCCCGGGCCACAACAGGCTGGAGCGGACTGTGGCAAAAACCGGGCAGTACCTGTCCTTCCTGCCGCACTTCTGCCCGCACGACGCCGCACTGGCGCGGACAGTCATTACAAATATATTCCATTTGATTTCCCTCCTACATGCATTTATGTTGGGCTTTTTCATTTTTAGAACAATTTCCCAGGATTCAAGATACATTTAGGATCCCAAGCTTTTTTCAGGGCCTTCATCAATTCCAGGGCCACGGGGTCTGTGTATTTGGCGAAGAGGGCTTTGCGGGACTGGCCGATGCCGTGTTCACCGGAGATGGCGCCGCCCATTTCGTAGACAGCCGCGCAGGCCTGGTCTTCGAAAGCTGTGATTTTTGCCTTTTCATCGGCTTCGTCGGCAAAGCCCCGGCGCAGGACGTCGAGGTGGATATTGCCGTCGCCGGCGTGGCTGACGCCACGGAAGACGACGCCCGTCTGCGCGCCGATAGCTTTCAGCGACTGCAGAAGGTCTTCCAGCTTATCCGGCGGCACGACAAAATCTTCCATGGCCGCTACCGGGCATTCCGCTGCCGACGCTTCCGTAAAGGCCTTTCTCGCCTTCCAGACCTTGTCGGCATCGGCCATGAAGACTTCCACGGCACCGAGGCTGCGGCAGAGTTCATCAGCCGTGACGCAGTCTTCATCGAGGGTATCTTCGTTCTTGCCATCGAGCTGGATAATCATATAGGCGCCGCCCTCTGGACAGGGCTGCTTTTCCTTGAGCCAGTCCTGGACGACGGCGATGACGTCATAATCCATAAATTCCAGGCACGTCGGCGTGATACCGGCTTTCGGCAGGGCCGTGACCAGGGAAAGGGCCTTTGCAGGCGCCGGGAAGACAGCCAGGAGATTGGCCGTGCACGGCGGCAAAGGCACGAGTCTCAGCGTCAGCTTGGTGATGATGCCCAGCGTCCCTTCGGAACCGATGACGATTTTTTCCAAAGGATAACCGGCAGTCATCTTGTGCAGGCGCTTGCCGAGATGGGCGATTTTCCCTGTCGGCGTGACGACTTCAATGGCATAGATTTGATCCCGCGTCGTCCCGTATTTGACGGCCCGGTTGCCGCCGGCATTGGTCGCCCCGTTGCCGCCGATACAGCAGCAGTCGCCGCTGCAAGGGTCGCCGGCATAGAGCAGTCCCCGCTTGCGGGCTTCTTCCTGGATGACAGCCGTAATGACACCGGCTTCGACAGTCATATACATGGCGTCTTCATTGATTTCCAAGATGCGGTCCATCCGTTCCGTACTGACCATGATGCCGCCGCGGCTATCGGCAACGGCACCGCCTTCCAGGCCCGTCCCGGTCCCCCTGGGAATGAGGGGGATGACAACGTCATTGGCCAGGCGGACTACGGCCGCCAGTTCTTCTGTCGTCGCCGGCAAGACGACGACATCGGGCAGACAAGGCTGGCCCGTCCCTTCATCCTGACCGTAGGGAATCCGTTTATCCCTTTCGGTCCAGACATATTTCTCACCGACAATCTGCTGCAAAGCCGCTACGACTTCCGGCGTTACCTGATTATACTCCATGACTCACTTCTTTCTCAGGCATCCTGCCCGAAGATAAATTTAAGATACGATTCTTGGAACTGGCGGTATTTCCGCTTGGCTAAGGGAATCTTATGCCCCTGGATCTCGATATATTCGCTCTTGATGAGGCGAATCGCCGACTGATTGACGACGTAGCCTTTCCCGGGCGATACGAACTGGCCCGGTGCCATGGATTCCAGCATATCCAGGATGGCGGCCAAGGGCTGCCGCGTTTCCAGGACGGAATGGTCCGCCGTATAGACTTTCTGGATATGGCCTTCGCTTTCGATATAGAGGATGGCATTGATTTCTTCCACTTGGATGCCGCCGCCGACGAGGCGGAACACCATCTTGCCGCTGTGGCGCTGGCGGAGGCTGTCCATGACCCGGTCCATGGCTTGCGCAAAGGCCTCCTGTGTAAAGGGCTTGACCAGGTAGTGGGCAGCCCGGACGGCAAAGGCTTCGACAGCAAATTCTTCGCTCGTCGATAAAAAGACGATTTCTGCGCGGCTCTTTTGCTTCCGCATCTCTGCAGCAATATCCGTCCCCAACAAGCCGGGCATACAGATATCCAGCAGAACAATGTCGAAATTCCCCTTTTTTTCAAAAGCATCGACGAAATCCATGGCGTTCTCATAAGTAAAAACCTCTATCGGTTCTCGTTTATCCTGGAAATACAGCTGAACTGCCTTCCGGATAAGTTCCAATTGTTCCCGTAAATCATCACAAATCGCAATTCGTACCATCATGACGCCTCCTTTCAATAAACGAGTGTTCTACAAGTCTATTATATCATCACATTTGCCTCAAGCCGTCCGATATGTCACGAAACAGCGCATTTTTGACGTGTAATGGCGTCCGCCAGCATATGCATGAATCCCGTTATCACCGATTGGCGTGAACGGGCTCGCCACGTGCGATCCCCTTTTGTGGTTCGTTTGGCGTGGTTCGTTTGCCGAAAACTCTCACAGCTGCAAGAAAAATGATATTTTCATACAGCAGATTATTAAAAAATTTAAACCTTCACGGCAAACAAATCACGAACCACGGCAAACCACGTGAAAAAAGGGATTGTGCATGACGGCAAAAGCCTTCGTGCGACAATCCCTTCCCCACACTACAGCACGATGCCCCGCAGGAGCGGCACGATCGTGAACTGATATAATTTCAAAAAGCCGAAGACGCAGATCCCGATGGAAGCCCCGACGATGGCACCGTTGATACGGATCCAGGCCAGGTCTTCACCGACCTTGCTTTCCAGGAACTGATTGAACCGTTTCTTGTCGAAACTGGACAGGACGTCGCGGACGGCGACGGCGATAAGGGAATGTTCATGTTCCAGGATGACGTTGCAGGCACGGCGTATCTGTTCATCGAGCCAATCCTTGATTTCCGGGTAGGACCGGCAGTATTCCAGGTAATGGATGAACTGTTCTTCCAGCAAGTCCTTCAGCTCTTCCTTGCCCTGGTCGCCTTTGGTGAAATAATCCTTGGCCGAATTTTGCGTCGCCGTCAGCCACTGCTCGATAGGCAGGGAGTCGACGAACTGGTCCTGCCAGTTCTGGACGCCAAAGACCAGCTGACCGTTCATGGAGTAGAGGAAGAGTTCCAACTTGCGGCACAGCCATTCGCGCTGTTCCCCTTCAGCCTGTTCCCACTGGTCGAGCCATTCGACGATGCCCAGCTTGATATCGCGGGCAATTTTGTGGGTGTCGACGATGCCCAGGACCTTGGTCAGGGTGAGGCTGGACATGGACGAATGTTGTGATTCTTCACGCCACTGGATGATAAGCTTTTCCAAAAGGCTGTCGAAGTCGTCACTGTTGACCAGTTCCCGCACGAGGCCGATGGCATCGTTGAACATGTGGCTGTTCGGATCTTCCAGGAGGGAAATGAGGCGGTCCTGGAAAAAGCTGACCAGAGGCTGCTGTTTCAAGTACTTGCGGATATGCGAGGCAATGGACGCCTGTGTGCCGCCCTTCTGGGCATAGCGGTAAGCCCGCTGCGCCACTTCATAGAGGACACTGCGGAACTTTTCCCGGCCGTTCGGGCCGCGCAGCCAGCCGACGAGCTTGTCGATGAAAGAAATCTGATAGAGCTTATCCTGCCACATATTGGGCTGGAGCAGTTTTTCCGAAATGATTTTCGTCATGCTGTCGATGATTTCATCGCGGTGACGATAGAGCAGTTCCGTATGATACGGGAAACCCAGTGGTTTTTCAAAGAGTGCTGTAACGGCGAACCAGTCGGCGATACTGCCGATGAGGGCCGATTGGATGACGAAGAACAGCAATTCTTCCCAAACCGAGACATCATGTGTATACCACCAGAGGAAAATGGCGATGAAGCAGACGAAGGACAGGCCTAAAATCGTATTGGCACGCTGTCTGTATGTCATAAGATAGCCCCTCCCTTCACGGCGTACATGACCAGGTAAATGACGGCGCCCAGGATGGCCCCGACGAGCGAACCGTTGACGCGGATCATCTGCAGGTCATACCAGACGCTGTTTTCCAGCTGTTCCGCTAAATAATTGCCATCGTATTTCAGGATTTCCTGTTCTGCCGTCTTGCCGAACCAGACCTGGAGGCGTTTCAATTCACGGGCTGCAAAGGCCAGGGCCTGACGGTTCATCTGTTCTACCTGATCCGGGCTTTCACGCCACGATTCCAGCTTGTTGATGACGTAATTGGCAGCCACCTTGCAGACCCGCTTCTGACGGTCCGGGTCCTGGACGTAGCGCTGCCAGGCTTCCTTGGTGTCAGGCCGCGTGACCAGGCTGTTGTACATGCGGTTCTTATAGCTGTCGATGCGCTGGCGCCATTCTTCGTTAAATTCGATTTTATCCGTCTGTTTCCATAAATAGCGCAACGCCTGCTGGCGCTGGAGGGAATTTTCTTCCTTGGCTTCTGCCAAAAGGCCCAGGCATTTATCCTGCAAGAGGCCGGCGACGTGGTCCGGCTGGAAGACTTCCATCTTCAAGGCCGCTTTGATGGCCCAGCCGAGGAGGATATTGTGTTTGGCGTACTGGCGCAGGGATGCTTCGTAGATTTCACCGACATAGCGCTTCATCGTTTCGCTGCGCACGAGTTCTTCCAGGTTGAGGATCATGAAATCGAGGAAATCCTTCCCCGATTCGCCGCGCAGGCCGATTTTGATGGCCTTGCTCATGATCGGCGCCAAGTCGACTTTCTCGATGGCCTGGCCGCCGATGCCGGCAAAGGCCTTGACGACGGTCTTCATGTCGATCGTATACAAGAACGTATTGAGTATCTGACCGAAGACGCGTTCTGCCGACTGGAACCCTTTTTCCGTATGGAGATAGTCCAGCGTCGCTCCCAGGATGGGATGATGCTTGAGGACATTGTACATATTGGAAACGGTCAGGATTTCATATTCGATCATATGCCGGGCCATTTCAGCAATGCGTTCCTTACTGTTCGGGATGAGGGCCGTCTTAAAGGAGATGCCCAGCGGACGGCGGAACAAGGCCGTTACGGCATACCAGTCTGCCAGGCCGCCGATGAGGGCTGCCCCGGCCAGATGGGTCAGCAGCCCGCCGACAAAAAAGTCTTGGAAGGGGTAGGCCAGAAGCAGGATGACTGCCGCCGTAATCAGGATATAATTGGCAATCTGGCTGCGTCTGCCCCCATTTATATTACTCGCCATAACTCCTCCTTACTGCCCATCGATGATGACATCGTCGCCATCATGCTGGGGAATCCACAAGGGTACGTCGGGATAGGCCTGTTTGAAGGCAGATGACGGTGTCCAGGGCGTCCCGAAATAATGCATGGGAATGAGGCATTTTGTGACGGAAACGTCTTTGAGGAAACCCGTGACGCCCCATTCACGGGCGCCTTCCAGGCGGGCGTCGACAGGGAAAAAGACGATGTCGAAAGTCTGCCCGGCAAGGTGCTTCATTTCGCGGTCGAAGTTTCCCTTGGCTTCGGCATTGTTTTCATCCGTATCGCCGAGCCAGTGCCACCAGTTCAAGTCGCCGGCATGGAAAATCTTCAAGCCGTCCGTTTCCACCAGGAAAGACCCGCCTTCATCGGTCGACCCGTACTGAGTCACTGTCGTATCGCCCAATTCCAGCGTGTCATACAGCTTCATGGCATGGAACTTGTCGGCAGGAATCTCCTTCAGATGCACATCTTCATTGACGATGTACTGGGCGCCGCCAAACTGGCCGATGCTGCTGTTGAAATGGTCTTCATGCCAATGGCTGACAAAGAACCACAACGGCTTCTTGCCGACGTGGCTGTAGGCCTTGACCGTCCCCGACGGATCCTTGTAATAATCAAAGACCAGCACTTTGGAATCGGTTTCAACGGCAAAGCCGCTGTGATTCAAAAAAGTAATCTGTACACTCATATAGTAACCCCCTTATCGGATGTTTAATGGCTATTGCATACTTTTTATTATACCATATATGCGTCATCCGTGTACATGCCGGGAAGGGCTCGTGGTTCGTGGCTAGAGGCGATGGCTTTAAATTTAAAAACATCCACATCAAACTTTCAACTTCCTACTCAAAAAGGAGCTGTCGCGATGCGACAGCTCCTTTTTACTTTCCCTATGCGATCAGCCCTGATGGAATTCTACGCCCATAGCGCCTTTCGGATGTTTCCAGCTCTTTACGCCTTTGCCGCCGGAAATGACGCGGCACGTACCACATTCGAGGCAGCCTTCGTGACTGAAGACCAGTTTGCCGTCATCATAGTGATACAGGTTGGCCGGACATGCCATGACTAAGCGTTTGATTTCTGCTTCGTCATGATAATCTTCGTTGATCAAGATATGGGATTCGTGTTCATCGGTCACGAACTTATCGAAACCCAGTTTATCGTCTACACTCATCTTTGCCATCTTACATCGCCTCCCAAGCTTTCTTACCTAAATCGAAGAGATTAGCCAAGCCGCCGTTGTTTGCCAAGACTGTCAGAGCAATCATCGGCAGAGCGACCGGTGCGCCGCCGTCTACTTTGTAGACCATGCCGGCAAATTCGTCGGCCATCTTCGGGAAATCGTTGAAGATGATATGATCTTCCAGGAGGCCCGGCAGGTTCTGATACTGTTTCATGAGCTTCATGATGAAGCTTTCTTCTAACAAGGTCTTGTAAATCGAGAGGCTTTCAGCCGAGAAGTCGTTGCGGTTCTTCGCTTTGATGACCGCTTCGCCAGCCAGACGGCCCGATTCGATAGCCAGGTCCATGCCGCGGACGGTGTAACCGAGGTTGACGACCATAGCAGCCGCATCACCGGCGACGAGGACGCCGTCACGGACGAGTTCCGGCATCATCTTGAGGCCGCCTTCGGTAACGAGGTGAGCCGAATATTCTTTCAGTTTCCCGCCTTTGAGGAAGGGAGCGATTGCCGGATGAGCTTTCATGCGTTCAACCATATCCGGTACACTGACATCGACGCGGCCGATATCGCTGATGGTCGTAACGATGCCCAGGGACAGGCTGTCTTTGTTGGTGTAAATGAAGCCGCCGCCGAGGTTGCCGCCCGTCGGGTCGCCAGCCATCATCCAGGCTGCGCCGTCATTGCCGGTCAGGCCGAAACGTTCGTTGATGACGTCTTCACCGAGTTCGATGACTTCTTTGACGCCGACAGCAACGTCTTTCTGTTCCAGTTCCTGTTTCATGCCGATCTGCTGTGCCAGCAGGGAGTTGACGCCATCGGCCAGGATGACGACATCAGCGTCAAATTCTTCGCCGCCTGTCATGACGCCGACGACTTTGCCGTCTTCGACAACGAGTTCATCGACGAGGAAGCCTTCCGTCAGCATAACGCCGGCTTCTTCAGCTTTATCAGCCAACCATTTATCGAATTTGGAACGCAGTACCGAATAGGACGGATATTTGAGGTTTTCCAGTTTATCCGAACCATACTGGAAGCTCAGTGCACCGCCTTCAGTCATGAGCGACAAGCGTTCCTGCGTAATCTTACGTTCAATCGGAGCTTCTGCTGCGAAATTCGGAATCAATTTTTCCAAGCTGTGTCCATAGAGACGGCCGCCGCTGGAGTTTTTGGAACCGCAGAACTTACCGCGCTCCACCATCATAACATCTAAACCAGCTCTGGCCATTGTCAAGGCTGCAGCAGAACCAGCTAAACCGCCGCCAACCACGATGGCATCAAATTTTTCTTCACTACTCATGTTCTTACCCTCCTTAACCATACGGTTTGCTATCTTAAATTTCCGTTCGTATCTATCGTAACGTCATTGTAAGTCTTTTCATATATCCTTCATTCGACCGCAGGCTTCTTCCCCTTGTGGAGCACGCAGGCCCCGAATAAGCGGCTTTTCATCTGCCTGTCAATCAATCCGGCTTGTCCAAACAAGTCCAGGAGCTCCTTCTTCCTGAGAAAATCCTGTGTCGACCGCCACAGCCAGGTGTATTCCTGCCGATGGCGGAAGCCACCGCCCAGGAGGGGCATGACATACCGGAAGTACACCGAATAAAAGGGCCGGATGACCAGAGAATCGGGGACAAAGGAGTCGAGACAATATACCCAGCCGCCGGGAACGACGACGCGGGCCATTTCCTGCAGGACGCGCAGGTAGTCCGAGGTGTTGCGAAGCCCGAAGGAGATACAGGCTGCCGAAAAGGTATTATCCTCAAAAGGCAGGTTCATGGCATCGCCTTCCTGCCAGACAACGTTCGCCAGCGGCGTGCCTTTTTTACGGGCTACGTCGAGCATAGCCGGGGAAAAGTCAAGGCCTGTGACCTTGAGATCCGGCCGATGCGCTGCCAGGGAAATAGCGATGTCCCCAGTGCCACTGCACACATCCAGGACACGGCTGCCTTTCGCTGCCTGCTCACAGACAGCTTCGATGAGGCAGTCCTTCCAACGACTTTCCATGCCAAGACTGATGCGGCCATTGGCGCTGTCATAGGTCTGGGAAATCTGCTGGAATACACGATATACCTTCTCCCGTTTTGAAAGCTCAGCCAAAGGTACCACCTCCGAAGAGGACCATCGCGAGTGCTAACAGATAGGCACCGTTGCCAAAGAGGTTGGCAGTGATGATGCCTTTCATCTGTTTCACCCGCCCCTGCGGTTCCAGAGGCGACTGAAGCAGATTGACAAAGGTATGTCGGGCAAACACGATAAAGAAAGCCGGGCTGATGAGGCCCCACCAACCGATATACCATACGGGCAGGAGGCAGATGAGTGCCATCCAGATCCATACGGCAGCCCGGTACAGGCGGACAGCCTTAGTCCTTCCCAAGAGTGCCGGTAAGGTCCGGCGCTTGGCCTGCCTGTCCTTTTCAATATCACTCGTATTATTGGTCATCATGATGAGACCGATACTGATGATGAAGGGCAGAGCCGCAGGCAAAACGGAAAAATCGAAGGTACTGCTTACGGCGGCGACAATTCCCATAGGGATGAGGCCGCCCATGACAAAGCCCGAAACGAACTCGCCAATCGGCAGATAGGATATCGGCAGGATACCACCGGAATAGGTCCATACGGCGATGGCTCCGATGACGCCGATGATCAGCGGCGCCGGTCCGGCTGTGACCAGTGCCGGCAAGGCCAGGAGACCGGCTGCAACTAAGTAGCCAAGTCCCAAAGCCAATGCCTGTCCAGGCTTGATGTTTTCATAAACCAGGACGGCGTCGCTCACCTCGACGTTGTCGTCGGCAGTGTCCGTGCCTTTTACAAAATCAAAATAATCATTCAGCGTATTGACGGCGGACTGCATGAAGACGCAGGCCCAAAAGAGGGTGATGGCCAGCGTCCCCGTAAGGGGGTAGCCCTTCAGAAGGCAATACAGTTCACCGAATACGGCGGGATATACAGAAGCCAGCCAGGTGTGCGGTGCAGCCAGGCGAACGGCCAGCTTAGGTGTCAAGCAATGTTGCTGTTCCATTCACACGGCCCCCAGCTTACGTACGATCTTGCCGAGCTGCAGGGAAATATCACTTGACGGCAGGGCTTCGAGGATGTCCTCAGCCCGTTTCTGGTAGGTGTGGATCTGGTTCCACGCGCCTTCCAGGCCGCCCAGGGCTGCGACGATTTCTTCCATGCGGCAGATATCCGCATGAGTCAGCGTCCCTTCGGCGCTCCGTTCCATATAGGGGTGGAGGAGCCGGCGGCCGCCGGGCTGTTCCCGTGCCAGGAGGACCGGCAGGGTATAGATTCCTTCGCGGAAATCCTGGTGGGCTTTCTTGCCAATCATCGAACTATCGGGTACGAAGTCGAGGAGGTCGTCGCGCATCTGGAACATATAGCCCAGACATTCGCCGAAGGACTCGAGCATCCGCGATACCCGTTCGTCACAACCGCTTTCCATGGCACCGATGCGGCAGCAGGCGCGGAACAAGGCGACGGTCTTGCCGTGGATGTTCTGCAGATATTGGTCAATAGTGACGTCCTCTTTATAGCGGCACATGGCCTGGCCGATTTCGCCGGCACACATTTCCTCTACAGCCTGGGCGATGACCATACCTGCCCGGTTCAATCCCTCGCGCATCAAGTAGAAGGTGATGCGGCTCATCAGGAAATCGCCGGCATAGACGGCTGCGTTCTTCCCGTACTTGCTCTGCACCGACGGCTTGCCGCGCCGGACCGGTGCATCGTCGACAATATCGTCATGGATCAGTGAGGCCAGATGGGTCATTTCCACTACGGCCGCCAGTTTATACAACCGCTCCCGCACATCGTCGCGGTCTGTTCCGAACGAGCCGGCCATCAGTACCAGGCGGGGACGGATCATCTTCCCCTGCGAAGAGGCTGCATCATCGAGGACGGCCCCCGTGGCCGTACCTCCAAAGGGATGCTTTGTATATAATTTTATATACTCTTTCACTCTGCGGACCTGGTCATCGCTGATACCGGCAAACAATTTGGGCATAAACTTCCGGGCGCTGGTTTCTAAGAGTGTCTGTTTTATCATCATGCTCTATTTACCTTTCCGGCCAACGTTATTGCCTATTTTTTTTCGCGTTTTTCAACGACGATCTGTGCTGTGTGTTTAACCTGAATATTGTTCAAGCCGCGAGCATCGAGGCCGCCACGGATCTGGAGCAAGCAGCCCGGGCAGTCGACAGCGACGACATCTGCGCCGGAAGCGACGATGTTGTTGATCTTTTCTTCGAGGATCGGAGCCGACATTTCAGGGAATTTAACGGAGTAAGAACCACCGAAGCCGCAGCATTTATCGCAATCGTGCATTTCGATGAGTTCGACGCCCTTGGTAGCTTTCAAGAGTTCACGCTGTTCCTTGGTGACGCCGAGGTAACGGTTCAAGTGGCAGGAATCGTGATAGGTGACCTTCATCGGTACGCCATCGCCGGTATCCGGCAAGCCGCCGAGCATGGAAACGAGTTTGCAGAAGTCGAAGGTCTTGCTGCGGAGTTCTTCCGCTTTCTTGAGCATTTCCGGATCGTCCTTGAAGAAGTCGACGTAATCGCGGAGGGCATGCGTACAAGTCGGGCAAGCCGATACGATGTAATCGTATTTTTCAGCTTCCATAGCATTCAAGTTCAATTCAGCAGCTTTCTTGGCGTTTTCAACATCGCCCATATAGGTAGCCGGAGCACCGCAGCAGGCCTGGCCAAGCGGCATTTCTACGATATAGCCAGCCATGTTGAGGGCTTTGACGACGTCCGTTGCGATGTCGACATAGACGAAGTCGAGGAGGCAGCCCGTGAAGATAGCGATCTTGCCCTTCGGGTTAGGAACGTCCTGTTTGATCGTCGGCAGGATGTCGCGGAACGGCTGCGGAGCAATGCTCGGCAGGCTGCGGCCTGCTGTCAGACCGGACAAGAACATCGGCAGATGACGGATCATCGGCTGACCTTTAGTAATCATGCCCTGAGCCACCGAAGCGATACGCAGCATGGAGTGGAAGAGGTGACGGTCAGCAACCGTATCGAGACAGAATTTATGGACCGGATTGAGGCCATCTTCCTGAGCGAATTTCGTACGTAATTTCAGGATCATGCCGGCAATATCGAGTTTGCCGCCGCAGACTGTGTTACACGTACCGCACTGGAGACAGATGTTCTGGATATCTTTACCGCGTTCACGGCTGTTGAGGAAGCTCGTGAGCAGCGTGCCGATACCGCCGGTATAAATGGAGCCGCCATAGACGTGGCCGCCGACGAGGCGGAAGGCCGGACATACATTCAAGCAGGCTGCGCAGCGGATGCAGCAGAAGATGTCTTTGTAATCTTCACTGGCCATGATCTTACGGCGTTCTGGCGTATCGAGGATGATCATGTGGAAGTTCTTGTCTTCCTTGGTATCGTTTTCCGGATCCGTAACGACTTTCGTAGCGCCCGTGTAGAAGGAGAGGTATGCCGTGATGTTCTGAGCTGTACCGTTACGAGGCAATACCTTGAAGATGTAGCGGATATCGCTCATCTTAGCGACGAATTTTTCAATACCAAAGATATATAAGTGCGTTTTCGGAAGGGTTGCGACCATACGGCCGTTGCCTTCATTCGTCATGGTAATGACTGTCCCCGTTTCAGCGACAGCGACGTTGGCACCGGAAACACCCATTTCAGCGCTGAGGAATTTCGGGCGCATGACGCGGCGGGACGTCTTGACTTCTTTCGTGATGACCGGTTCTTCCGGCTGTTTCGTATACGATTCAAAGAGGTCGGCAACGTCTTCTTTAGAATAATGGATAGCCGGCATAACCATGTGGGACGGCGTATCACCAGCGATGGAGTTGATGAATTCACCTAAGTCCGTTTCCTGAGCCGTAATGCCAGCTTTTTCATAGTTCTGGTTGAAGTGCATTTCTTCTGATGCCATGGATTTCGATTTAACGCAAAGTTTTACGTTGTTGTCTTTAGCCAGTTTCAAAGCATAGTCCATAGCTTCTTCCGGAGAATGGGCAACGAATACATGAGCCCCGTTGGCTTCCGCATTCTTGATGAATTCGGCCATGACTTCATCCAGATGGTCACGAGCATAAGATTTGACTTCATGGACTTTATCACGAAGTGCTTCAAAGTCATATCCTTTGTAAACTTTCGCACGGTTGCCAGGATAGGCCGTCGTAAACTTCTTTAACGCCTTCTGCAAAGGCGCGTTATCCATGGCGCGCTCGATTTCTTGCTTCAGTAATTCGTTAGACATGTGCTGTTCCCTCCCTTACTCATCTTCTACGACGATGACCGAATACTGACGCGGGCCATGAACCCCTACAGTACCGACGCATTCGATATCAGCTGTCCGGCTCGGGCCGGTGATGATACCAGCGAATTTCGGGAACGGCTTCGTTTCGGCCATGATGTCGATCATGTCATCGAAAGTATCGACGATCTTAGAAAGTTTGACGATGCCGACATAGACGTCCGATACCGTTTCAACGATACGACAGTCGATGTCGTCCTTCATCTGGACAATAGAGCCCAAGTTAGCGATGCCATAATCGGCTTCGGTAACGCCGCCTTTATCGTCCGGGGCATTCTTGCGGAAGTGATCCGTATCCACTTTGATGCCTGCGGCTTTCAATGCGTCTACAGCGCCGATTTCTTTCAGGAGCGGCGTTTCAACGAGGGCAACTTCATGTGTGTCCTTGTCCTGGAAAATTTTGGTGAGAGTTGCAGCAACGTCTGCTTTTTTAGCGATGTAACTTTCGCCGTTGACGCTGGTCAACCCTTTCTGGAATGTTTCATACAATTCTGTCTTTTCCATTTTCACACCTCTTTACTTATAAATTACAACTACAACGAATACTATGAAGTAAAGTATTTACCATAAGTATACCATTTCATGCGTAAAGTGCAATAAGTATAGAAAAATGAGTAATACAAAATGAGAAACCTTGAATATGTACCTATGCTTTTTAGTTATATATCCATTCATTACTAATATGGTATTCTTTTAGTAC
The DNA here is from genome assembly GCF_003010495.1 of Megasphaera elsdenii DSM 20460. NCBI lineage: Bacteria > Bacillati > Bacillota > Negativicutes > Veillonellales > Veillonellaceae > Megasphaera > Megasphaera elsdenii. The sequence continues at coordinate 1,019,294 of NZ_CP027570.1, read as the reverse complement.
TCTATGCTTTTTATAGATAAAATTTTTATAAAAACGGCTTATTACCGCCATATACTTTATTCAACTACACTAAAGCATGTGTTTTTGTAATGATATTTTTAGATTTTTAAAATTACATTAAATCATATTAAACTCATTTTGCTTTATATTATACCATTGATTGGAGCGAATACAGTTCATGTCTACCAAACATGGATATTGTATGCAGACAAATTTAATCAAAAATGATGAGTCTTTATGTATCGACAACCAACAAAACTCCCACTGCTACAAACTACAAACTGCAAATGCCCTTATATAGATATATAAAGAAAGCGATTCTAACGGCCATTTTGAATAAGATACCAATTTTGTCATCTTTTTAGGATCTTTCTATTGACAAACGTCCTATGAAGGGGTATCATGTGTTCAACACGAAAACAAAAATGCAATGACCAAAACAAGTACACACAGGATAACGGCACAGAGAGTAAGGGCCATCGGCTGAAAGCCCCTATCGAAGTTGAATGTGATGGAATGCCTTTGGGAGCAGGATGATTGAACGCGAGTAGGTCATCCCGGTTGCCGCCGTTACGGGTATTGAGTGGCAGTCTAAGGACTGCAATCAGAGTGGAACCACGGACCACCGTCTCTGTATGACGGCAGGTCTTTTTTATTTACTTTTTTCACATCACAGGAGGGCGCTACGCCATGTTCAAATCACTTCGCAACGACATTCGCGTCATCAAGGACCGCGATCCAGCTGCTAAGAATACGCTGGAAGTCTTGCTTTGCTATTCCGGCCTTCATGCCATCTGGGCCCATCGCCTGGCCCACTTCTTCTACAAGCATCAGTGGTTTGTCACGGCCCGCATCATTTCCACCATTTCCCGCTTCTTCACGGGCATCGAGATCCATCCCGGCGCCCAGATTGGCGAAGGCCTGTTCATCGACCATGGCATGGGCATCGTCATCGGAGAAACGACGGTCATCGGCAACAACGTTTCCCTCTATCAGGGCGTGACCCTCGGCGGGACGGGTAAGGAAAAAGGCAAACGCCATCCGACCATCGGCGACTACGTCGTCGTCGCCTGCGGTGCCAAAGTCCTCGGTTCCTTTACCGTCGGCGAAGGCGCAAAAATCGGCGCCGGTTCCGTCGTCCTCAAAGAAGTGCCGCCGTACTCGACAGTCGTCGGCATCCCGGGCCGCGTCGTCGTCCAGCAGGGCAAACGCATCAAAGCCAGCCACAGCGAACGCGACGTCGACCTCAATCACAACCGCCTGCCCGATCCCATCGAAGACCAGATTATTGCCTTGCAGCATCAGGTAGCCATCCTGCAGCGCCGCGTGGAAATGATGGACCAGCAGCATGATGAACGCTGCATCGGCAAAATGAGGCCTTTGAAATAACCAAATTCGTTGTCACCCCTATACGGAAATGAAAAATCCAGTATAGGTGTACATAAAATCTATACCCAATTGGTATACCTTACTATATTTTCAATATATTTTGCATTCATCGGGGGATGAATCATAGGAAAAGGAGAGATTCTCATGAGCAAAATCTACACATCTATGTTACAGTTGATCGGCAACACACCGTTATTGAAACCGGAACGTTACAACAACGCCGCTGGCGTCGCTGCTAACCTCTTAGTCAAACTCGACGCTTTCAACCCGGCTGGCTCTGCCAAAGACCGTATCGCCAAAGCCATGATTGAAGACGCTGAAAAGAAAGGCATCCTCAAAGAAGGCTCGGTCATCATCGAACCGACCAGCGGCAACACCGGCATCGGCCTGGCTGCCGTCGCAGCTGCCAAAGGTTACCGCGCTATCTTCACCATGCCGGAAACCATGTCCATCGAACGCCGCAACCTCATCTCCGCTTATGGCGCTGAAATCGTCCTGACACCAGGCAAGACCGGCATGAAAGGCGCCGTCGACAAAGCCAACGAATTGGCTAAAGAAATCCCCGATTCCTTCATTCCCGGCCAGTTCACCAACCCGGTCAATCCGGAAATCCATCGCCTGACGACAGGCCCGGAAATCTACGAAGATACAGACGGCGCTGTCGACATCTTCTTAGCTGGTGTCGGCACAGGCGGTACCCTCTCCGGCGTCGGCCAGTACCTCAAAGAAAAGAAACCGTCTGTCCAGATCATCGCTATCGAACCGAAAGATTCGCCGCTCCTCTCCGAAGGCCATGCCGGCCCGCATAAACTCCAGGGCATCGGCGCCAACTTCGTACCGGAAACCTTGGACACCAAGATTTACGACGAAGTCTTCACGGTCACGACAGAACAGGCTTATGAAACGGCTCAGAAATTCACCGAATCCGAAGGCCTCCTCATCGGTATCTCCGGCGGGGCTGCCCTCTATGCCGCTTCGGAAGTCGCAAAACGTCCGGAAAACGCCGGCAAGACCATCGTAGCCTTCCTGCCGGATAACGGCGACCGTTACCTCACGACGCCGGGCTTCATCCAGCAGAAAACAAAATAAACAAACCATTTTCCAACCAATACCAAAAAAAGGACATGCCGCCATGCGACATGTCCTTTTTTAGCAGTTAGCAGTTAGCTGCGTAGGGGCCGTCCCAGAGGGCGGCCCACTGTGAGATTTTACCATAGCCCATTCGATATAGTGCTGATTATTTTAGCAACGAAGCGATAAATCAAGCAAATACTACTTCGTACTGCAAACATTATACTACAAACTCGAAAAGGAGGCTGCTATAAGGCAGCCTCCTTTTCGGTATATGTAAGAGGGAATATATTGGTACCTATTATTCTTTGCCCATATCGCGGCTGGCCACGATATCTACGCCGAGACCCAGGATATCTTTGACGATGACGTCGCCTGTATGGACCGGGGCTTTGACTTCGACGCTGCGCAATGCTTCGGCACAGTCGAGGATCTTGCCTTTCGGCAGGGTCGTCTTGGATACGACCGGCAGGAGCGGCAGTTCGCCGCCTTCGATGCGGACCGTCGAGGTCAGCATGCGCTGCGGGTCCGTCAGTTCCTGATGGGCATATTTTTCACCGCGCGGGCACGTATTGCCGGTAACGCTGGTAATTTTACCGTCTTCCAGGGTAACCGTAAGCAAGCAGCCCAGCGGGCAGTTGATGCAGTTCAGTTGTTTCGTTTCTACACTCATGTTATGCTTCCTCCTTTACGGAAACGGTCCAATCCGCATGATGGCCTTTGGCTTTTTCAGCCGGTACGTTGACGGCGATCATTTCACTCGGTTTGGCGACGGGGAGGACTTTCGTCAGCAGCGTATCGTCACCGCTCTTGACCGTAAGGCGGACTTTCTTCATCGGTTTGCGGACACGCATGAACAAACGGATTGTTTCGCCGTCTGCCGTAGCGCGGACATGCTGGGGAACGCAGGTGCGGACTTCGTCGATAGCTTCGACTTTTACGTCAGCTACGTCTTCCGGCAGCTGTTCCTGAGCCTTGAGGGCCGCATATTTGCCGGCGATTTCAGCTTCTTCCGATACGAAGTCTACCAGGTCATGGACATGGACGACGTTACCGGCTGCGAAGATGCCAGGGATACTCGTTTCACGATGCTGGTCGACGATAGGACCATTGGTGAGCGGATGCATAGCCAGCCCTAAGCCGCGGGACAATTCATTTTCCGGGATCAGGCCGACAGACAAGAGCAGCGTATCGCAGTCGATATCGAATTCCGTGCCCGGAATCGGTTTCATATGGTCGTCGACTTTGGCTGCCGTAATGCCATTGACCCGGTCTTTGCCATGGATGGCCGTAATGGTGTGGGACAGATATAAAGGAATATCATAGTCATACAGACATTGTACCATATTACGGGTCAAGCCGTTCGAGAAGGGGCAGATTTCCAGGACAGCCTGGACTTTGCAGCCTTCGAGGGTCATACGGCGGGCCATGATGAGGCCGATGTCGCCACTGCCGAGGATGACGATTTTCTTGCCCGGCAGATAGCCTTCCATGTTGACCATGCGCTGTGCTGCGCCGGCCGTGAAGACGCCAGCCGGACGGTAGCCGGGGATGCGGATGGCACCGCGCGTCCGTTCACGACAGCCCATGGTAAGGATGATCGTCTTGCCCTGGACTTTCATCAAGCCGTGTGCCGGGCTGACAGCCGTAACGGTCTTGTCGGGATTGACGCTGAGGACCATGGTATCGACGAGGATTTCGATTTCCGGTTTATCTTTGACCAAGTCATAGCAGCGCTGTGCATAGCCCGGGCCCGTCAGTTCTTCTTTGAAGTGATGGAGGCCGAAGCCGTTGTGGATGCACTGCTGGAGGATGCCGCCAGCTTCGCGGTCACGTTCGAGGACGAGGATTTTTTTAGCGCCATTCTGCCAAGCGCTGTAGGCAGCGGATAAGCCTGCCGGGCCGCCGCCAACGATGATAATATCATAAAGTTGTTCACCCATTATGCTTTACCTCCGCTTTCTTTATCATAGAACATATAAGAATTACGCATTTCTTTCCGTACTTCCGTAACGGGGATGTTCAATTCACGGGACAAGATCTGTGTGACACGAGGTCCGCAGAAGCCACCCTGGCAGCGGCCCATGCCGGCACGGGTGCGGCGTTTGACACCATCGACGGTGCGGGCGCCGACGGGACGATGGATAGCATCGACGATTTCGCCTTCCGTAATCGTTTCGCAGCGGCAGATGACGCGGCCATAGCGGGGATCCTTGGCGATGAGGGCTTTCTGATCTGCTTCAGCCATCATGCGGAAGCAGGGCTGAGCCGGACGGCCTTTCTTGTAATCGGTCTTGGCCGCAGCACCGGTTTCAGCGACGATGCCGTCGACGAGGTACTTGGCAATAGCCGGAGCTGAAGTCAGGCCCGGCGACTGGATGCCGGCAGCCTGGATGAGGCCTTTCGTCTTTTCCGACGGGCCGAGGATGAAGTCACCTGTGCTGGATACGGCGCGGACGCCGACAAATTCCGTAATCGTAGCGCCGACGGGGATGTTCGGAACCAGGCGGCGGGCTTTGTCCAGGATGTCGTCCATACCCGGAATGGTAACAGCCGTGTCGTCTTTTTCACTGTCCGGCATATCCTGGGCGTTCGGGCCGACGAAGACGTTGCCGTGAGTCGTCGCACAGACCAGGATACCTTTGCCCATTTTCGTCGGTGTCGGGAAAATCGGCGAGTAGACCAGATCTTTCTGAGCCGTCTTATCAAAGAGGATGTATTCACCACGGCGCGGATGGATCTGGAAGGAATCATCCCCGGCGAGGCGGCTGATTTCGTCGGCGTGGACACCGGCGGCATTGATGACGTATTTCGTTTCGATAGTGCCCTTATCCGTTTCGACAGCTTTGACAGCGCCATCTTCTACGGTGATACCCGTAACCTGACATTCACGGATGACTTCGGCACCGTTGATGACAGCGTTTTCCGCAAAGGCCAGGGCCAATCCGAAAGGCCAGCAGATACCGGCAGTTGGAGCCCAGAGTGCGCCTTTGATGTCTTTGCTGACATTCGGTTCTTCTTTGCGCATTTCATCGCCGCTGATGATTTTCAGTCCCGGAACGCCGTTGGCATTGCCCCGTTCGAGGAGTTCTTGGAGGACGGCCATCTGTTCATCATCGAGAGCGGCTACATACGAGCCAGACCAGCGGATGTCCAGATCCAATTCGTCTTTCAAATCATGATACATCGCATTGCCTGCGACGTTCATGCGGGCTTTCATACTGCCCGTAGGCGCATCGAAACCTGCGTGAAGGATGGCACTGTTGGCCTTTGTCGTGCCGGCAGCCAGTTCCGGTTCCTGTTCAACCAGGACTGCACGAAGATTGTACTTCGCCAATTCGTGCAAAATGGCTGTGCCGGTAATACCGCCGCCAATTACGACGACATCTGCTTGTTTTGTCATGTTCACAACCTCTTTCTCTGTAAATACCAAGTATCACTATCTTTGATGCCCTTATTATATAAGTTTGTGAAAATAATTGCAAGTCTATTTTTACATATTTTCACATTGTCAACTTATACAATTTTTTCATGGGAAAATATAGAAATATTACCTTTAATGAACGATGAAATTATGTTCAAAATAAATAAGCAAATTTGTAAATCGAGGTAAAGGAGAGGGCTTGCCGAAAAATGACAAGCCCTTTCCTAAAACCATATATAAATAGATTAGAAGACATTCAAAGCCATCGCCACGACGTAGGCAGCAAAGGCACCAGCCAGCGGAGCCAAGACAGGGATCCAGGCATAAGCCCAGTCCGAGCCGCCTTTGCCGGCAATCGGCAGGATAGCATGGGCAATACGGGGACCCAGGTCTCGAGCCGGGTTCATGGCGTACCCGGTAGGACCGCCAAGACTCATGCCCAGAGCCCAGATGAGGATACCGACGATGTACGGCCCAAGGCCAGCAGGCATTGCACCGACTTTATTGGAGAAGATCATCCAGATGACGAACATCAGGAAGAACGTCGCAATAAATTCGCAAAGGAAGTTGGCCGGATAGTTACGGATAGCCGGAGCCGTGCAGAAGATACCGAGTTTTGCCGATTTATCTTCCGTTTCAGCCCAGTGCGGCAGGTATGCCAGCCAGACAATAGCTGCGCCGAGGATACCGCCCAGGATCTGAGCGATGGACGTAGCGAAGAACTGAGGCACCGAATAAATCCCGATCAGGGTCTTGCCCAAGGTAACAGCCGGGTTCAGGTCGCCCTGCGGAGCGCCCAAGGTCGTTGCCGTGTAAACGCCGAGGGTTACGGCAAAACCCCAGGCTGCGGTGATGCAGATCCAGCCGCCATTCTGGCCTTTCGATTTGGTCAGCGTGTTGCAGGCGCAGACGCCGGCCCCAAAGACGATGAGGACCATCGTCCCGAGAAACTCTCCTAATAAGTTGTCAAACATCATGATGCTAGCACCTCTCTCTTAGTCTTCATCGCTGAGCCAGTGCATTGCATGCTTGACAGCTTTGCGCCAGCCTTTGTAGTAACCTGCTGCTTTTTCCGGTTCCATGGTCGGTTCAAAACGGTTCTGGAGTTTCCAGCTCGATACGAGTTCTTCTTTAGAATCCCAGACGCCGACAGCCAGACCAGCCAGATAAGCGGCACCGAGAGCCGTCGTTTCGATGACCTGAGGACGGTCGACAGGAACGCCGAGGATATCGGCCTGGAACTGCATGAGCATGTTGTTGGCAACGGCACCGCCGTCGACTTTGAGGGCAGCCAGTTTGATGCCCGAGTCCGCTTCCATGGCGCCGAGGACGTCTTTCGTCTGGTAAGCCATAGAATCGAGGGTAGCCCGGACGATGTGTGACTTCTTGGTGCCGCGGGTGATGCCGATGATCAAGCCGCGGGCATCCATATCCCAGTAGGGAGCGCCGAGGCCGACGAAAGCCGGTACGACATAGACGCCGTCCGAATCGGGAACGCGTTTAGCGACCCATTCCGAATCGGGAGCCGTATCGATGAGGCGCAGGCCGTCGCGGAGCCACTGGATGGCCGAACCGGCGACGAAGATGGAACCTTCCAGGGCATATTCGACTTTGCCGTCGAGGCCCCAGGCGATGGTCGTAACCAGGCCGTTCTTGGAAGGAATCGGTGTCGTGCCCGTATTCATGAGCATGAAGCAGCCTGTACCATAGGTATTCTTAGCCATACCCGGTTCATAGCAGGTCTGGCCGAAGAGGGCTGCCTGCTGGTCACCAGCGATACCGGCGATGTTGACCGGACCGCCGAGGATGGCCGGATCCGTGCAGCCATAGACTTCACTGGACGGGCGTACTTCCGGGAGCATGCATTTAGGAACGGTTAAATATTCAAGAAGCTGGTCGTCCCACTTCAGTTCTTTGATGTTGAACATAAGTGTACGCGACGCATTGGAGTAGTCTGTGATGTGGACCTGGCCGCCTGTCAGTTTCCAGACCAGCCAGCAGTCGATGGTCCCGAAGAGGAGGTCGCCTTTTTCAGCTTTTTCCCGGGCGCCTTCGACGTTGTCCAAGATCCATTTGACTTTCGTGCCCGAGAAATAAGCGTCGATGACCAAGCCCGTCTTGTCACGGAATTCATCGACCAGGCCGCGGGCCTTGAGGTCTTCGCAAATCGGGGCGGTCTGACGGGACTGCCAGACGATGGCGTTGTACACGGGGTCGCCCGTGTTCTTATCCCAGACGACTGTCGTTTCACGCTGGTTGGTGATGCCGATGGCCGAGATTTCACTGGCTGTCATATTGGCCTGTGCCAAGGCTTCGCGCATGACTTCGACCATGCTGTGGAAAATTTCATTGGCATCGTGTTCGACCCAGCCCGGTTTCGGGAAATACTGGGTGAATTCCTTCTGGCTGACGCTGACGATATGCGATTCATTATCGAAAATAATAGCACGATTACTCGTGGTGCCGGCGTCCAAGGCCATAACATACTGCTTCTCTTGCATAATAAAATTGCTCCTTTCGTCAATGACACTGATATTTTCTTTCGCTACCTGCATAGAGGATTTTCCGTAGGTTCATCATACATCAGACGGCACATTTTTTCAACAAAATATTAACATATTTTCACATTACGTATAGTCGTTGTGAAGGCTATAATTTTTATGCAAAATATAGTATACATAAAAAGTCATATTTGCAGATTGCTTTGCATTTTGCCTTGCATTTACCTGAACAAAAATGCGATAATGAAAAAGAATATATTTGTATTCGCTACTACTTTTTCGTCAGAGGATTATATAAATTTACCATTTTATCTTAAGGATGGATTTGTATGCAACATAATAAGAATAAACTAGCCATCAGCGCAGCCAAATTATATTATCAGTCAGGCTTTAGCCAAGCCGATATCGCCAAGGAATTGCAGCTGTCCCGACCGTCCGTTTCCCGGCTCTTGCAGTACGCCAAGGACATGGGTTTCGTGCGCATCGAAATCTTCGACCCCATCGAAGACCAGGGCCAGCTGGCCCAAAAAGTGGCCTCGGCCTACGGGCTGCGCCAGGTCTGCATCGCCAACGCACCCATCGAAGATGAAGAAGAAGTCAAGAAATATATCGGCCAGCGCGGCGCAGCCTATATCAATGAAATCATCCAGGACGGCGACATCATCGGCGTCGGCTGGGGCACAACCCTCCACAGCCTGTCCCATCAGCTCATCCCCCACCCCCTGAAGGGCGCCCAAATCGTCCAGCTCGAAGGGGGCATCACCCTTTCAACGAGCGAAACCTACGCCAATGAAATCCTGGAAAAATTCGCCAAGAACTACGAAACTATCGCCCAGTACCTGCCCCTGCCGGTCCTCTTCGACTCCAAAGAAGTCAAGGAAATGGTCTACCGCGACCGCCACATCAAGCGCGTCCTGGAACTGGGGCGCAATGCCAACATCGCCATCTTCAGCGTCGGTACAGTCCGCGACAACGCCCTATTCTTCCGCCTGGGCTATGCCGATACCCAAGAAAAAGCCTACCTCAAGAGCCACGCCGTCGGCGACATCTGCTCCCGCTTCTTCGACAAAGACGGCAACATCTCCAGCCAGGAATTGAATGACCGCACCGTCGGCATCGCCCTGGATGACCTGCGCAACAAAGAATACAGCATCCTCCTCTCCGGCGGCGAAGGCAAAATCGCCAGCATCCGCGCCGCCCTGAAAGGCGGCTACGCCAACGTCCTCATCACCGACCAGTTCACAGCCAAGCGCTTGCTGGAGGAGGTGTAAAAAAACGCTGTCGCATAATGCGACAGCGTCTTTTTAGTGGTTAGTTGTTAGTGGCTAGGGGTTAGTGGATGGTTTTAAATTTAAAAGTAGGGGCGCCACAGGGTTATCGGCCCGCTTACGAACCACGAACCACTGGAAAGGGCGTCAGCCCTTTCCCTCACTCCCAGGCACTATCGGGTAATTCCGTGATGCTGGCCCAGGCGTTATTGATGGCGGCGGCCATCATTTTTTTGCCCGGTGGGTCGAGATGGAGGCCGTCCAGAGCCAGTTCGGTCTTGAGTTCGCCGTGGCTGTCAGCCATGCCCGGCGTGATGTCGATGTGGACCTGCGTGTCGATGTAGTCGTTGACTTCGGCAATGGCGCTGCGCCAGTCATCGGCCGTATCCTGGTCGAAGGCGGCCTTGATGTTCTGCGGGTTAAGCGGCGGAATGGTCAGGAAAACCGGTTTGATGCCGTGGCTCAGGCATTTTTTCTTCAGCGTCCGTAAATCAGCAATGACTTCGCCTGCCGGCACGCCGGCCCGGAGGCTGTTGGAGCCGATGAGGATGATGACATACGAGGGCTTGAAAGGCAGGACATCGCGGTCGAAGCGTTCGACGCCCATGGCGCTCGTGTCACCGCTCTGAGCCAGGTTGATCGTCGGGAACATGAGATACGAAGCGTAGCTGAAATCCCAGTCCGTCGGCGAATAAGAAATACTGCCACCGCCATGGCTGATACTGTCGCCGAAGATAGCGACGACGCCCTGTTCGGCAGCCGGATCCAGTTCGAAAGGCAGGGCATCGGAATAGCCGCCGATGGGATTCCCCGCCCCGTCCAGGGCCAGGACGCGCCAGTAGAACGGCTTGTCGCCCATGCGGGCCTTCTGGTCATACTGCTGAGCATACTGAGGCGTATAACTGTCGATGCGATGGATTGACGGTGCCGTGCCGTTCGGGTCTTCCGGCAGGTCGTTGAGGATTTCCACCTCATACTTGGCCGCCCCGGGTACGGCAATCCAGTCGTAGACCGGGTAGAGCAGGGTCTGTCCCGGTCCCTGGTTGAAAAAGGACAAGGGCGTCGGCTTTTCCGTAAAAGGCTGGAAAATATCGACATGTACTTCTTCGACATCCGAGAACTCACTGACGGGACGCCCCTTCAAATCGAGGCCGCGGACGCGCCAGTAAAAGACCTGTCCCAGGAAAGTATCGGGCAAATCCAGTTCCAGTCCTGTCGTATAGGCCTTCTGGTCATCCATGAACGGTTCATAAGACGTACTGGGTTTCCCGTCCGCGTCCTTTTCTTCTTCCTTCTTCAATATCTGCACGTCATACATGACAGCCCCGTCGACACGGCTCCAGCGCAGGATGGGATGGGCATCGGCCGGATCCGTCGCCGGATAATGAAGAGTGACCTGCGGTTTTTCCCGCAAGGCTGGCACGTCATCGCCATCAGTCGTCGCATGCTGCCGCGCTTCTTCCAGGGCCACATCGACGCCATGAGAGTCCGTCGACTGGCGGGCACCGGCGAGGATGCCGACGCCCAGGGTCAAGGCCATGAGGGCCGTGACAAAAGCTATTTGTTTACGCATTTTTCTCCTTCTTCTGTTTCTTATAGCCATACTTATGGGTCCAGGCTTTATTCTGCTTCTGGATTTCCTTCTTGTTCAGCATGGCCGGTTTGGCTTCCAGGGCCGACTGGATATTCTTGACGATGACCGGCTGGTTATCGCCGTCGGCACAGGTCATGACGCGCAAGCCGTTGACGTAGACGTCATCGCCGCGGGACGACACCTTCCACGACGGCTGCTTCTTGTTCATCGCTTCGGTGACGACTTTATCGTCTTTCGTCGCTTCGCCGTAGACATCGTGCGTAGCCCGGGCCAGATTGCCGGCGACCAGGAAAGCCCGACGCCGTGACGAATAGGTTCCGGACACGGCCGGCGTAACAACAGGCTGTGCGTTGACATATACCGTGTTGCCGCCGACCTGGACGTGGTTGCCTGACCACAAGCTCATGCGTCCGGCCAGCTTTTCGATACGGCTCGACATCTGCGGATGGTTGTTCGGGCTGATGATGCGTTTGAAACCTTCCTGCCACAATTCGCCATACTGTTCATAGACGTACTGCATGGACGAAGCGGCACCACCGACATTATATGCCGTGTTCTTGAAGACATTGAAGCCCGTCGCATCAGCCTGTTTTTCCTGGTCCATAGTGACAAATTCATTGTCGATGTAATTGACGGCTACACTGCCCAAGAGGATGTCCAGGACATCGGCATTGCCGCCGAGGGACACGTCGACGAGGGTCGAAATACCGATACTCTTGAGGACGCCGTTGATGGCATGGCGTTTTTCACCGTGCTGCATTTCATGGCACAGCGTAAAGGCCAGTTCGTCATCATTGAGGGCATCGAGCATCCCCTTATTGACGGAAATGACGCCGCCGATCGTTTCAAAGGCGTTCAAATCCGTCGAGGGATTGGCATAGACATCGTAATTGCGCTTAATCAGGCCCGTCGCCACGAGATTGCGCTGGATATTTTCCAGGCGGTCGCTGTAGGCTTCATTATTGACGACGCCCGTCTTGGCCTGGGTATTGGCCAGCATCTGTTTCTGGTTATTGTTGTCCATCTGGAGCAGCTGCTGTTTTGCCAGGACCATCGTCGCGGCCCCGTAAAGCAAGATCTGCGCCGTCGAAGCGGCCGAAGCCATCGCTGCCGGTGCGATACAGAGGGATAAACTGGCAACGATTGTCGTCAGCCATTTTTTCCATAGTTTCATTTCGATCATCCTTCCTCATCCGTTACGGAAAGCTGTTCCCGGCAGAGCTTCTCCTTCTTCTTTCTCGTCCACTGCTTGATCTGCCATTCCCAATGCATCGCTTCGTGTTTTGTAGGAAAACCCTGGCACCAGGCCAGGGTCACAGGGCGACGGGAACGGGTATACTTGGCCCCTCTGCCGTCATTGTGCGCTGCCACCCGTTTGGCTACATCCAGCGTCCAGCCCGTATATAAAGACTGGTCGGCACAGCGCACCATATACGTATAATACAACATGAAGCACTTAGGCTTCCGTTACGATTTTCACCGTGTTCAAGACGACATCTTCCAGGGGTTTATCTGCAAAATTCGTTTTGACTCTGCTGATACCTTCGACGACATCGTAATCTTTGACGACCTTGCCGAAAATCGAATGATGGTTCTGGAGCCACGGCGTCGGGACAACAGTCACAAAGAACTGAGAGCTGCCCGTATTGGGGCCGGCATTGGCCATAGCCAGGATACCGGGTTCGCTGAAATCAAGGCCCGGACCAAATTCATCAGGGATCGTCTGCTTCGAGCCGCCGCAGCCCGTACCCGTCGGGTCGCCGCCTTGGATCATGAAATCGGCAATGATGCGATGGAAAATCGTGCCATCATAAAAACCGGATTTTGCCAAATTGACAAAATTTTCGACCGTAATCGGAGCTTTGTCCGCAAAAAGTTCAACCGTAAAATCGCCGCGGTTCGTCTGGAACACAGCATAAGTTTTATTGTCTGCCATAGTAAAAGCCTCCCATTTGCATATAATAAGATTAGTATACGTTTATATTACCGTAGAATAGGCAATTCCGCAAGTAGTTAGGGCGCTAAAGCGCCCCAATCGGGGCCTCCGTAGGGGCCGTCCTAAGCCTTTTTGACCCATCGGGTGCCGACCAACGGAAGGCGCAAGACGGTCGCCAAAACGGACAGCAGAGGCTGGACGCCTTGACAGGACGTCCCCTACGAAATCGCATACAGGCGAAAAAAAAAGAGGCTGTCGCATTGGACAGCCTCTTTTGAGTTTAAATCTCTCTTCTACAAACTATAAACTACGGCCTCTTATCCCAAAATCTTTTTGAGGTCAGCTTCCGGCGTGCTGGTCGGAGTGATGTTGAAGTTTTCTACCAAGTAGTTGAGGACATTCTTGGAGACGAAGGCCGGCAGTGTTGGTCCGAGGTAGATGTTCTTGATACCCAAGGAGAGGAGGGTCAAGAGGATGCAGACAGCCTTCTGTTCGTACCAGGAGAGAACCATGGACAAAGGCAGGTCGTTGACGCCGCAATCGAAGGCTTTTGCCAAAGCGACAGCTACCTGGATAGCGCTGTAAGCGTCGTTGCACTGGCCCATATCCATGATGCGCGGCAAGCCGCCGATGGTGCCGAGGTCGAGGTCATTGAAGCGGTATTTGCCGCAAGCCAAGGTGAGGACAACCGTATCAGCCGGGGTCTGTTTAACAAATTCCGTGTAGTAGTTACGGCCCGGACGAGCGCCGTCGCAACCGCCGACGAGGAAGAAGTGTTTGATAGCGCCAGCTTTGACAGCATCGATGACTTTGTCAGCTACGGAGAGAACGGTACCATGACCGAAACCTGTCGTTACCGTGCTGCCGCCGTTGATGCCGGTGAAGTGCTGGTCTTCGCTGTAGCCGCCGAGTTCCAGCGCTTTTTCGATGACCGGTGTGAAGTCTTTGTCTTCGCCGATGTGAGTTACGCCGTCAAAGGAAACGACTTCCGTCGTGAAGACGCGGTCGATGTAGGATTTGCGAGGCGGCATGAGGCAGTTCGTCGTGAACAGGAAAGCACCGGGAACGCCATCAAATTCTTTCTGCTGGTTCTGCCAAGCCGTGCCGAAGTTGCCCTTGAGGTGTTTGTATTTTTTCAATTCCGGATATGCATGGGCCGGGAGCATTTCACCATGAGTGTAAATGTTGATGCCTTTGCCTTCTGTCTGTTTAAGGAGGAGTTCCAAATCTTTCAGGTCGTGGCCAGTAACGACGATGAACGGGCCTTTTTCAACAGTCAAAGGAACCGTCGTCGGAACCGGTGTACCATAAGTAGTCGTGTTGGCTTCATCGAGGAGGGCCATGCAGGTCAAGTTGACTTTGCCTGTTTCCATGACAATCGGGAGAAGTTCATCCATGCCCCAGTCTTCGCCGATAGCCGATAAGCCTTTGACAAAGAAGGAATCGACTTCTTCACTCGATTTGCCGAGCATGAGAGCGTGGTAAGCATAAGCAGCCATGCCGCGCATGCCGAAGAGGATGAGCGATTTGAGGGAACGGATATCTTCGTCAGCGTTCCACATCTGGTTCATGTCGTAGTCAGCTGCGGGAGTGGACGAAAGAGCAGCGGCTTCAGCATGGACTTTATCGACCATAGCCTGGGTCGTCGTCGTATTGAAGTTGACGTTGGTAATGGTCGTGAACATGCCTTCGAGGATGGTACGATAGGTCTTAGCCGTCGGAGCGGCAGTCTGACAGGTACGGGCCAAGCCGACGAGAGCGCCGGTCAAAACATCCTGCAAGCCAGCTTCAACAGCCGATTTGCCACAAACGCCGGCACAACCGGTACAGCCAGTACCCATAGCGGTCTGTTCACACTGGAAACAAAACATCTGTTTTTCTTTTGTCATGGGGAAAACCTCCTATATTATGGACATATAAATGAATGGGTGATTCAAAATTCGCAGCTCTTATCGAGTACACGTAAAGTATAACAAAAAGAAAGGAATATTTCTGTTGCATTTACAACCAAAAGAGAAATTAGTGGCTCGTGGTTCGTGATTCGTGGCTCGTAAAAGCCTGCCATTATACTCGAATGGGCTGTAATGAAATCTCACAACGGGACTCACAAGGCTCCCTTTATAGGGGAGCTGGCCGCCAAAGGCGGTCTGAGAGGTTAAAGGTCGGCCCCTACGCATACTACGCACAAGGCCGTTGGCCGTGTTTTTTTGCGGCCTGCCTCCCAAAATCCACATTATCACATCAAACATCACGCATCAAACATCAAACATCAAAAGGCCCCGCATGATGGCCGGAACCTTCACGCGAAGCCTTCTGGATGGCACTATTTCTTGCCAAGTGCCTGCTGAATCATTTCGCCTTGCTGGGCTACGAGAGCTTCCAGTTTAGCAATCTTTTCGTCTTGTTCTTTCATCTTAGCATCCTGTGCTTTCAGGAGTTCATCTTGTTCTTTAATCTTCTTGGCCATGACCGTCTTGGACGTCGTGATACCGCTGCCACCGCTGCCGAGTTTGAAGCTGACACCGGCGTTGATCATATTTTCACCGCCGCCGAAGCTGCCACCGATGCTGAACATGGTGTTTTCGTTCGGACGATAGTAGGTACCGATAGCGACGGCATTAGCGCCAGCATAGTTGCCGTAACCAGCTGCGAAGTCCCACTTGTTGTCCGGGTCAAAGTCGAGCGGGTGGAGGGCTGCCAGCGCGGCTGCACCAGCACCGACGCGGTTGATGCGGCTGTCCAGCTTGTTGAGCGAATGGCTCAGGCTGTTGATGTTTTCCGCATTGGCAATGACGGCCTGGTTCGTGTTGTAGAGCTGACCGCCATTGACGGCATCTGTCGACGTTTCGGAGATATCTCCTTCAGCCAGGTTGATGATCTTCTGGCTGTTCATGTCGATACCGCTGCTATTGATGGTCGGACCATTGTTGACGGTAATATTTTCAACATTGGTGATGCTCTTACCATTCATGTCGATACCAGTATTATTAATGGTCGGTCCACCATTGTTGATAGTAACACTATCAACTTGAATATCCGGTTTCAGGGAAACGGATATGGTATCCATGCTGCCTGCTCCAGTAACGTTAGCTTTCGTCGAGATATTCGTACCATCACCAGCAATCTTAATAGTTTCACCATTTACGACACTGGCAGCCTGGTTATCATCAGCTTCAAGCTTGATATCTTCCGGAATACTTTCAATTTTCATAGGTTTACCGGTATCTGTTGTCGTTTCTGGAGCAACTTCATTAGATTCTGCCCGATACATGAGGTCCATGACTTTGAACTTCTTAGCGCCCGACGAACCGGATTCGGAACCACTTTCTGTCGAAGTGCTGTCACCTGTCGAAACCGTTACTTTGCCTTGGTTATTGGTAACGCCTTCAATATTAACATTGATTGTGTACTGGTTACCCGTCTTAGCGACACTGATGCCATCACCAGCCTTGATGGAAACTTGCGAATCGCGGATAGCCGATTTGAGCTGACCGACGTTGACTGCATCCATATCATCTTTCCCAGCTAAGACATTGGTGATTTTATGTTTATTGGCATTGATACCACTGGCACTGATATAGGTCGAACCGTCAATTGTGAGAGCATTTGCCGTCAGGGACAAGTTACCGACCTGGAGAAGTCCATCTGTCAATGTCGTATTTTTACCGACTTTGACGCTGCCTTTATTAGCTTCATTCTTGGTTAGGTCGAGATTATCACTGAGGGAGAACGAGAGATTTGCGCCAGCATTGCTGATGATCAGATTGTCATTGCTGCTGGAGAAGTCTACCGTGCCGTCCGGAGCGATGTTGGTCTTGCTAGCTTCTTTACCGTTAGTCGTCAGATTCCAGCCTTTGCCAGCCGTTTCGATAGCTTCGCCAGCTTTGCCTGCAACTTCCTTCAGCTGTTCTTCCGTAGCTGCCCGGCCACTGCCGTTTGCAAAACCGGTGTACTCCGTCGTTTTATTGGTCAAGCCAGTAATCGTAGCCGTTCCGCTACCACCGTTGACCAAGACACTGCCGATACGAGCCGTCGAACCGTTGATGATCGTCTGGTTACCCGTACCACCATCGACTGTAATCGTAGCTCCATCGATTCTCGTTTCATTGGTCAAGCCATTCTTAGCCTGCGAAACCGTCAAGCCGCTGTTGTTGAAAGCCAGCTGGGCTCCGCCCGATTTAGCACTGATGGAACCATCGGAACCGTTGAGCTTAATGGCATTGTCGCCGAGAACGACATCTGTTGCCAAGCCTACGGTATACGTGCTGCTGCCATCATCTGCTTTCGCTT
Organism: Megasphaera elsdenii DSM 20460; assembly: GCF_003010495.1. NCBI lineage: Bacteria > Bacillati > Bacillota > Negativicutes > Veillonellales > Veillonellaceae > Megasphaera > Megasphaera elsdenii. The sequence continues at coordinate 1,001,821 of NZ_CP027570.1, read as the reverse complement.
CGTCGACAGTGATATTCTTGCCGTTAGTGACCGTCGTCTTTGCGGCTGCCGCTTTGCTGTCGACTTCTTTCAGCTGTTCTTCCGTTGCGGCCCGGCCACTGCCGTTTGCAAAGCCGGTGTAATCCGTCGTTTTATTGGTCAAGCCAGTAATCGTAGCCGTTCCGCTACCACCGTTAACCAAGACATTACCAATTCGGGCCGTCGAGCCTTTAATCGTTGTCTGGTTACCGATACCGCCGTCGACCGTAATCTCAGCTCCATTGATTCTCGTTTCATTAGTCAAGCCATTCTTAGCCTGGGAAACCGTCAAGCCGTTGTTGTTGAAAGACAACCTCGCGCCGCCCGATTTAGCACTGATGGAGCCATCGGAGCCATTGAGCTTAATGGCATTGTCGCCAAGAACGACATCTTTTGCCAAGCCTACGGTATACGTGCTGCTGCCATCATCTGCTTTCGCTTCGTTGACAGTAATGTTCTTGCCGTTAGTAACCGTCGTCTTTGCTGCAGTCGCTTTGCTGTTGACTTCTTTCAACTGTTCTTCCGTTGCTGCCCGGCCAGATGTTGCAAAACCCGCGTACTTCGTCGTTTTATTGGTCAGGCCACTAATCGTAGCTGTTCCACCACCGCCGTTGACTAGGACGCTGCCGATACTAGCCATCGAACCTTTGATAGTTGTCTGGTTACCGATACCACCGTCGACCGTAATCTCAGCTCCATTGATTCTCGTTTCATTAGTCACGCCATTCTTGGCCTGGGAAACCGTCAAGCCGTTGTTGTTGAAAGACAACCTCGCGCCGCCCGATTTAGCACTGATGGAGCCATCGGAGCCATTGAGCTGAATCGTATCGCCCAAGTTGACATCTTTATTGAGATTGACTTTGTATTCCACAGGTCCATTATCTGTCGTCGAAGTTTCAACGGCCGTGTTCGTCCCACCAATAACTTTCACAGCATTTTTAGCAATATTCTTGATAACGGTATTTCCTTTATTGGTGATATTCGACAGATCCGACTTGGCGATGCCCGTAATCTTGGCCGTGCCATCAATTGTATTGCCATTGCCATCGACGTAGGTCATGGTAACGGAACCATCATTACCTACCGTATAGGTATCGGCTTTGATATGGACATCTTCGCCTTTAGCGATGTTTTGAATCTTTGTTACTGCCGTGTTCGTGATATTGGTGAGGTCCGTATCTGCCAACCCAGTAGCTTCAAATTTAATCTGACCATCTGTTCCGGTAACGGTAATATGGTCACTTCCAACAAAGTTGACTTTCTGATTGACAGCATTGACGTCCTTACCGCCAGCCTGGGCAGTCCAGCTGACATCCGGTTTAATCGTGTAATCGACACCATTAATCGTCAGTCCTGTTGTAGCATCAGTTGACCCAATGGCGCTGACTTTCGAGCCTGTCGTAAAGGTCTTAGAAACTTCTTGTCCATTCGTCGTGTTGGAAATACGGACATAGGTGTCCTTACCACCTGTGCCGCCACCATTAGTAATGGTCAACGTTCCATCGACAGCAGGATTGCTCGTACCATCACCATTACGCATGAGGGAAATGGTTGCCGAAGAATCGTTCGTGCTCATATCTACGGACTTAATATCGTTATGATAGAGGGCAAAGTCATTGTCCCGCAAGACGTTGAGGTCTTTCTGGTATTCGGCTACCCGATAGGTATCCATCGTAGCGCCAGCGTCATTGACTTCAGCGCCCCAATAGCTGTAATAGCTGCCATCAGATTTCTTGACAGTCATCAAGACTTCATTATTTTTACCAAAGACTGTTCCTGTATAGACTTCTGATTCCGAAGCGTTGGTGAAGACACCGATTTCCCCATCAATGACATAGATATTGCTATAATCGACAACTTTTCCATTATACGTATATGCGCTAAGGGTAGCGTTCCAAGCTAATTTAGAGCCAGCATCCGTAGTTCTGACAAAGCCCCTAGGCTTGCCACTAGAAACTAAGTCAGCATACCCGTTGCGATAATTCGAAGCGTCGACAACGCCTTTCCAACTGGAGTCTTTGACGATGTAATTCCATTTGCCGTTAACCTCTGTTCCATCAGAATTGCTCACACCAGCATAGGTTCCAGCATTGACTTGCTGCAACGTTTCGCCAACATTGGTCGTCACATTCGTTTGGACATGAGTCGAAGTAACGCTTTCTAAGATATCCGACGGTTTGGCATTTGCATCATCTGTCCAGCTGACATCAGCCCGGCGGCCATTGTCCGACAAGGACGTATAAGGCTGGCCGTCGACTATGGTCAGCGAATAGCCGTTGCGGACCCAATAGATAATAGGCTGATTATATTTATCCTTCATACCACTGTCAACCGTATCGTAGTTTTTTCCATTAAAAGTAGTATGCCATTGACCATTCTGGTATTCAGCTCTTGAATCGCCATCATCAGGACTAGAGAACCTCAATGCGACGTATTGATTCTTTGCCGTTACAGCTCCCGTGCCATCCGCCGCATACGCCGGGACCACTCCGCTTCCTAAAGCCGTCATCCCGCAGAGCGCTAGTACGGTCAAAGTAACTTTCAAACTCGAAGACTTGCCATTCGATGCGCTATGTCTGCCCGATTTCGAGCTAATCAGTTCGGATCCGACTACGTAACAATTGCGAACTGTATTCCATACTACCTTGTAAATCTTATTCATAAATGTTCGCCTCCTTTTTTTCAGCTCCAGAATATTTTACCGTAAAAATGCTTTAATTATTTTTTATTTGTATAGACAATTGTCTTTCTCACTTATAATATAATTAATATGATATAAAATTGTTTCGCTAAATGTTATACTTCCACATGTTCTTTAATAATGTTTGATAAAAATATCAGTTTTAATAACTTCATCCCTTTCTATTTTAGGTTTACATTTTTACATTTCATACATTCGTTATATGGGTTTCTTATCTACTTGCATTATACGATATAAAACGAGGGGATAAGACAAACTTGTCCTAAAATGACGTTTTTTTGTCGCAAGTGGTCATTTTTGTAATTAAAAGATAATGACACTCAAGTACATGGGTAAAAAAGCCGTTCATCGTTCATCGAATCGGGGACCTGACGGTCCCGCCGGTCGCCTCAGACTCAGATGCCGCTGCGCGGCGTCAAACTCAAACTGAAGACATCGCCTCGAGTAACCCTCGGCTCGTGAAAAAATAGTGGCTCGTTGTTCGTGGTTCGTAAAAGCCTGCCATTATACTCGGATAGGCTGTGGTCGAACATCACATCGGGCCGCCTTATCCAGGCGGCCTGCGTCTTTTCCATGTTATAATAAAGTTACCATGAAGAGAGAGGAGTCATCACCATGAATGAAGATATAGAACGTTATGTGCGGGAGCACCGCTGTGATTTTATGGAATTACTTTGTCAGATTATTTCGCTGCCTTCGCCGACGGGTCACGAACAGGCCAAGGGGGAATGGATTCTCCAATATTTACATGGCTTGGGAGCTAGCAGTGCCTATCGCGATGAAGCCGGCAATATTCTCTATCCCTGCCATATAAAAAGCGGTGAAAAGGTCGCCCTTTACACCGCTCATATAGATACTGTATTTAAAGATTTACAGGAAATCCCCATTCATCAGACGGGACACATCTTGTCGGCACCGTCGTGCAGCGACAACAGTGCCAGTATTGCCGGTTTATTATTCATCATCAAAATGTTTTTCGATTTACAGCTCATGCCGCCGCAGGGCCTGCTTTTCGCCTTCGATGTCGGCGAAGAAGGCCTGGGCAATCTCAAGGGGATGCGGCAGGTCATGGCCGATTGGCACGACCGGATTTCCGAAGTCGTCGCCGTCGACTGTACTTTCGATACCTTCGTGACGACTGCCGTCGGATCCCGGCGCTATGCCGTGACGGTCGAAGCTGCCGGCGGCCACAGCTGGATGCATTTCGGCCAGTCCAATGCCATTGCCGAAGCGGCCCGCCTCATCAGCCGTCTCTATGGGCTGTCTGTACCGTCCCAGCCGAAGACGACGTACAATGTCGGCACCATCGCCGGCGGTACGACCATCAATTCTATCGCTGCCAAAGCGAAGTTCACTGTCGACTTGCGTTCGGAAAATGCCGACGAACTGGATAAACTGGACCAGGCCTTCCACGCCATCATAAAAGCAGGAGAACGGGAAAGCGTCCACATCGGGACAACGCTCCTGGGCGAACGTCCCTGCAGCCGACTGGACGCCAATCCCCTGGCAGACCGCATCACGGCAATCCGTCAGCGCCACAGCCTGCCGACAACCTGCATTGCCGGCAGCACCGATGCCAACATCCCCATGAGCCAGGGCATCCCGTCCATTTCCTTCGGCTTCTGCCGCAGCCGCGGTGAACACACTTTGCAGGAATCCTTGGACATAAACACGTTCCCAGCCGGCATGATACAAATGCTGGAATTTATGGGGATGTGAAAAAAGGGATTGTCGCACGAAGGCTTTTGCCGTCATGCACAATCCCTTTTTTCACGTGGTTTGCCGTGGTTCGTGATTTGTTTGCCGTGAAGGTTTAAATTTTTTAACAATCTGCTGTATGAAAATATCATTTTTCTTGCAGCTGTGAGAATTTTCGGCAAACGAACCACGCCAAACGAACCACAAAAGGGGCTTGTCGCTTAATGCGACAGCCCCTCCTATCAGGGTGATGCTTATCGTGCGTTGGCTTCGCCGCGGAAGATGGTGCCGCGGCTGGCGTCTACGGTGACGATTTCGCCATTTTCCAGAGTGTCTACGGCATGAGCTGCGCCGACGACGGTCGGGATGCCCAAGGTGATGGCGACGATGGCTGATTCACTGGTCAGGCCGACTTCTTCGGAGACGATGGCGCTGGCCCGTTTCATATAATCGACGAAATCAGCGCGGGCCGAACGGAGGACGAGGATGCAGCCGTCGCTGAAGTTCTTTTCCAGGTCTTCTTTCGATTCAGCGACACAGACTTTGCCGATGGCCGAATTACGGCCGATACCGGTACCGCGGAGGAGGACGTCACCGACGACCTGGACGCGGATCATGTTGGTCGAACCGGCTTTGGCAACGGGGACACCGGCCGTGAGGACGACGAGGTCGCCGGCTTTGATGAGGTCGTTGTCGAGGGCTGCGAAGATAGCATTATCGACGACAGCGTCGGTGTCGTTCGCTTCTTTGCCCGTGACGGCCTGGACGCCCCAGTTGAGCTGCAAGCGGCGGACGATGGCTTCGTGCGGCGATACGGCCACAATCGGGCAGGCCGGGCGGAATTTAGAAATCATCTGCGCTGTGCCGCCGCGTTCGGTCGAAGCGATGATAGCCGCAGCGTGGAGGTCTTTGGCAATCTTGACGACGGCTTTGCCGATGGATTCCGTCGTCGTTGTCGATTCGGCGTCGACATCTTCATAGGACTTCGGCGTGAAGTTGCTTTCCGTAAAGGTTGCGACGCGGGCCATAGTTTCTACGGCTTCTACCGGATAGAGGCCACCAGCCGTTTCGCCGCTGAGCATGATGGCATCGGTGCCATCGAGGATGGCGTTAGCAACGTCGCTCGTTTCTGCCCGGGTCGGACGCGGGTTGTTGCACATCGATTCCAGCATCTGCGTCGCCGTAATGACCGGTTTGCCCGCAGCCTGGCATTTATGGATGAGGACTTTCTGGAGCATCGGTACTTCTTCCGCCGGGACTTCGACGCCGAGGTCACCACGGGCAACCATGATGCCGTCGCTCATCTTAATGATATCGTCGATATTGTTGACAGCTGCCTGACATTCGATTTTGGAGATAATCTTCATGTGGCTGTCGTGTTTTTCCAAAATCTTGCGGATCGTCAGGACATCTTTGCCGCGCTGGATGAAAGAAGCGGCAATCCAGTCCATATTCATGCGGCAGCCAAATTCGATGTCAGCGGCATCGGTTTCAGAAACGGCCGGCAGGTTGATGGCAATGCCCGGTACGGCAACGCGCTTGCGGTCGCTCATCTTGCCGCTGTTGAGAATCTTCGTATGGATATCTTCGCCGTCGACGCTGACAACTTCCAAGTTGACCAGGCCGTCCGACAAGAGGATGTGGTCGCCGGCTTTGACGTCCTGCGGCAGTTCTTTATAGTTCATGGAGGCAATCGTTTCGTCGCCTTCGATGTCACGGGCCGTCAAGGTAAAGTCCTTGCCGGCTTCCATCATGATCGAGCCATTCTTAAATTTGCCCAAACGGATTTCCGGGCCTTTCGTGTCCAGGAGCAGTGCCACAGGGATACCCAGTTTCTGGGAGGCAGCGCGGACCATGTCGATGCGCTGTTTATGTTCTTCATGAGAACCATGGGAGAAATTAAAGCGGGCAACGTTCATGCCGGCTTTAATCATCTTTTCGATAATTTCCGGGGTATTGGAACTGGGGCCTAAGGTGCAGACGATCTTTGTTTTTTTCAGCATACAGATTTCTCCTTTTCTACTCACGTACACGTTACGATTGACATTTCTGTTCCAGGTGGTACATTTTTTGTCCCACTAGTGCAATATACAGCTATTGCTCACTGCGATTGTACCGTATTCCCAAAGATAATGCAAGGATTAGTTGTGTAAATACTTTATGAGAACGCAGGCCGCAGGTCGCCGTTCGCAGGCCGCCATAACAAGGACACCCTGCGAACCACGAGCCACGAGCCACGAGCCACGAAAATTCTACCACAAATGGACGCGCTTCTGCGGTTCGACATACATGCCGTCACCGGGCTGGATGCCGTAGGCCGTATAGAAGCCATTGGTCGCCGACAGGGCGCCGTTGACGCGGGCTTCTCCCGTCGGGTGTGGATCGTTCTGGACCAGGTAGAGCAGCAGCTGGTCCGTCATCTTAGTGGCAAAGACCGTAGCGAAGGTACGATACAGGTCGCGCAAAGTCCCTTCATCGCCATGGGCCAATTCTGTCGCGACGGACAGGCCGCCGCAGTCGGCAATAGCTTCATTGCTGACGAGCTTGCCATTTTCATGGAGTCCTTTGCCAAGGGTATAGCTATCGTAATAAGGGCCGAAAGCAGCGGATAATTTTTGGAACGCTTCGTAGTCCTTCTTGTTCCACCAATTCTTCAGACGGCCTTCACTATCGTATTTGCTGCCGTTCGGGTCAAAGGCATGGGAAATTTCATGCCCGATGACGACGCCGATGCCGCCCAGATTGGCACCGCGCGAAGCCTTGGCATCATAAAACGGCGGCTGCAGGATGCCGGCCGGGATGGTGATACTGTTGTTTTCCGGAATGTAGGCGGCATTGACATCCTGGGGATCAAAGGCATACCACTTATCGGGATTGAACTCCTTTCCCAACAGGGCGTGGACCTGTTGTTTCTCCAGGACGCCGTTATGCATGACATTGGCCAGTAAGTCGCCGCCGTCTTTCGGGGAAATGACATCAGGCATACTTTCGATGATCGGCTTGTCATCGGCAGCAGGGCCTCCAACAAAGACACGCAGGCTGTTAAGTTTATCGACAGCCTTGCCGCGCGTTTCCGGGCTGAGCCAATTATTGGCTTCCAGCCGCAGTTTATAGACATTGCGGATTTCGTTGACCATGTTCTTCACGTCGTTGATGATGGCCGCCGTACAATGGTTCTTCATGTAAATCTGGCCAAACTCATAAGACAACATGCTCTGGATCATGCGGCTCGCCGTTTCCTTGTCGTCCCGGGCCTGAGCGATGCCGAAACGCTGGAGGGCGTAATTGCGCTGCAAGTCCCGCAATTTAATATCCGCACTGGGCGCAAAGCCGCTGTAAACCTGATAGACGGCGTAACTCTTGAGCAAATCGAGGTTCTGAGGGACATAAAGGGCGTCGAATTGCTGCAAATAGTCCGGATTAGATAAGAAGAATTGTTTTTCTTTATTCAGGCCCAAGTTAGTCAGGACCGTCCTGCCACCCATGTTGGGCATGAGTTTTTCCAATTTTCCCCGCGACATCAGGCGGTTCTGGACGGTCACATCGTTGCGCTGTTCACTCGTCAGTAAATGAGGCCCCAAACCCTTTTCCATATCGAAGATGGCCTGGCTGTGTGCCGTCGCCTCATCCGGCGTTTCACCGGCTTCCTGAAGGATATGGGCGACGTACTCCCGATACGCCTTCCAGGCACCGGGCTGAGGTTCCTTTTCCAGTTCATCCCGCGTAAAGGACGGCGTCACCGTCAAGATGCGCGGCACATAGCGCAGGCCTGTCGGCAGGCGGTCGACAGTATAGCCGACGAAGATATCCGTACCCGTCTTGGCACTGACAGCCTGCAAAGCCGCCGTCAATTCCGGCAGGGTCCGGGCCTTTTCGATGGGCCCCGTCAGTTCCTGTAAATGGGCACGGGCCGTGGTGTTGCGCTGCTTATTGTCGATAGCACAGGCATAGAGGTCGGCGATTTTCTGTTCCGGCGTCCCCTTGGCATAGGTGCCTTCCTTGGCCGCGACAGCTTCCAGTTCCTTGCCTAAAGCCTGTTTATTTTCCAAAGACCGTTCAGAGAACCAGGACCATGACGCTTCCGTCGGCCGGATTTTCTTGGTCGCTAAAGTCTGGCCATTGACGGCCTGATAAAAATTATCCTTTTCAGACACGGCTTCACTGGCGCTGACCGTCCCAAAAGCCATGAGGGCCAGCAGGACCATCGTCGTCAGCCGCGTCTTCACTTTATATTTCATATTTAATATGCCTCCCCGTTTCAGTCTTTCACGGCAATGCCGGATCCTTGACGCCATTGGCGGCAAAAGCAGCCGCCCGGTCGCGGCAGGTCCCGCAGACACCGCAAGGGGTATCGCCGCCTTCATAGCAGCTCCAGGTCAATTCATAAGGGGCTCCCAGGCGCAGCCCTTCTTTGACGACACCCGCCTTGTTCCACGACAATAACGGCGCTTCCAGATGACAGGTCCGGCCAGAACCTTCATAAATGGCCGTATTCATGGCCGTTTCAAATTCCGGCGTGCAATCCGGATAAGCCCGCCCGGCGGCATCATCGGCATGGGCACCGTAATAAATGACTTCGGCACCGACACTGACGGCTACAGCAGCTGCAAAGGATAAGAATAAGCCATTGCGGAAAGGCACATACGTATCGACGGTCCCTTCGCCGCCTTTTTTAGCCAGCTGATCGGCATAGGATTCATGGGCGATTGGCTTATGACTGCCCTGGAGAAGAGAACAATCACTCAAAGAGAAAGCCTGAGATAAATCGACTTCCTGTTGTTGCACCCCGTAATGCGCCGCTACCTTACGGGCCGCTTCCAATTCCTTGGCATGTTTCTGACCGTAATAAGCCGTCAGCGCCAAAACATCATCTTTTTTATATTTCGTCAAAGCCATGGCCAGACACGTCGTAGAATCGACGCCGCCACTGAGCAACACAACACACTTCATGTGGAGACCCCCTTTATGATAAACTATATACCCCATAGTATAACACAGAATCAGTGACTCGTGGCTCCATCGCCTATATGCGATACCGTAGGGGACGCCCAAAGGGCGTCCCGCTACGCGCTGAGGGTTTCCCGAAGCGTCGTTGTCAGTTTGAGTCTGTCGCCGCGGAACGCCGCATCCGTAGGGGACGCCCAAAGGGCGTCCCGCTACGCGCTGAGGGTTTCCCGAAGCGTCGTTGTCAGTTTGAGTCTGTCGCCGCGGAACGCCGCATCCGTAGGGGACGCCCAAAGGGCGTCCCGCTGCGCGCTGAGGGTTTCCCGAAGCGTCGTTGTTAGTTTGAGTCTGTCGCCGCGTAGCGGCATCTGAGTCCGAGGAAAAGCAGTGGCTCGTGGTTCGTGGCTCGCAAAAGCCTACCATTATACCAGAATAAGGCTATGGCCGAATATCACAGCGGGACGCCTTTCAGGACGTCCCCTACAAAACCCCGCTTGGGGCATTTTTAACATCGAAAAAGGCTGTCACAGAGTGACAGCCTTTTTCTGTATTGGTATTGGATTGGAAAGCGGATTAATGATTCGCCGGATGGCCTTCCTGAGCAGCTTGTTCAGCCGGTGCAACAGCGCCCGGGACGGGAGCTGCGCCGAGCTGACCGCGGCGAGCCTGGGAGATGATGCTGTGGTTATAGCCATAGCCGAAGTAAATGGCCAGGCCTAACAAGAGCCATACGACGAAGCGGATCTGTGTAACCAGGGGCAGCATGTAAATGAGAACACCGCAGAAGGCGATAGCCAGGAGCGGAACCAAGGGAACGAGCGGACATTTGAAAGCGCGTTCCTGATTCGGGTTCTTCTTGCGAAGGACGATGACCGCAGCCGAAACGATGATGAAGGCACAGAGCGTGCCGATATTGGTCATTTCAGCGACGATGTTGATGGGCAGGAAGCCGGCCGTAATGGCGGTAACGACGCAGACCAGCAGGGAGCTGCGGGCCGGAGTCTTATATTTCGGATGGACATGACCGAAGAATTTCGGAAGCAATCCATCACGGGACATAACGAAGAGGACACGGCTCTGGCCAAAACTCATGACCAGGAGGACCGAAGTGAGGCCGCAAATAGCGCCGACGGAAATGGCTGCAGCGCCCCAATGATAGCCGACGGCCTGGAGAGCGAAAGCAACCGGAGCCGCTGTCGTCTTAAATTCGAGGTACGGAACCATCCCGGTGAGGACAGCCGATACGGCGATGTACAGGACCGTGCAGATGATGAGCGACAAGATGATGCCGCGGGGCAAATCTTTCTGCGGATTCTTGACTTCTTCAGCCGCCGTAGAAACAGCATCGAAACCGATGTAAGCGAAGAAGATGATGGATGCGCCGGCAAAGACACCCGACCAGCCATAAGGCATGAAGGGAACCCAGTTGGCTGCATCGACATGGCTGAAGCCTAAAGCCAGGAACAAGGCGACGACAGCTAATTTGATGGCAACGATGATGTTGTTGACAGTTGCACTCTGGCGGACGCCGTGAATGTTGATGAAGGCGATGACACAGAGGATGAGGACAGCCGGCAAGTTGACGATACCACCGTCATACGGAGCCAGTGTCAAAGCTTTCGGCAGGACGATGCCCAAATTGGTCAGGATATTATTGAAATACCCGGACCAGCCAATGGCGACGGCTGATACAGCAAAGGCGTACTCTAGTATCAGGTCCCAGCCGATGACCCAGGCCCAAAATTCACCGAGAGCGACATACCCATAGGTATAGGCACTGCCGGCAACTGGGACCATGGCGGCAAATTCAGCATAACAAAGGGCGGCACAGCCGCAGGCCAACGCTGCAATGATAAATGAAATGATGAGTGCAGGACCGGAATAGTTGGCAGCGGCAACGCCAGTCAGGACAAAGATGCCTGTACCGACGATAGCGCCGATACCGAGCATAGTCAGGCCAAAAGTACCGAGGACGCGGTTCATACCGCCGTCTTGTTTCGTTTCCGAAATAAACTCACTGATACTTTTGGTTCTAAAGATGTGTTTCGTCATAGAACCTCTCCCCTTATGATTGTAAAGTATCGTTGACTCCCCTATGGATTGACGGAATAATCTGCCGGTCAATCGTTCAACTGCCTTTTATTATACTCGTTCATTTTAATTTGTAAAGCTTTTATCGTTATTTAATTATATTTTTATATTTAAATTTAAAAATAACAAAAATATATTCAATTCAAAAGTTCGTCTAAAATATAATATTAATACACTTTAATCATAGTTATTTTAATCCTTGTTTATTTAAAAAGATTAAATCTTTCTGGTAATCTATATCAAATAATTCATCCGTCTTCTTTGGCCGATAAACCCAGGTCTGGGGACTGCGCAGGAATTGGCGCCCGCCAGTATCACCGTGCAACCGAAGCAATTCCGGCCCATAAATACGGCGGAAAATAGCGGGACTGCAACGGCGTTCGCCGTTATGCATACAGCCCAAAGGTGCACCCGAGGCCAGGAACTGCCGGAGAAAATCGGTAACCGTCTCTGACGTCAGCAAGGGTTGGTCGGCTGGAAAAAAGGCCCAGGCGCCGGCGTCATGACAGGCTTCGACAGCACAGCGCAGCGATGCCGCCATGCCTTCACCGGCCTGGTCGTTCCACACGACGTCGATGCCCTGATCCCGGCAGGCCGAGGCAATGGCCGCATGGGCTGTCACGACGGTCACCTGGCAATCGATGCCGGAACATGGCAAAAAAGCCTGTGCCGCCTGACACAGACTTTTCATTCCATACGTATATAAAGGGCGGCCATGAACGAGTATTTCTAATTTATGGCCGCCAAAGCGCCGGCCAAAGCCGGACGCCATCAAGATCAATGCTATCTTCATTTCGATTCCCTCATTTCTGCTGGATACGCCGTCAGTTTCCCCGGCCGGGACAGCTTCTTCAAGATCCGCTTCCCTGCCTGGCACAGTGCCTCGTCATCGGCCTGGTTGAGGACGACGGTCGTCTTGTCTTTCCAGTCTCCGATACGGGCCAGGCAGCCGGCTTCCACGATATAGGCCAGGAGGCGTTCGGTCACGACCGTTTCCGGATCCAGATTCAAGAGCTCCCAGCGGAAACAGACGTCCCGGACCGGTCGGCCCAGGGCAGACAGCCCGGCCAAGCAGTGCACTTCGCAGGTATTGGCTGGAATGACCGGCTCATGGGGTCCCATGACCTTCAGGGGCAGGCGCCGCGATCCGTCCCCTTCGACGAGGACGACGTCAGCTGCCGTGCATAAACGAAAGTAAACGTCGTCTCCAGGCCAGGTAATTTTCCCATCCGCTCCGTCCTGCCCGACGACGACGATGCCGTCGCGCTGCCACGGGTCCTGCCACCCTGCTGGCAAATCAGCCGGGACAAACCATCGGTCCGGCCGCATCATATGGGTCGTCGTCACGACAGCCACGCGCCGGCCTGCCTCCTGTTCCTGCCGGGCCCGGCTGTAAATCGACGTGGTCTTACCGCCAGCCCCGATATACGTATAGACCGCTGCCGTCATGGCTTGTGGTAGCGGCTCTTTTCTCGGCCTTCCCGCTTGGCCCGGATGGCAATGAGTTCCGCCGCGATACTGATGGCGATTTCTGCCGGTGTCACGGCCGAAATGGCCAGGCCGATCGGCGCGTGGCAGGCGTCGATTTCTGCGGCCGTAAATCCGTCGGCCAGGAGCTTTTCTTTGACAAAGGCCAGTTTACGGCGGCTGCCGATGACGCCGAGGTAATAGGGCTTGATAGCCAGCATCTGGCGCTGGACATCGTAGTCGCCGACATGGCCGCGGGTCATGATGCAAACATAATCGTCCGGCGTCACGCCCAGGTCTGCCGGAAGGGCCTCATAATCGGCCTCATAGACGGCTTCTGCTTGCGGGAATAAGGCCGGGTCGGCAAATTCAGCCCGGTCATCGACGACGGTGCAGGAAAAGCCGATACTGGCCAGGACCGGGACCAGGGCCTGGGAAACGTGCCCGCCGCCGAAGATGAAGACCCGCCCCGGATAGGCCAGAGGTTCACTATACCAGCGGCGCTGGCCGTCGCCGGCCATGCCGGCTACGTTCTGCCGGCACCAGGCGGCATCGACAGCCTGCAAGGAGCCCATCTGGCCGCAGCCTTGTACAGCCCCTTCCCGTACCAGGGCCATGCCCCATTGCCTTTCATCGCTGACATCGAGAGCCAGCCACGACGCCGTCTGCTGGCGCAGGGCCTGAAGGATGACTGACAGCAGGTCCAGCAGCCCCGGTTCAGCCGGGTCGAGATATTGGCAGAACACAGTCAATTCGCCGCCGCAGGCCGCGTTGATGTCTTCTTCGTCGTTGGGATGGAGGATGAGGCGGCGGAAAGCCGATTGCTGCTGGGCCAGGCATTGTTTCCCGGCCTGGATGGCCAAGTATTCCTGATAGCCGCCGCCGACGGTACCGGCCGTCGTCCCGTCAGCAAAGACGGCCTGATGGCTGCCGATGCCCCGCGGCGTCGACCCTTGGCTGGCGACGACGGTCAGCAGGACAGCCGGCTGGCCGGCCTGTAATTCATGATAAAGTCGGTCAAATAAAGTTTCCATAAATATCACCTGTATAAGAGTAAAATATCTTCGCCCCTGACAGATAACCGATCCGGCAGGACAGCCGGCCGTTCCGGTTTGGCAAAGCGCCACCAGAGAGCCTGTGCCCCCGCCGTCTGACCGGCATAGCGGAACTTGACGATCCATTCAAAGGGCTGTTCGATTTCTTCAGTCACGACGATGGGCCGGGCATTTTCGCCGTCACCGCCGTGAAAAGCATGGCCGCGGATGCCGATAGCGCAGAGGTCGTCGCCAACGGGCCGTCCCGTCTGTAAGGTCACCTGCCACGACGGGACAAAGACCGTATCCGCCCCAGCCTTGCGGGCTGCTGCGATGTTCTTGCATCCCGTCAGGACCGCCGCCGCCCGAGACTTGGGGTCGGCAAAGAGCTCCTTCGTCGGCGCACAGGCTGATACGCAGCCGTCATCGAGGACGGCAATGGCCTGACAGAGCTGATAGGCCTCATCGCGGCTGTGCGTTACCAGGACGACGTCTTTCGGGAATTGCTGTAATAAGTCCTTGAGTTCGGTCATGACTTTTTCTTTTAAATAACTGTCCAGGGCGCTGAACGGTTCATCCAGGAGCAGGATGTCCGGTTCATTGACCAAGATGCGGGCCAGGGCGACGCGCTGCTGCTGGCCGCCGGATAACTCAGCCGGTTTCTGCCTTTCCAGTCCCGTCAGCCGCAGTCGTTCCATCATATCCCGGACCTGCTGGCGGGCTTCTCCTTTCGGCGACGCCGTACGGACACCACAGCGGATATTTTCTTCGACGGTCATATTGGGAAATAAGGCATAGTGCTGAAACAGATAGCCCACGCGCCGCTGCGGGACAGGGACGTTGACCTGCCGTTCGCTGTCGAAAAAAGTCCGCGTCCCGACGACGATTTTCCCGGCATCAGGCCTTTCGATGCCGGCAATACACTGCAAGGTCTTACTCTTGCCGCAGCCCGAAGCGCCGAGAAGGCCGAGGATGCCACCTTGATGGCGAAGCTGCACGTCGAGGGAAAAAGACCCCCAGCGTTTATGGATATCCAGTTCGATCATGCCAGGTGTCTCCTTTCGCGGCTGCGCTTTTCAAAGAGATTGACTGTCAGCAGGACGACGGCACTGATAGCGAGGTTCACCAGGACCCAGATGAAGGCGCTGTACTCGTCATTGGTCCGCCATAACTGGTAGACCGTCGTCGAAATAGTCGCCGTATTCTTGGGAATATAGCCGATGAGCATACTCGTCGCCCCGTATTCACCCAAAGCCCGGGCAAAGGCCAGGACCGTCCCGGCGATAATGCCCTGCTTGCAGTAGGGCAGGCGGATGCGCCAGAAAATGAACGTATCCGACAGGCCTAGGGTCTTACCGCTCCAGGCCAGGGTTTCATCGAAACTCTCAAAGGCCCCGCGGGCCGTGCGGTACATGAGGGGAAAGGCGACGACAGCCGACGCCAGGACGCCGCCATACCAGGTCATGACGAAGCGGATGCCCACGTCGTTGAGAAAGATGCCGACCGGGTGCTTCAAGCCAAAGACCAGGAGCAGCAGCCAGCCGCAGACCGTCGGCGGCAGGACCAGGGGCAACGTCAGGACGACATCGAAGAGCCCCTTGAGGACCCGCGGCAGGCGGGCGACGTAATATGCCAGGGCAAGACCGCTAAAGAAGACGAGGACGCAGGAAATAGCGGCAATTCGCAGGCTGTTCCAGAGAGGATACCAGTCCATAAGCAGCCATCCTTAGCCGACGGGGCTGAAGCCGACGCGCTGGAAAACCGTCATGGCTTCTTGGCCCTTGAGGTAATCGAGGAAAGACTGCGCTTCCTGCGGATGCTTGCTGTTCTTCATGACGGCCGCCGGATAAATGACCTGGCCGCACATGGCTTTCGTCGCTTCGTCGACGGGTTTCAATTTGGCACTGAAAGCATCGGTCGCATAGATGACGCCGCAGTCGGCACTGCCCTCGCGGACCTGGGTCGTCACTTCTTTGACATTCGAGCCATACGTGATGTGGCCGGCCTGGGCGATGTCCTGTTCATCGAGATGGTAGAACTTCAAGATTTTCTGTGTATACTGGCCGACAGGGACATCGCTGTTACCCATGACCAGGCGGATAGAGCCGTCCTTCAATTTCGCTGCCATATCGGCAAAATCCTGGATACCCTTGGGATTGCCTTCTGGCGTCACCAGGACGACTTTATTTTCCAAGAGGTCGACGCGGCTGCCGTCCTTGACGAAGTCCAGCTTGTCCGGATTGGCATTGGCGTCTTTCGAGGCGTCGAGCTGGTTCATCTGCTTCTGGGCTGCCGAGATGAAGAGGTCGCAGTCGGCGCCGTTCTGGATCTGCGTCTTCAATGTCCCCGACGAATCGAAGTTAAAGGAAATTTCCACATCCGGATGTTCTTTCTGATACTGGTCAGCAATCTGGTTCATCGTTTCTGTCATGCTGGCCGCCGCAAAGACCGTCAGATGGACTTTATCGCCGTTCCCGCCAGCCTTGTCGCTCTTCTTATCCGGCCCGCAGCCGGCCAGGGCAAAGGCCAGGGTCCCGGCCAAGACCGCTGTGACTACTTTTTTCCACGTCATCATCATGCATCTCCTTTACGCAAAGTAAACTAGTTTATCTATATTTACTTGCGACCGCAATCCCGGACTTCACCGCGCAGCAAATCGAGGCCATGAGGAATCGTATCGAGGAAGACATCCATACATTCCTGGCAGGCCTTGGGGCTGCCGGGCAGGTTGATGATCAGGGTCTTCTTGCGGATGACGCTGACAGCCCGGGACAACATGGCCCGCGGCGTAATCTTCATGGAAGCCGCCCGGATAGCTTCGGCAATGCCCGGTGCCTGGCGGTCGGCAACGGCCAGCGTCGCTTCGGGCGTGACGTCGCGATGGCCAAAGCCCGTACCGCCTGTCGTCAAGATGAGGTCGGCCTGGCGCTGGTCGGCCAGTCGACAGAATTGTTGTTCTAGCGGCCCTTTGCCATCGGGCAGGAGAATCTGTTCAATGACTTCAAAACCAGCCTGTTCCAACCGCTGGGCAATCAGGGGACCGCTAGTATCCTTCCGCAATCCTTTACTGCCTTTATCCGACAAGGTGATGACAGCAGCCTGATAAGGCCGTTTCCCCTTTCGCTGCACTTCGACCATCCTGTCGCCAGGGCGGATGATACCGCCTTCGAGGACGCGGGCAAAAACGCCTTCTCTCGGCATGATGCAGTCGCCGACAGCTTCATAGACGGCACAGTGATTATGACATTCTTTGCCGATCTGAGTGATTTCCAAGAGGACATCCCCACAGCGAAGCAGTGTCCCGACAGGGAGGGACGAAAAATGGAAGCCGTCGACGACGAGATTTTCGCCAAAAGCACCGAATTCCACGTTACCGCCGCGGCGGCGAAAAGCTTCGATACATTCCAAACCGAGCAGGCTGACCTGGCGGTGCCAGTGTTCCGCATGCGCATCGCCTTCGATGCCCCAGTTTACTACGAATTTACCTTCTGGCACAGCCTGTTTGGCAATGCCGCGAATCGTACTGATACAAACAGCATGGACTTTTCCCATTTTTTATCCTCCGATCTGATTCATCGTTTTATGTTCACTAATATGATTCTTTTCAGCAAAACAATGCTTCGCCGGTTTTTCGTAAATAGCGCCGGCTATGGCCCGCTGCAATTCCTGAAAAATAAGATTTTCACGTTGGCCGCTGCGGACAATAGCCCGCAAATCGACGCCGTCGTCATAGCAAAGACAAGGTTTCAAAAAGCCCGTACTCGTCAGGCGCAGGCGGTTACAGGACGAGCAGAAACCATGTGTATTGGCGGCAATGAAGCCGATACGGCCTTGCAGATACCGGCTCTGGTAATACGAAGCCGGCCCATTGCCCCGCCGTTCTCCCGTCGCGGCCAAATCAGGATAGGCCCGGACCAGAAGGGACAAGGCTTCGGCTTCCGATATGCCGTCCAAGGTCGTCCCGAAGCCGATGGGCATGAGTTCGATGAAACGCACATCGATAGGATATGTTCGGGCTAGTTCCGCCAATGGCAAAATCTGATTCCGCGTTTCCGCCAGCAAGACGGCGTTTACTTTGATGTTTACACGCTGAGATATGGCTTCTTTCAAAGCTTGTAATAGGACAGACAAATTTCCGCCGCCTGTTAAGCAAGCGTACTGGCTTGCATCGAGAGTATCTATGCTGACATTGATGCCATCAATGCCGAAGCGTACCAAATCGGGCAGCACTGCCGATAAGAGAAGGCCATTTGTCGTCATGGTGACGGAACGGACACCGTCCATGTCTTTAAGAGACTGCATAAAAGATACGGCCCCCTTCCGCACCAGCGGTTCACCACCAGTAATCTTGAAACGGTCGATGCCCAAAGCCAGAGCCGCCCGGCAGATGAGCATCATTTCTTCATAGCGCAGGACCGCGTCATGGCCGACACTGTCCAAGGCTTCAGGCATACAGTAACGGCAGCGCAGATTACAGCGGTCCGTCAGGGACAGGCGCAGGTAGTCAATCGTCCGACCCCATTTATCCTTCATGCTTTTTCCCTCCGTCATATTGGAAATGGCCGCTCTTGCCGCCGATTTTTTCGACGAGGTGGATATCCTTGATACACATGCGTTTATCGACGGCCTTGCACATATCATAGACCGTCAGCAAGGCCACGGATACACCCGTCAGGGCTTCCATTTCGACGCCCGTCTTGCCATCGCATTTGACCGTACACCGGCCTTCGATTTCCGAGGTATCGTCATGGAACATAAATTCGACGCCGCATTTAGTCAAATTTAGGATATGGCAGAGTGGAATAAGGTCGCTCGTCCGCTTAGCTCCCATGATGCCAGCAATGCGGGCCACGCCGAGGACGTCGCCCTTTTTCATGGCGCCGGCTTTGACGGCTTCATAACAGTCACGGCTCATGGCGATACGGCCGCAGGCCACAGCCGTCCGGGCCGTTATCGCCTTGCCGCTGACGTCGACCATGACGGCATCACCCTTACTGTCGATATGAGTAAACTTGTTCACCAGACCACCTACTTTCCAAAACCGCAATTCGGGAAGGTACAGACGTGGCAATTCAGGCACAGGCCGCCTTCACCGAGACCGGCCAGGTCTTCTGCCGTTACCGGGACGTCGGCTATGAGTGACGGCAGGACGAGGTCGAAAATCGTCCGCTTGGCGTACATGACACAGCCCGGCAGGCCGACGATGGGGCGGCCGTCGCCGGCATAGGCCAGGAGGAACATGGCTCCCGGCAGGACCGGAGCGCCGTAGGAAACCATGCAGGCACCGGTATTCTTGATGGCCAGCGGCGTCTGGTCATCGGGGTCGACGCTCATGCCACCGGTACAAAAGACCATATCCATGCCCTGAGCCAGCATATCCTGGATAGCCGCCGTGATGGCCGCCGGGTCATCGGCCAAGGTCGTGTGCATGGCCATGACGGCCCCGTATTCAGCCAGCTTGCTTTCGATGACCGGCGTAAACGTATCTTCAATGCGGCCGTGAAAGACTTCATTACCCGTCGTGACGACGCCGGCCTTTTTTTGACCGAAGGGATGGACATCCAGGAGCGGTGCCGGACCGGCCGCTTCCTTAGCCGCTGCCATCTTATCCTTCTTGATGACCAGGGGAATGATGCGCGTACCGGCCAGTTTATCGCCCTTACGGACCGGGAAGCCGCCATGGCGGGTGGCAATCATCATTTCTCCCAAAGAATTGACGGCTTTCAATCCGTCGCGCCGGATGGTCAGGACGCCGTCGCAATCGGCGATGAGTTCGATTTTCCCTTCTTTCGGCTCACTGCCATGCATATTCGTCCCCAGGCAGATATCGCGCAGGATGGCCGCGGCTTCATCTTCATGGAGCAAGGTATCGTCCTTTTCCCAGATGTAGACGTGGTCCTTGCCGACAGACAACAGGACCGGGATATCTTCCTTAGTAATCACATGGCCCTTGCGGAAGACCGGGCCTTTGGTGACGCCGCGGATGATCTGGGTAATATCGTGGCAGAGGACATGGCCGACAGCCTCTTCGGTTTTCATCATTTTCATAACTATCTATCCTTCCATTGTTTGTAATTTCTGCAGTTCATCGTCATTGAACCACTGCTGGAACTGACGGTCTGCCATGGCGTGCAGGGCTTCATCCATCTGTTCATACCGGGCCAGGATGATCTCAGCCTGCCGAGTCAGGACCGACCGGCCGCCGTCTTTGCCGCCGACATAACGGCGGATGAGGGGAAATCCCCAGATGGCCTCAGCATTACGCATGATCGTCCAGGCCTTGGAGTACGACATCGCCATTTCCCGGGCTGCCCCCTGCAGGGAACCGTGACGGCGGACACCGTCCAGCAGTTCTGCCACGCCGGGGCCAAAAGCCCGCTTATCCCCCAGGAGACACAGCGTCACCTTGCAGTGCAGCTTCTCTTTGGCCATAACCCCACCTCCTTCAAGCGTTATTCGTATCTGAAAATAACGATTGTACTTAAACTTATTATACATGAAAATTTGTTAGCTGGCCATACTTTTTTTGTAATTGTATATCCGTCAGTACTCATCATGTTATAATGTACTTATTATGTGTAAAGGATGTGATAGGATGTCAAAAACACGTCGTTCCCCGTCACTGGGCCTGATTGTCCTGGCTGGCGGCCTCAGCACCCGGATGGGCCGCGATAAGGCAGGCCTTCCCTGGCATGACACGGATTTGCTGACAGACCAGCTCCTGCGCAGCCAGGCCTATCCTTTTTCAGAACGCATCATCGCCATCAATCGGCCTTATACACCGCATGAGCTGCCTGCGAAATTAGGCCGCACGGTCCATCTCGTCGCGGACAGTTATCCCGGCTGCGGCCCCTTAGGCGGCCTGGAAGCCGCTTTGCACAGTGGTACCAGCGAGTTCTACCTGGTCCTCTCTGTCGACCTTCCCTTTTACAACTTTGCCCCCGTCCCGGACCTAGTCAAGTTACTGCGGCACCAGCCTGACCTGCTGGCTGTCATTCCCAGGACCGAAAACAAGCAGGACCAGCCCTTGGCCGCCTTATACAGCCGCCAGCTCCTGCCGGCCGTCGCGGACCATCTGCAAAAGGGCGAATACCGCTTACGCCGCCTCTACCAGGCCGTGCCGGCAGCCTACGTGGATGAATCCTTCCGGCCTGCCTTATACCTCAACATCAATACGCCCGAAGCTTATGAAGCCGCCAAAGGGCGCGATGCCAACAGTTGCCGCCAAGTCCCGGTCGTCACCCTGACAGCCCCGGACTCCGGCGACGGCAAGACGACAGCCGCCACGGCAGCCATTGCTGAATTGACGCGGCGCGGCTACCAGGTCGCCTATATCAAGAGCACCCACCATATCGTCACCCGCCAAAAGATTGGGTCCGACACGGACCGGGCCCAAAAAGCCGGCGCCGTCTCGGTCTGTCTCTGCGGCCCGGCCGATGTCCCCGAAGGCCTGTCGAAAGAAGACTATATCCTCGCCCTGTCCCAGCAGCAGCTGGCCGACCTGGTCCTCGTCGAAAGCCGCAGCCACGGACCATTCCCGCGGATCGACGTGACACAGGCCGACACCGGGACACTGGTCGATGACATCTTATTCCTCACGGGCTACCGTTCGTCGGCGATATAATCGTTTTGTTCTTTTCTTCCTTGCACCTCCACAAAAGAAGTCCTACACTGAGACTAGTAAAGTATATCTTATCCGTGGTATACTAAAAATCTCCAGTTTATTTTTAAGTGAGGTGTTACTATGTGTGCCTATAAAAAAATAGACACCGTCTGTCCCTACTGTGGCACAGGCTGCGTCATCACCTGCACGGTCGACACGGAAGAGAACCGGGTCATCGAAGCCAAAGGCTCGCCGCGCGGTGTCAACAACGAAGGCCGTCTCTGCCTGAAAGGGCTGTACGGCTGGGACTACCTGAACGACCCTCAGATCCTGACTAAGCGGATCCGTAAACCGATGATCCGCAAAAACGGCAAGGGTACGCCCCTCGTCGAAGTATCCTGGCAGGAAGCCATCAAATACGCTGCGACCCGCCTCAAGGCAATCATCAAGGAATACGGCCCGGATGCCGTCATGGGCGCCGGTTCGGCCCGCGGTCCCGGCAATGAGGCCGCCTATATTACCCAGAAATTCATGCGCGCCGTCGTCGGTACGAACAATGTCGACCACTGCGCCCGCATTTGACACGCTCCATCGGTTACCGGACTCGGTGAGTCCGTCGGTGAAGGTGCTATGTCTTTCAGCGTTCCCGAACTCGAAGATGCAGAAGTCATTTTCGATATCGGCTATAACGCGCCGGTCTCGCATCCCCTCGTCGCCCGCCATATCGTCCGGGCCAAGAAGAAGGGCTGCAAGATCATCTGTGTCGATCCGCGCCTGACAGAAACAGGGCGCATCGCCACCATTTATCTGCCTATCAAGGGCGGCACGAACATGCTCTTCCTCAACGCCATGGCCCATGTCATCGTCACGGAAGACCTGGTCGACCACGATTTCATCGAAAAGCATACGACAGGCTTTGCCGACTATGCCAAAGAAGTGGCCCAGGAAAAATACGCTCCGGAAGCCGTCGCTGCGGCAACCCATCTCGACCCCGGCGACATCCGCCGGGCTGCGCGCCTGTTCGCCTCGTCCAAGCACACCATGACCCTCTGGGGCATGGGTATCACCCAGTTCTCGCAAGGCGTCGAATGTGTCATCGCCTGCTCCAACCTGAGCCTCATGACCGGCAACTACGGTCATTACGCCACCGGCGTCGGCCCCGTCCGCGGCCAGAACAACGTCCAGGGGACCTGCGATATGGGCGTCCTGCCCAACCAGTATCCCGGCTATCAGGATGTGACCGATGACGCGATCCGCCATAAATTCGAAAGGGCCTGGGGCGTCTCCCTGCCGGCCCATGTCGGCCTGCCCTTGACCTACGTACCGGATAAAGTCCTGCGCGAACCGGACCCGAAAAAACGGATCCATGCCTATTACATCATCGGCGAAGACCCGGCCCAGTCCGACCCGGACCTGCCGGAAATCCGCCGCACCTTGTCGGCCATCGACCTGGTCATCGTCCAGGATATCTTCTTCAACAAGACCTGCGAATATGCCGACGTCGTTTTCCCGGCCACGGCCTGGGGCGAACACAACGGCGTATACACGGCCTGCGACCGCCGCTTCCAGCGTGTCCGCAAGCTCATCGAACCTCAGCCGGGCTGCAAGACGGACTGGGAAATCCTCTGCCTCATGGCAACGGCCATGGGCTATCCCATGCACTATGACAACACCGAACAGATTTGGGATGAAATGCGCTCCCTGTGCCCGAAATTCGCCGGCGCCAGCTATGAAAAAATGGTCGAGAACCACGGCGTCCAGTGGCCCTGTACGGAAGACAGCCCGGACGACACGGGGACGCAGTATCTCCATAAAGACGCCCAGTTCGCCACGGCTGACGGCAAAGGCCATTTCTACTACTATCCCTGGACCCCGGCCAAAGAGCTGGAAAGTCCCGAATACCCCCTGTCCCTGTCGACAGTCCGCGAAGTCGGCCACTACTCCGTCCGTACCATGACCGGCAACTGCCGCCTCCTGGCCGATTTGGCCGATGAACCGGGCTACATCCAGATGAACCCGGAAGACTGCCAGGAACTGGGCATCGCCAACGGCGACCTGGTCCGCGTCGTCTCCAAGCGGGGCCATACCATCACCCGCTGCCAGGAAACAGACCGCGTATCCAAGGGGGCTACGTATATGACCTACCAGTGGTGGATCGGCGCCTGCAATGAACTGACGTCAGCAGCCCTGGACCCGAAGAGCCATACGCCGGAATTTAAATACTGTGCCTGCCGCGTCGAAAAAATCGACGACCAGAAACAGGCCGAACGCGATGTAAAAGCGCAATACGCCGCCATCCGCGCCCGCATGGGCATTGAAGTAAAGGAGGTGTAAACGATGTTTAAACACGTCAAGACAGACCCGGAACTCTGCATCGGCTGCAAGACCTGCATGGCCGCCTGTGTGGCCAGCCATACGGGCAAGGCCCTGTTCGCCCTCAAGCCGAAGAGCTTCGACTTCACACCGCGGGTCCATGTCGTTTACACGTCGAAGGTCACCAAAGCCGTCCAGTGCCAGCAATGCCCGAAGCCGCGCTGCATGGAAGCCTGCCCCTTCCATTGCATCTCCCTGGGGCCGGACTCGGTCGTCATCGACGAAGATGCCTGCCGGGGCTGCGGGAAATGTTCCCGTGCCTGCCCCTTCCAGGCCATCAACATGACCAAGATCTACCACGGTGACACCAAAGGCCGCCCCTTCCGCATCGTCGCTTATAAATGCGACCTCTGCGCCAACACAGAAACGGGAGAACCGGCCTGCATCCCCGCCTGCCCGACGGAAGCCCTGAGTCTCTTCGACCCGGCTGTCGTCGCCGCCCAGCGGGCTAAATTGAAGGCACAAAAAGAAGCCGCCAAAACGCAGGCAGCTTATGAAAAAGCATTGAAAAAAGGAAAGCCATAACCATGGAAATCGTTACGATTACCGAAGCAAGGCGCCGTCTCGACGGCGCCTTGCCTTCCTATAAAGCGAAAATCGAATACGTTACACCGGACCAGGCCCTGGGCCGCATCACAGCCCGGGACATTACGGCGGCCCATGCCTATCCGCCGTACCGCAAATCGCCTTTCGACGGCTACGCCATCCATAGTCATGAAGGAACCACCTATGAAGTCGTGGCCACTATCGGCGCCGGCATCGTCTACGAAGGCCCCGTCGCCGCTGGACAGGCTGTACGCCTCATGACGGGCTGCGCCGTCCCCGGCGACTGCGATACGGTCATCCCCCAGGAATGCGTCGATCACCGCGGGACCCGTATAGAAGTGACAGAAACCATAAAACCCGGCAGCAACATCATCCCTGTAGGCGAAGAATGTAAGCCCGGCGCCATCATCATCCCGGCTGGGACCAAGCTCACAGCCGGCGCCCTGTCCGTCGCCGTGGGCCTGGGAAATGACCGGCTTCCCGTCTATGCCAAACCAGAGGTCCTCTTCCTGACCTCCGGCAGGGAACTGGTCATGCCCGGAGAAGTGCGGCACGACGGCCAGATTTACAACTCCAATGCCTATCTCTTCCAGTCTTTATTGGAACAGTACGGCGCAGCCGTCACCTTCTATCACGTATCCGACGGCCCGGATGACCTGGCCGATGAAATAGCTGCCGTCCGCCGCCTGGCTCAGGGCAAGGACCTCATCGTCAGCACTGGCGGCGTTTCCGTCGGTCTCTATGACACGATGCCCCAGATTTACGAAGCCCTCGGTGCCGTCCAGCTTTACAACCGCATCACCATGCGGCCCGGCTCGGCCTCTTACGGCGGCGTCATCGACGATAATGGCCATAGGATACTCATCCTCGGCCTGTCCGGCAATCCGTCGGCCTCGTTCAACGCCTTCCACCTCCTGGCCGTGCCCATCCTGCGCCGCCTCAATGGCGAAAGGGCCTGCGAATTTCCCCGAATTACCTGCCGCCTGGGCGACGCGATTCACAAGCAGAACCCTGTCGACCGCTTCGTCCAAGGTCTCCTGACCTACGAACAGGGTCAGCCCGTCTTTACGCCCAATACGACCTTGACGTCCAGCGCCCTGCTTGGCCTCGCCCATACCAACGCCTTGGCATACATAAAAAAAGGAACGCCCCCATTGCCAAAGGGCACTCCCATCGAAATAATATTGTTAAAAGCGGTTCCGTAATTTATAAATTTATAATAAACTATTTCCAGAGATAGCTTGATGATTCGGTTTTCCTCGCGAAAGCGGGGTGAGCTTTATGAAAGTATACGAAGCATTATCATTGATGATTGCTTTTGCTACGCTTGTCGTATTGATCATTTCAGTTTGCAAATAACATTGTAACCTGAAAAAAACCGCATACCAGCGGTACACGGTTTTCTTCAACCTACAAAATCAACAGGGAAAGCCGATGCACCACCATCAAGCTATCTCTTTTTATATTATAACAAAAAATGAAATCAAAAACTATAGCAAAACCCGTTCTGGATGGGCAAATATTTTGAAAGAGTCGGGCCGCAAGCCGCAGGCCAGGGTAATCCCGTACTGCTTGGCCAGGGACACGCCCAGGCTCGTCGGCAAGGCCCGCGATGCCAGGAAGCGAACGCCCATGCCGTGGACCTTTTCGATGACCGATTGAGGAACGCGGCCACTGAAGACCAGGACGGCCTGGCTGACATCGATGTGCTGTAACTCGACGAAGCCCCGCAGGCGGTCGAGGACGTTGTGGCGGCCAATATCCTCCGTATAGATGAGGACCTCGTCGCCCTGGACCAAAGCCCCTTCGTGGACGCCGTGCGAAGCATGATGGGCCGTCGACAAGCTATCCAGGAGGCCGCCATAAGAACAGAGCCGGTTCGCCGTAATCGGCACAAAGGGGGCCTTTTCGGGAACCGCTGCGGCTCCCGTTTCCGTCGTGACCCAGGCAGCCTCATCGTGCAGGCAGACATGGACCAGCTTACGGCCAGCCGGGACTTTCCCTTCAGCCAGGCAGTAGCCGGCGGCCAGGATATCCACATCTTCCGGCGAAGACACGAGGGTACTGATGCGCTGCCCGTCAAGGTAGAGCGGCGTCATCACTTCGACGGCAATAGACTGCTTTCTTTCCACAGCACCTTGATGATAGTCGATATAGGGTAATTCCCGGCACGACGAAAAATGCAAGTCCTTCTTATCATAATCCATCAAACATCCCCCCTGCCCATCCAGAGCAGTGCCGTCAGGACGGCGCCGCCGAGGTTCCGGGCCTTGTCAGAAATCGTGAAGCAGTTTTCCCGTTCATCATCCCGCGGATCGATGTCGGCCATCTTGAAGCCCTGGGGCACGTAATAACCGTCGCGGATCAAGCCCCGGACGAACCCCGTCAACGATGCCGGGACAGGGACCCCCATCGACGCCGACGCCGTCGTCCCAACAGGAATTGCTTCTTTTGTCAGGACAGCCATAGGCTGTCCTTTTTTTACTTTGTCGCCGATGTGGACCAGGCCGTACACGAAACCAGCCCGGGGACTGTGAATGACGCGCTCCTTGCCGTAGCCGGCAATCAATCCGGGTATCCCCGTATTGGCAATGGCCGTTCCCTGCCAGAGGATGCGCCCCAGCTGATGACCCCGTTTCGTTTCAATGACGGCATCGACATCGACACCAGCCGTGAACCCCGGGCCTAAGGCAACCGTATGAGGAGCCATTTGACGACTCGTTCCGAGATTTTTCTTAGCCAGGATGGCATCGACGACGGCCCAAGGCTTTAAAGTCGCAATCGATGTCCCCGAAGGATCCACGATGAGGGGAATGTCATCAGCCTCCCACACGGCCTGGACCTCAGCCAGCGACTGACAGCAACGGCACATCAGATTCTCGACCGTGGCCGTACCATCATAGACGGCTTCACAGAGCGCTACCTGACGCCGGATAGCCGACGGCCGCTCCACTTCCAGCAACAGCAGGCGGAACCCAGCCTCATACAAAGACTGGGCCACGCCCGTCGCCAGATCCCCGGCGCCGCGGATAATGACCAGTTTCTCTCTCATAAGACCACCTTTCCACATCAAATATCAAACATCAAACATCAAATATCAAACATCAAACATCAAATATCAAACATCAAACATCAAACATCAAACATCAAACATCTCTATTATAGTACAACTGCCTATACAAAAGACAGCTTTCATTTCTTTTTCCGGCTATACGGCGTCCCTTCTAAGGGCAATGTCGTCTGGAACTGGCCATTCCATCTATAGTAGGCCCCGGCTACGGCCGGAGCGGTAGGGATAGATGTGATTTCGCCGACGCCGATGGCGCCGTAAGCTACGTCGACGCCTTCTTTTTCGATGGGGATAGCTTCGACATCCGGGGCTTTATCGGCCCGGAACAGGCCCAGTGTCCCGAATTTCGCCGTCGGTTTGCAGTGGTCCAGGGGATATTGTTCCGTCAGGGCATAGCCGCAACCCATAATGGTGCCACCTTCAATCTGGCCTTCCAGGCTCTTACGGTTAACGACGCGGCCCACGTCGTGAGCGGCGACCATCTTGCGGATGGTTCCGTCTTCGTTGAGGATGCAGACATGGGTGGCGTAGCCGTAGGCGACATGCGATACGGGATGGGGGACGTCAGCGCCCATCTTGTCGGTCTTGCCCAGGTATTCGCCGACGTATTCCCGGCCGTTGAGGACATCCAGGTCGCTCCGGCTGAAGCGGACGGCTGCCGTCGCCGGCGATTCTTTTTCTACCGTTACGCCTTCCAGGTAA
The DNA here is from genome assembly GCF_003010495.1 of Megasphaera elsdenii DSM 20460. Classification (NCBI taxonomy): domain Bacteria; kingdom Bacillati; phylum Bacillota; class Negativicutes; order Veillonellales; family Veillonellaceae; genus Megasphaera; species Megasphaera elsdenii. The sequence goes on along the minus strand of NZ_CP027570.1, from coordinate 973,574 downwards.
TCACTGGCATGACTCGTTTCTTCGTAAGGCAGACCCTTGGCGGCAAAGAGGTCGCGCCGCAGCTGGACGGCGGCCCGCCGGGCAGCTTCCCCGGTCAGTGTCGTCTGCCGCGATCCCGACGTCGTGCCGGCATCGGGAGCCGTCGCCGTATTTGGCATATGCCATTTGATATCTTCAATGGGAAGGCCAGCTGCCTGGGATACCATCTGAACCAGGACCGTGCCAACGCCTTGGCCGATACAGGAAGCCGATGAATAGATGTGGACCATATCGTCCTTGATGACCAGGCGGCAGCGGCCATAGTCGGGCAGGCCGACGCCGACGCCGGAGTTCTTCAGGGCACAGGCGATGCCGACATAGGGACCGCTGTGATAATATACATCTTTGACGGCGTCCAGTGTTTCGGCTAAGCCTGTCGACGGATCGGCAATCTGGCCATTGGGCAAAACCTGGCCCGGCCGGATGGCATTGCGGTAGCGGATTTCCCAGGGGTCGATGCCGACGAGTTCCGCCAGTTTATTCAAGTTTAATTCCGTCGCAAAAATAGTCTGAGTGACGCCAAAGCCGCGGAAAGCCCCGGCTGGCGGATTGTTGGTATAAACAGCTTTGCCGTCGATATCGATGGTCTGGTAATTATACGGCCCAGCGGCATGAGTACAAGCGCGCTGTAGAACAGGGCCACCCAAGGAAGCATAAGCCCCGTTATCGGTGACGGCGACGAGTTTCATGGCCGTCAGCTTCCCCTTTTCATCACACGCCGTCGTCAGGTCCATACTGAACTGATGGCGTTTGGGATGGATGAGGATGCTCTCCTGCCGTGTCAACTTCACTTTACATATCCGTTTACACACATAGGCGACGAGAGCTGCCAAATGCTGGACTGTCACATCTTCCCGGCCACCGAAGCCGCCGCCGACGAAGCAGTTTTCGACGATGACTTTATCTTCCGGCAGGCCCAGCATAAGGGCCGTTTCCCGGCGCGTATCGTAAATGCCCTGATCCGACGAATAGATGAAGACGCCATCATCAAAAGGCATGGCGACGGCACATTCCGGTTCCAGGAAGGCGTGTTCCGTCCACGGCGTCTCAAAGTGATGCGTCACTTTATATTTCGAGGCCGCAATGACAGCGTCGGCATCGCCGCGGACCAGGTGTTCATGGGCCAGGATATTCGTACCGGCCGACGGATGGACCAGCGGAGCCCCTTCTTTCAAAGCGTCAGCAGCACAGGTCAGGGGCGGCAGTTCTTCATATTCGATGTCGACGAGCTTCTTGGCCTGTTCCAGTATTTCCGGCGTTTCCGCAGCCACCAGGGCAATGGCGTCGCCCAGGAAGTGCGTCGTCGAGCCCACAGGGATGAGCGTATCCCAATCGGCCTTCAAGTGGCCGACTTTGACAGAACCCGGAATGTCATCGGCCGTCAGGACACAGACGACACCGGGCAGGGCCTTGGCCTTTTCCGCATGGATGGCCTTGACGACAGCCCGCGGATAGGCACTGCGGATGGCACTGCCATAACACATGCCGGGCAGGTCGACGGCATCCAGGTCATCCGTATACTTGCCGATACCCAGGACCTTGGCTTTGACGTTGATGCGCTGGCAAGGATCGCCGACACCGCGGTAGCCGCCGCGGACCGGGATTGCCTGGCCTGTGCGCAGCAAGTCCGCTGCCATGGCGATGGCGTCGATGATTTTCTTATAGCCCGTACAGCGGCAGATATTGTTGCGGATGGCGGCGGCGATTTCCAGCCGCGACGGCACCGGGTTGGCGTCGATGAGGGCCTTGCCGCACATGACCATGCCGGGGATGCAGAAGCCGCACTGGACGGCGCCGGCTTCGCCAAAAGCATAGACGAAGACATCCTTTTCCCGCTGGGACAGGCCTTCGACAGTCAACACGTGTTTACCAGTCATGCGGCTGACCTTCTGGACACAGGTCTTGGTCGCCTTGCCGTCGATGACGACGGTACAAGTCCCGCAAGCCCCTTCACTGCAACCATCCTTGACGGATTTCAGGCGCAGGTCGTTGCGCAGGACGTCGATGAGTTTCCGGTCCCCATCTGCCTCTATTTCACGGTTGTTTACCCATAGTTTACATAATTCACTCATAATGCCACCTTCCTAATGATCAAGATTATCTTTCATCGCGGACCGATGCAACAGGGTTCCATAGCCGCGTTTTCCACAGAATTGGTTGTCTTTTGCAATGATTTCACCGCGAAGCATAGTCAGCCGGATCGTTGCCCGGACGGTCATGCCTTCATATGGCGAATAGCCGCAGGTCGTGTGCAGGTTCTCTTTGGCAAAGGTCCGTTCACCTTTCGGGTCGATGAGGACGAGGTCGGCATCGCTGCCGGGCAGCAGCGTCCCTTTGCGCGGGTACAGGCCAAAAATTTTCGCCACATTGGCACTGGTGACTTGGACGAACCGTTCCAGGGTCAGCCTCCCTTTCAGGACGCCTTCGCTGAACAACAAGGGCACCCGTTCTTCGACGCCGGATACACCGCCGGGACACTGGCGGAAATCACTGACATTCTCCTGTTTTTCAGCTATCGTAAAGGGACAGTGGTCCGTCGCCACCGTCTGTACGGTCCCCTCTGCCAGGGCCTGCCATAAGGCCCGGTTGTCTTCTTCTTTCCGCAGCGGCGGTGCCAGCATATATTTGATGCCTTCCAGGGGGCCGCCCTGGCGGAATTTATCTTCTGTCAGCAATAAGTATTGCGGACACGTTTCACTGTATATGTGGCGCTGGCCCTGGCGCCGGGCCAGGCGTATCTGGTCCAGGCTCTCATGGGCCGACGTGTGGACGATATAGACCGGTGCATCGCCGCAAGCCCGGGCCGCTGCCAGGACATTGGCAACGGCTGAGGCTTCGGCTGCGTTAGGCCGCGTCCTGGCCTGTCCGATAGGCTGCAAATCCTGTGGCCCCAGGGAATCCCGCAAGGCGTTGGTAATGCCGTCGCTTTCGGCATGGACCGTAAGCAGTCCGCCATGCTTCTTGATGACCGGCAGGAGCTGCATCAATTCTCTTTCACCGACAGGATAGCCATACGTCGTATAGGCCTTGAAGCTGGGAAACCCTTCGTCGATGAGCTGGCCCAATTCTCGCAGGACCTGATCATCGACGTGCTGGATGACGCCATGGAAGCTATAGTCGACCGGACAGGGTGCCGCCAATTTTTTATACTGTTCAAAAGGATAGCGCAGGGAACAGCCGGCCGGCCCAAAGGCCATATGGTCCAGGATGGTCGTCGTGCCGCCGCAGGCCGCCGCAACGCCGCCGCTGTAAAAGTCATCACAGGCGCGATACTTCGGCGATTGCTGCAGGTCCATATGGGTATGAGCATCGATGCCGCCAGGGCAGACATAGAGGCCATCGGCGTCGATGACTTTTTCATGGCCATTGTGGACAGCCTTTCCCAGGGCCTGGATCTTTCCCTCCCTGACGGTGACGTCAGCCCGGAAATGTTCCCCTTCCAGGCAGACCGTCCCGTTTTTGATGACGTAATCCATGGTTTCCCCTTCTTTCTCTATTCAATCAGCAAATAGCCGTAATCGCGGCAGACCGTTTCCATAAAGGTCCGGATATCTTCTGGGATGGCTTCATCAGCCGTCCCTAAGGTCGTCGACCGGATTTCCCCATCCAGGCGGACCTTGCAGAAGCCGCTGACCTTGTCGATGACGACAAAGCCCTGATTATCACTGTGTTCCAGGTCCTCTTCGTTGGCAAAGAGGGTGAATTTATCTTTATACGGCGCACCGCCCCAGGGACAGAAAGTCCGGCAGTTGCCACATTCATTGCACATATAGTCGACATGGAGAATCTGGGCCTGCATATGGCCCGGTACGGCAATAGCCACATTGGCCCGGTTCGGGCAGACTTCCACACAGGCTTCACAGACGCTGTCGCAATGGAGGCAACGGCCGTCACAGCCCGTTACCGGCGCCGCTTCCAGGACGCCTCGGCGAGAGTAAACGTCGTTTACATCGGCTGGAATCAGGGTATCGACACTGGTCATCTGTCCCAAGATAGCTTCAGCTGCCTTTTGGCCGTCGGCGATGCATTCTACGACAGACGTGGTCTTACCGTAATGGCCGTCGCCGATGATCGTCAGCCCGTCGATAGTGCTGGCCAAGGTATCCCCAATTTTCCCTTTGACGCCGCAGGCTGCCAAGATTACATCATAACCCTGCAGTTCATCGAGCGAGGCAATCGCCTTGCCGACGACGAGGTGAACGCCCATCTTTTCGATGAGAGCCACATCGCGATCGATGGCTTCCGGCGAAATCTGGCCTTTTTTTTCACATAAGAAGGTCCGCACCAGACCGCCAGGTTCATCGTTCTTATCGAAGACAGTCACATCGAAACCGCCGCGAGCCAAGAAATAGGCAGCCGACAGTCCGGCAGGGCCGGCACCGATGACGGCAGCTTTCTTCCCATTAGGCGACGTAGCCTGCAAGGTCGTCATGACGCTGGCATAGCCCTTTTCAGCGGCAATCAGTTTATTGCGCCGGATTTCGACAGGGTCATCGCAGAAATTGCGCGTACAGCTGTTCATGCAGGTATGGTAGCAGACGGTCCCCGTCGTAAAGGGCAGGGGGTTCTTTTCCAGGATGATCTGCAGCGCCTGGTCATATTTCCCGGCTGCGACGAGGTCCATATAAGCCGGGATATCCTGATGGATAGGGCAGGTCTGGCTGCACGGAGCCATGAAGCAGTCCATCATGGGCAGAGCCTGGTCGTTCTTGCGCTGCTGGGCCTTGGGATCCAGGCGGGCATAGTGGGCATCGCCTTTCGCCTTGGTCAATAAGGCATCCAGGGCATCGACGTTTACACGAGTAAACGACTGACCCATCTTTCCTTCAAAACACTGGGCCAGCTGGGCAAAGCGTTCATAGCCGCCCGGTTTGAGCAGCGTCGTCGCCACCGTGACCGGCCAGATACCCGTCTGGACGATATCGCCGATATTGTGGGCATCGGCACCGCCGCTATAGGAAATCGGCAGGGTCCCGCCAAAGGCTTCGCTCAGTTTCTTGGCCACGTTCATGGCCAGGAAGAACAGGGGCTTGCCGGACATATACATTTCCGTCCCCGGCAATTCATGGCGCGTAATGTCGACGGGGAAGGTATTGGTCAATTTTACGCCAAATACCAGGCCTTCCGCCCGGCCGGCTTCCTGTAGGCGCTTGAGCATGGGCACGGCGTCTTCATACTGCAAGTCGGCCTTGAAATGGCTGTCGTCAAAGACCATATGGCCGTAGCCAAGGTCATCCATGCAGTGGCGGACGAAGTCATACCCCAGTAAGGTCGGATTGCATTTGACGAAAGTATTGAGGTGTTTTTCCTTCAGTAAATAGCGGGCGATCCGTTCGATTTCATCGGGCGGACAGCCATGCATGGTCGAGACGGTGACAGAATTGCAGATAGCTGCCGGAATGGCTTCGACGTCTTCGCGGCGGAGCTTCTGGAAGCGGTCCAGATGGGCCAGGAGCCAAGCCTTGCAGTCGGCAAAGGCAGCCGTATGGGACGCATCTTTCAGATTTTCGATGAACGAATCGATCTTCGCCGTCTGGATACCGGCCAGGTCGTAGCCGACGGACATATTGAACTGCATCCCGTCCGGACTCCCTAAGCCGTATTCGACGGCCATGACGTGGACCAGGAACCAGGCCTTGATATATTCTTCCAGGGCCTTCGGTACGGTCAGCTCCGTCGACCATTCGACGTTATAACATTCATCGTCGGCTTTGATGCACGGCTTGGGGACGGGCAGGTCTTCACCGTCGATTTTCTGGACCGTCTTCAGTTCGAAGAAACGGGCACCGGCCACATAGCCGGCAGCGATATTCTGGGCCAGCTGGGTGTGCGGGCCGGCAGCCGGGCCAAAGGGCATTTCCAAAGGACGGTCAAAGATATGATAAGTCCGTTCCGGGTCGGCTTGTACGTGATGGTGGACGCCGAAAATCGTCCCTGTCGGCGCTTCTGTCAGGACCCAGTTCATTAATTTTCCAAAGGGAATAGATGTCATGCGATCACTCATGATAGATTCCTCCTTATAAATAGCCATTAATGCGTCCGGCCAGGGTAGCAGCGCCTTCGCGGATCTTAGCCATCAGGGCTTCTTCGTCGACACCGGTGAGCTGGCGGTTTTCCATGAGGACTTTACCGTTGGCAATGGTCGTGACGACGTCGTGGCCGTTCATGCCAAACAAGATGTGGCCGTTGATATTTTCTTCATTCATCGGCGTCGGCGCGATGTAATCCATGACGATGACGTCGGCTGCCGCCCCTTCAGCCAGTACGCCTAAGGGCGCTTTGAAATAGCGGTTGGCAATGACCGCATTGTTATAGAACAACATCTGCGGGACTTCCGTCCAGGCGGCCGTAGCGTCGCAGAGGTGATGTTTGTGGAGAATGTTGGCGACTTTATAGGACTCGATCATGTCGTGCGTATAGCCATCGGTCCCCAGGCCGGTCAGTATGCCGCGGTGTACCATGTCCATCGTCGGCGGGCAGCCGCAGGCATTGCCCATATTCGATTCCGGATTGTGGACGACCATCGTGTCCGTTTCCTTGATGAGGTCCATTTCATGCGGATTGACGTGGATGCAGTGGCCGAGCAGCGTCTTCGGGCCCAGGATATTCCAGTCATAGAGGCGGTCGATGATGCGCTTGCCGTGCTTTTTCAGGCAATCCTGCAAATCTTCGATGCCTTCGGCGACGTGGATATGATATCCCACACCATCCGGTTTATGTTCCGCTGCCAGGGCCATCGTTTCGTCGCTGATCGTGAACTGGGCATGCATACCCATCATGCCGGCGAGCATGTCCGTCGTATCGGCTTGGGCGTGGCGGATCCAGGCTTCATTTTCCAGGACGGCCTGCCGGGCTTTATCCTGGCCGTCGCGGTCAGAAACTTCATAACAGAGGCAAGAGCGGACGCCCAGTTCCTGTGCGGCCTGGCCGATGGCAAAGAGGCTGTCCTTGATTTCACCAAAGCTGGCATGGTGGTCGAAGACCGTCGTCACGCCGTTCTTGATACATTCGACATACGTTTCCATGGCACTCAGGTAGGTCAGGTCATTGGTCAAGTGGCGGTCGATGTTCCACCACAACCCGTCGAGGATGTCCAGGAAGCCCTTAGGCGCATAGCCGTTGATATTCAGGCCCCGGGCCATGGCACTGTAAATGTGTTCATGGGTATTGATGAAAGCCGGCATGATGACGCCGCCTTTGGCATCGATGAAGTCCGCATCGGGGAAAGCCCTGCGTATTTCGGCGGTCTGGCCGACGCGGCAGATCTTCATCCCGTCCATGGCTACGGCGCCATCGGGAACATATTGATTCTTGGCATCACGCGTGATAACGTGTCCATTTCCGACGATTAACATATGAATTACCTCCTTCGAACATATGTATAAACCATAATCCGTTATAAGTTCTTGCGTTTTGTTCATGATATTTTTGTCATTCCCGTATCTATCTTAATAGTACCTTCTTCCGACCGACCTGTCAATTTTTTTTTAGCCTAAAAATTTTTTATTATCTTTTTGTTATAACTCGACGGGAAAGATGTTTTTTCGACATACCTTTTTTGGCTTGAAACCGTTGATTTATCGCGAAAATATGATATATTAACAGTACCTAAAAATTTTTTAGCAGGCGAGCTAATAAACTGTTTTGACGGTACGCAAGTTAAGAGAATCGTTGTTTTATAAGAGAGGGGTGCCCCTATGTTAGATGATGTTGTACTGAACTTCTTACGCCATTTGGCCAAAGGCCTGGCTGACCAATTCGGCCCGAACTGTGAAGTCGTCATCCATGACCTGAGCGATAATTACAAAGAAAATTCCATTGTAGCCATTGAAAACGGCCACGTCACCAACCGCAAAGTCGGCGATGGCCCGTCCATGGCCGTCCTCGATGCCCTGCGCAGCGAGCCCGACAAACTCCAGGACCATACGAGTTACCTGACCAAGACTAAAGACGGCCGCATCCTCAAATCGACGACCATCTATATCCGCAATGAAAATCAAAAAGTCATCGGCATCTTCTCCATCAACTACGACATTACGGAATTGATGATGGTTGAAAATGCCATCAAGCCGCTCATCTCCGTCGCTTCCAAAGAAGAACAGGTCAGCCCGATTCCTCAGAACGTCACGGACCTCCTGAACGAACTCATCGAAGAATCGACGCGACAGGTCGGCAAACCCGTCCCCCTGATGACGCGCGAAGACAAGATCAAAGCCATCAAGTTCCTCAACGACCGCGGGGCTTTGCTGATTACCAAGGCCGGCGACAAAATATCCAAACACTTCGGCATCTCCAAATACACCCTGTACAGCTACATCGACAGCAGTGAAGAGTGAGATTAGTGGCTCGTGGCTCGTGGCTAGTGGTTTGTGGCTTATGGCTTGTGGCTCGTGGCTCGTGGCTCGTGGCTCGTGGCTAGCATCGTAGGGGCCGCCCAAAGGGCGGCCCTTTTCCTATGCCCAAATGTAACAGCTTCCTTTCATGCCTTGCAAAAAAAGTGTAGGTGCCTAACAAATTTTTAGCTTTCTCCTATTGCAAATCTGCAAGGTCATGTTATACTCTAGGTATACAAAAACTTTTAGATTTACTAAAATATTTTTTTCAGTTTATCTCAGGAGGTACGGATGATGAAGAAAGATATGAAATGGGCTATGAACCATCTGCCCAAATCAGACGATAAAAATTTACCGATTATGTCCCTCAATGAAATCTCTAAAGCCCGGACATTCCACCAGAGCTTCCCGCAATACAGTGAAACGCCCTTGACTCAGCTCACACAGATGGCCCGGTATTTAGGCTTAGGTTCGATTTTCGTCAAAGACGAATCGTACCGCTTCGGCCTCAACGCCTTCAAAGTCCTGGGCGGTTCCTATTCCATGGCCAAATACATCGCCAAGGAAACGCACCGCGACGTATCGGACCTGCCTTATGAAGTCCTGACTTCGGATAAACTCCGCCAGGAATTTGGCCAGGCCACCTTCTTCACGGCCACCGATGGCAACCACGGCCGCGGCGTCGCCTGGGCGGCTCAGAAGCTGGGCCAGAAAGCCGTCGTCCACATGCCGAAAGGCACGACCCAGACGCGGCTGGAAAACATCAAGAAGCTCGGCGCCGACGTCGACATCCTCGACCTCAACTATGACGACTGCGTCCGCCAGGCGGCTAAAGAAGCCGCTGCCACGCCGCACGGCGTCATGGTCCAGGATACGGCCTGGGACGGCTACGAAGAAATCCCTTCGTGGATCATGCAGGGCTACGGTACGATGGCCATGGAAGCTGGCGAACAGCTGAAAGCGCAGGGCGTCGAACGGCCGACGCACATCTTCGTCCAAGCCGGTGTCGGTTCCCTGGCCGGTGCCGTCGTCGGCTACTTCGCCAATCTCTACAAAGACAACCCGCCGAAATTCATCGTCGTCGAAGCATCGGCCGCAGCCTGCCTGTACAAAGGCGCCGCAGCGGGTGACGGCAAGCCCCGCATCGTCGGTGGCGACCTGGATACCATCATGGCCGGCCTGGCCTGTGGCGAACCGAATACGATTTCCTGGGACATCCTCAAGAATCACGTCACGACCTTCGTAGCTGCCGATGACCCCATCACGGTCCGCGGCATGCGGATGCTGGCAGCGCCCCTCAAAGGCGATGCGCCCATCGTATCCGGTGAATCCGGTGCCGTTCCCTTCGGCACGCTGGCTACGATCATGTTATCCGACGAATGTAAAGATATACGCGCTGAGCTCGGTCTCGATGACCGCTCCCAGGTCCTGGTCTTCTCGACCGAAGGCGATACGGATCCGGAACGGTATAAGAATATCGTCTGGCGAGGATTAAATAAATAAAAACATTATATTAAGATATAGGAGTGATTTTCATGACAGTACCGTACGAAAAAATCAAAGAGGCTGCTAAAGGCTATGAACAGGATATGACCCGCTTCCTCCGGGACATCGTCAAATTCCCCGGCGAAAGCTGCGGCGAAAAGGAACACATCGACCGCATCGCCGAAGAAATGCGCAAACTCGATTTCGATAAAGTAGAAATCGACCCCATGGGCAACGTCCTGGGCTACATGGGCACCGGCAAGACCCTCATCGGCTTCGACGCCCATATCGATACCGTCGGCATCGGCAACAAAGCCAACTGGAACTTCGATCCCTATGAAGGCTTTGAATCGGAAACGGAAATCGGCGGCCGCGGCACGTCGGACCAGCTCGGCGGCATCGTATCCGCCGTCTACGGTGCCCGCATCATGAAAGACCTGGGCCTCTTGTCCGATAAGTACACCGTCCTGGTTACGGGTACGGTCCAGGAAGAAGACTGCGACGGCCTTTGCTGGCAGTATATCATCAACGAAGACAAGGTCCGCCCGGAATTTGTCGTTTCTACGGAACCGACAGACGGCGGCATCTATCGCGGCCAGCGCGGCCGTATGGAAATCCGCATCGACGTCCAGGGCGTTTCCTGCCACGGCAGTGCACCCGAACGCGGTGACAACGCCATTTACAAGATGGCTGACATCCTCCAGGACGTCCGGGCCCTCAATGAAAATGACGCCGCCGACACAACGGAAATCAAAGGCCTGGTCAAGATGCTCGACAAAAAATACAACTCCGAATGGGAAGAAGCCAACTTCCTCGGCCGCGGTACCGTCACATGCTCCCAGATTTTCTACACCTCGCCGAGCCGCTGCGCCGTCGCCGACTCCTGTGCCGTATCCCTCGACCGCCGCATGACCGCTGGCGAAACGTGGCAGAGCTGCCTCGATGAAATCCGCGCCCTGCCGAGTGTCCAGAAATACGGCGATGACGTCAAAGTCAGCATGTACGAATATGCCCGCCCGAGCTACACCGGCCTGACCTACCCCATCGAATGTTACTTCCCGACCTGGGTCATCCCGAAAGACCACAAAGTCACGAAGGCCCTGGAAGAAGCTTATACGTCCCTCTTCGGCGACAGCCGTATCGGTGCCGCTGAAACGGAAGCCATGCGCAAAGCCCGTCCCTTGACGGATAAATGGACCTTCTCGACCAATGGCGTTTCCATCATGGGCCGCAACGGCATCCCCGTCATCGGCTTCGGCCCTGGCGCAGAAGCCCAGGCTCATGCTCCCAACGAAAAGACATGGAAACAGGACCTCGTCACTTGTGCTGCCGTCTACGCCGCTCTGCCTTCTGTATACACCGATAAATAATCACATCCCATAACGATTAAAAGGAGACTACCCTATGAAAACCTTACAGGACTACATCGATAAATTAAACGCCCTCAACTTCAAAGATATGTATGAAAACGACTTTTTCCTCACCTGGGACAAGACCGATAACGAACTGGAAGCCATCTGGGTCCTGGCCGATGCCCTCCGTTTCATGCGGGAACACAATATTTCCACCAAAATCTTTGAAAGCGGCTTAGGCATTTCCATCTTCCGCGACAATTCGACGCGTACGCGCTTCTCCTTCGCCTCGGCCTGCAATCTCCTCGGCCTGCAGGTCCAGGACCTGGACGAAAAGAAGAGCCAGATTGCTCACGGCGAAACGGTCCGCGAAACGGCCAACATGATTTCCTTCATGGCCGACGTCATCGGCATCCGCGACGATATGTACATCGGCAAGGGCCATACGTACCAGAAAGAAGTCGTCGACTCCGTCACCCAGGGTTATAAAGACGGCATCCTCGAACAGAAGCCGACTCTGGTCAACCTCCAGTGCGACATCGACCATCCAACCCAGTGTATGGCCGACGCGGCCCATATCATCCATGAAATGGGCGGCCTGGAAAACTTGAAAGGCAAGAAAATCGCCATGACCTGGGCTTACTCCCCGTCCTATGGCAAACCCCTCTCGGTCCCGCAGGGCGTCATCGGCCTCATGACCCGTCTGGGCATGAACGTCGTCCTGGCTCATCCCGAAGGCTATGAAGTCATGCCGGACGTCGTCGACGTCGCCAAAAAGAACGCCGAAAAATCGGGCGGCTCCTTCCGCATCACCCACGACATGGCCGACGCCTTCAAAGACGCCGACGTCGTCTATCCCAAGAGCTGGGCTCCCTTTGCGGCTATGGAAAAACGGACGAATCTCTACGCTGCTGGCGACCAGGCCGGCATCGATGCCCTGGAACAGGAACTGCTGGCTCAGAACGCTCAGCACAAAGACTGGTGCTGCACGGAAGAATTGATGAAGACCACAAAAGACGGCAAAGCCATGTACCTCCATTGCCTGCCGGCCGACATCAACGGCGTCAGCTGTGAAGACGGCGAAGTCGAAGCCTCCGTCTTCGACCGCTATCGCGATTCCCTCTACAAGGAAGCCAGCTACAAGCCCTATGTCATCGCTGCCATGATCATGCTGGCCAAATGCCAGGATCCGGCTCAGACCTTGAAAGCATTAGAAGAACGCGGCATCCTGCGCAAAATGAAATAACCTGACCGTCAAAGGTGCCGGTCCTCCGGACCGGTGCCTTTTTCATTCCCCTATCATGCGTTTTACTCATCATTTATAAAACTTTTGTACACATAAAAGGAGAATTATCATGACCGAGAAAAAGAAACGTATCGTCATCGCCCTCGGCGGCAACGCCCTGGGAAATACACTGCACGAACAGATGCTGGCCGTCAAGACGACAGCCAAGGCCATCGTCGATCTCATCCAGGAAGGCTGTGAAGTCATCGTCGCCCACGGCAACGGCCCGCAGGTCGGCATGATCAACCACGCCATGGCCGCCCTGAGCCGGGAAGATCCGAACCAGCCCAACACGCCGTTGTCGGTCTGCGTCGCCATGAGCCAGGCTTACATCGGCTATGACTTGCAGAATGCCCTGCGCGAAGAAATGTACAACCGCGACATCTTCGACATTCCCGTCGCTACCATGGTCACCCAGGTCCGCGTCGACCCGGAAGACCCGGCTTTCAAGAATCCGTCGAAACCGATTGGCCATTTCATGACTAAAGAACAGGCGGAATACGCCGCCAAAGAATACGGCTACATCGTCAAGGAAGACGCCGGCCGGGGCTGGCGCCGCGTCGTCGCTTCGCCGCTGCCCCAGGAAATCATCGAAATCGGCGCCATCGACACCCTCGTCGAATCGGGACAGCTGGTCATCGCCTGTGGCGGCGGCGGTATTCCCGTCATGCGTCACGGCAACCATCTCAAAGGGGCCAGCGCCGTCATCGACAAGGATTTCGCCAGCGAACGCCTGGCCGAAGACCTCCACGCCGATTACCTCATCATCCTGACAGCTGTCGAAAAAGTGGCCATCCACTTTGGTCAGCCGGACGAACAGTGGCTGTCGGAAATGACCACTGACGAAGCCCGGCAATATATGGCACAAAATGAATTTGCCCCCGGCTCGATGCTGCCCAAAGTCCAGTCCGCCGTCAAATTCGCTGAATCCCGTCCCGGCCGGACAGCCCTGATAACACTGCTCCAGAAAGCCAAAGATGGTATCCTCGGAAAAACGGGGACCCGCATTTACCGAGCCTAAAGGAGGCGCATCATTGTGGAAAAAATGCCTATTTCAAACAGCCGGAGCGCCTCACTCTTTTCCATGGATGGCATCCCTCATTTCTTTGAAGCCCTGCCCCTGGCCTTACAGCACGTCGTCGCCATGATTGTCGGCTGCGTCACACCGGCTATCATCGTCGCCGGTGCCGCCGGCCTGTCCCAGCCCGACCGGGTTCTGCTCATCCAGGCTTCGCTGATTGCTGCGGCTATCGGCACCTTCTTGCAACTCTATCCTATTGGCCGCCGGACAGGGCTCCATTTCGGTGCCGGTCTGCCAGTCATTTTCGGCGTCAGCTTCGCCTACGTACCGACCATGCAGACCCTGGCCAGCGAGTACGGTGTAGCCGCCATTTTGGGCGCCCAGATATTCGGCGGAAGCTGCGCCATCTTAGTCGGCTTAGCCATCCGCCGTATTCGCCATTTTTTCCCGCCCCTCGTAGCCGGGACCGTCGTCTTTACCATTGGCCTGTCCCTTTATCCCATTGCCATCAACTACATGGCCGGCGGCGTGGGCAGCCCGACCTACGGCAGCTGGAAGAACTGGATCGTCGCCTTGTTTACACTCGTTGTTGTGACATTTTTCACAAACTTTGGTAAAGGCCTGCTGCGCCTGGCTTCTATCCTCGTCGGCATCCTAGCCGGCTATATTCTGGCCCTGGCCATGGGCATGGTCCAATTCGACAACGTCATGACAGCCGGGTATTTCGAAATGCCCCAAGTCTTACACTTTGGCTTAGAATTTGACCCGCCTGCCTGCATCGCCATTTCCCTGCTCTTCGTCATCAACTCCATCCAGGCTATCGGTGACTTCTCGGCCACCACTTCCGGAGCCATGAACCGTCAGCCCACATCAGATGAACTGCACGGTGCCATCTTGGGACTGGGGGCGACGAATATCCTCGGCGCTTTCTTTGGCTTCCTGCCGACGTCGACCTTCGGCCAGAATGTCGGCATCGTCACGACGACGAAGGTCATCAACCGGGCTACGCTGGCCCTGGCGGCTATCATCATCCTCATCGCCGGTATAGTTCCTAAATTTTCCGGTCTCTTGACGACCATCCCCTATGCTGTCCTCGGCGGGGCTACGGTCTCCGTCTTCGCATCCATCGCCATGACCGGTATACGCCTGGCCCTGTCCGATGGGGCAACGCCGCGCAACATGTCCATCATCGGCCTGGCCGTCGCCATGGGTATGGGATTGTCAGCCGCGCCGCAATCGCTTTATCTCTTCCCGGACTGGGTGACGACCATCTTCGGCAAAGCGCCCGTCGTCATCGCTTCGATAATCGCCATCAGCCTGAACCTCATCCTGCCCAAACGCCATGGAACGCCTAGTGAGAATCCTTCGGCTCAAGGATCTGACTGATTCCCTGTTGCACGTAATGGATGAATTTCTTGACTGCCGGTGATGCCCCATCCCGACTGGGAATGGCAATGCCAATGGTAATCGTATGGGGCGGATCCATGGGAAGGATAGCCACGCGGCCCTGCCACTGTGCCGTCATGAGGCGATTGTTCATACTGACACCCAGGCCGGCTTCGACCATGCGATAGGTCGTATAGTTATCGATGGCCGTATATCGCGTTTCATAAGAAATATGTTCTTCCTTGAGGATCCGGACGACATCCGTATCCTGCTGCGGCAGTGGTTCAATAAAAGATTCATGACACAACTGCTTCAACGGGTATACCTCGGCTCGTGCCAAGGGATGATTTTCCGGAAGCCACATGACCATTTCATCTTCACATAAGGGAATCCAGTCTCCGGAAAAAGGGCGCCACGTCGTGATACAACAATCGAAGCGCCCTTCTTCCAATCCATCGTACATCACTTTATTGGCGCATTCCTCGATGTGGACGTGGACTGCCGGATAGGCATGCTGGAAAGCCTGTATAATCTGCGGCAGCCAGTTGGCGGCTACACTGAAATAAGAGCCAATGTAAATATCCCCGGCCGTCAATCCCCGGATCTGGGCACTGTACTGCAACAAAGCATCTTCATCACGGATGAGGCGGCGCAGATAAGGGAGCACTGCCTGCCCTTCACGGGTCAGATAAATGCCTTGTGCCGTCCGCCCCAGCAGGGGAAAGCCGATTTCTTTTTCCAGCGATGCAATGGACCGCATGACGCCAGACGGGGTATATCCCAATCGTTCGGCAGCTGAAGAAAAACTGCCCGCCTGGATGACTTGCAGCAAGAGCCTGCATTTTTCCGTATTCATGTCTATCACCTTTGCCTTTTTATCAAAACTATATATATTATTTTGCTATTCTCTCCATACTACTTTTATCGTATCATAAAAGCAAGAAAAAAGTAAGGAGGGACTTTTTCATGAAACAAAGAAATGCAGAAATACTGCTCATCATCGTCATCGCTTCCCGCAGCATTTCCTATCTCCTGTCGAAAATCGGACTGAACGGGATACCGCCTTTAGAATTACTGGCAATCCGCTTCGCCCTGACGACACTTATCCTGCTGCTGCTCTTTCACCGCCGCCTCCCGCTGTTGACGCGCCAGCTATGGAAGGCTGCCGGCCTCTTAGGGACCTTCCTCTTCGCCTGCATGGCCTGTGAACTCATCAGCCTGACGACAATTCCCTCGTCGACAGCGGCCTTCCTGGAAAATACATCCGCCGTCTGGGTCCTGATCCTAATGGCCGTCGTCAGCCACCATTGGCCGGGAAAGCAAGTCCTGACGGCTACGAGCCTGCTCCTTATCGGCATCGCCTGTCTTACCCTGCAAGGCGCCGTTTTCCATCTGGCACCGGGAGAAATCATCTGCCTGACCGGTTCCGTCTTCTACGCCATTTGGATCTGCCTGACCGCCCGCCTGGCCCGGCAGTACGACCCATTGCTGCTGGGGATCTTGCAAATGGGATTCCTCGCCGTGTACAGTACAGTAGGCATGGTCTTATTTGAAAGCCCGGCCGTTCCTGCCGATACGACGACGTGGGGTGCCATCCTGGCCCTGGTCTTCATCTGTTCCGTCTTTGGCTTCACCTTCCAGCCCGTCGCCCAAAAGTATACCAGCGCCGAAAAAGCCGGCCTGTTTACAGCACTGAACCCGCTCATCGCCGCCGTCCTGGGCGTCATTTTCCTGAGCGAAACCTTTACGCCCGTCCAATTAGCCGGAGCCATCTGTATCCTCCTGGGCATCATCATCGTCCAGCTTCCCGAAAAATATCGCTGCAAAACGCATAGCTGTCAAAATGGATGACACCTGCCTTGACAAAACACCTCCGCCCGGCCTATGCTGAATGCGGAGGTGTCTTTATGAAAAAAAATCGTCTTATCGCAGCCGGACTCTTAGGCCTATTGTGGCTTCCCGGCCTGGCACTGGGCCAGGAAGAAGGCGTACAACAAGCCAAGCCAGCAACGGTATGGCAGGACCTGTATTACAGTCGCCAAGAAAAAAAAGACCTCATCATCAGTTCTGATAACAAAGTCCCTCATTCTTTCTACGGCCTGCAGATTGGCGACAAAAAAAGTGACGCCCTGAAAAAGCTGCGTCCAGCCTTCAAATTCATGTATGAACTCAAGGCCATCGGTAACGAATACCTCTTGACCGACGTCGTATACCCGGACTATTACCTGACCCTCATGTTCGACGAAAATGACCGGCTGTTCATGATGATATACCAGGAAAACAAAAAATACGAATTGCAGTAAAAGAACATTTAGAAAAAAGCCATTAGCGGGCGGTCCACCGGACCGCACCCGTAGGGGACGCCTAAAGGGCGTCCCGCCGTGAATCGTGGGTATGACCATTCTGGTATATGGGGCTTTTTTTCACACATCACCTGTCATGAATAGCGTGTACACCATCATTTCAGGCGGGCCGCCCTTCGGGACGGCCCCTACGCACCAGGCCGATGGCCGTATTTTTTTTGTGGGCTGCATTCATTTCCATCGCCTGTATGCGATATCGTAGGGGACGCCCAAAGGGCGTCCCGCCGTGAATCGTGGGTATGGTGTTAGCATATAAATAGGACAAGTCAAACTGAGGTTCCTAATGGTGGTACAATAGGATTAACTAAGGAGGCCTCAGTATGGCAAAATTCAACAAAGAATTCAAAATCAACGCAGTTAAATATTATCATGAACATCGGGAACTCGGCTTGGTTGGCTGTGCTACGAATCTAGGTATTGCTCCACAAACCTTGTCCCGTTGGCAAAAGCAGCTGAAGGACAATGGCGAAATGCCTTATCGTGGTTCCGGCAACTATGCTTCGGATGAAGCTAAGGAAATCGCCCGTCTGCAGCGTGAACTGCGGGATGCGAAGGATGCGTTGAATGTCCTAAAAAAAGCTATCAGCATTCTGGACAAATGACCATTGCCATCTATCGCAGTGTCCAGGAAGAAGCCGAAAATGCCCATCAGGCAGAACGTCGTTTTTCGGTGTCCGGAGTGCTTTCTGAACTCGACGTTTCTTCTTCAGGATATTATGACTGGGCGGCGCGCAAACCATCGAAACAGGCCCAGCACCGCAAGGAGATGAAGAAAAAGATTCAAACTATCTACGACGATTCCAAGCAGATTTACGGAGCCCCGAAGATTGCCCAAGTTATGCAGCAGAACGGGGACAGTATCTCTGAACGCACAGTTGGCGTATACATGCGGCAAATGGGCATTCAGGCCTGCTGGGTAAAGCATTACACCGTAACGACCCGTAACAGTGACTTTGACGTGGCGCTGGTGAATATCCTTCAGGAATGCTTCAATCCTGAAGAACCGGATCAAGTATGGTGCAGCGACATCACCTATATCTGGACAGCTGAAGGTTTCGTCTATTTGGAAAGCATTATGGATTTGTTCTCCAGGAAAATCATCGCCTGGAATCTGGCCCGTAATCTGGACGTCGCCGGCATCGTCAAGATGCTGCAGGAAGCCAAACAATGCCGGAAACCCGGACAGCTGTTGGTTATCCATTCGGACCGTGGCTGCCAGTATGTTTCGCAGGCATATATTCGGGAGACATCCCAAATGCGCCGCAGCTATTCGAAGAAAGGCTATCCATGGGACAATGCCTGCATCGAATCCTTCCACTCCCTGATTAAACGGGAATGGCTCAATCGCTTCAAGATTCAAAATTATCAGCAAGCGTACTTGTTGGTGTTTGAATACATCAATACCTTTTACAACACCGTACGCATTCATAGCCATTGCAACTACATGTCACCGGATGACTATGAAAAGCTGTATGCTGATTTCCAGAAACATAATATGCGTCTGGGAATCTAAGAAACGAAAAACCTCAATTTAATTTGTCCGAAATCTTGACATAGGACCAGTATGACCATTCTGGTATATGGGGCTTTTTTTCACACATCACCCGTCATGAATAGCGTGTACACCATCATTTCAGGCGGGCCGCCCTTCGGGACGGCCCCTACGCACCAGGCCGATGGCCGTATTTTTTTTTGCGAGCCCTATTCATTTCCATCGCCTGTATGCGATATCGTAGGGGACGTCCTGATTAAGGCGTCCCATTGTGAATCGTGGGTATAGCCGGAATTTATGACGAATGACACTCGGTCGTAATACAATCATGAGTCTGTCGCGGCGGTACGCCGCATCTGAGTCCGCGAAAAAAGCCGTGGTTCGTGGTTCGTAAAAGCACACCATCATTCCGAATGAGCTGTGGTCAAATATCACAGCGGGCCGCCCTTCGGGACGGCCCCTACGAGCCACGAGCCACGAACCACGAATCACAAAAAAGCACTAGCATAAGCTAGTGCTTTTTTCTTTAATCAGCGGCTTCCTATCCTCCCAGGGGGCCTCCCCCCAAGTACTTTCGGCGTTTGCGGGCTTAACTGCTGTGTTCGGCATGGGAACAGGTGGATCCCCGCAGCTATCGCCACTGAATTATATTGTTCAGGCGTCGGACAAGTCCGACGTAAGCGATTCACACAGTTTTGCGTGTCGTCTCCGACTCCTTCAAAACTGGTTCTCTGCTTATCGTATCCTGACAACTGCATAAAAATGTTTTTCTTAACAAACTCTCTGCTCGTCTCCGAATCGTCGTTCCCTCTGTGTACCTGTTTCCAGTTTCACAGTTTTCTGAGATTCGGAGTAAGCGATTCACTCAGTTTTGCGCGTCGTCTCCGACTCCTTCAAAACTGGTTCTCTGCTTAAGTCAAGTCCTCGGTCTATTAGTACCGGTCCGCTCCGTACATCGCTGTACTTCCACTCCCGGCCTATCAACCACATCGTCTTTGTGGGACCTTACTTGTTAAAACAATGAGAAACCTCATCTCTAGGCTGGTTTCACGCTTAGATGCTTTCAGCGTTTATCCGTCCCCGACGTAGCTACCCAGCTGCACGGCTGGCGCCATGACTGGTACACCATTGGTCGGTCCACTCCGGTCCTCTCGTACTAGGAGCAGCCCCTTTCAAGTTTCTTACGCCCGCGATGGATAGGGACCGAACTGTCTCACGACGTTCTGAACCCAGCTCGCGTACCACTTTAATGGGCGAACAGCCCAACCCTTGGGACCTACTTCAGCCCCAGGATGTGATGAGCCGACATCGAGGTGCCAAACCTCCCCGTCGATATGGACTCTTGGGAGAGATAAGCCTGTTATCCCCAGGGTAGCTTTTATCCGTTGAGCGATGGCAATTCCACTCTCTACCACCGGATCACTAAGCCCGACTTTCGTCCCTGCTCGACCTGTCCGTCTCGCAGTCAAGCTCCCTTCTGCCTTTGCACTCTTCGCGCGGTTTCCGTCCGCGCTGAGGGAACCTTTGGGCGCCTCCGTTACTCTTTCGGAGGCGACCGCCCCAGTCAAACTGCCCGCCTGAGACTGTCCGCAAGCTCGTTACGCTTCTCGTTAGAATTCCAATAAAACAAGGTTGGTATCCCACCAATGGCTCCACAAATACTGGCGTACTTGTATCTAAGCCTCCCAACTATCCTGTACATCTCTTACCGGAATCCAATCTCAGGTTACAGTAAAGCTCCATGGGGTCTTTCTGTCCAGTCGCGGGTAACCTGCATCTTCACAGGTACTTCAATTTCACCGGGTCCCTCGTTGAGACAGTGCCCAAATCGTTACACCTTTCGTGCGGGTCGGAACTTACCCGACAAGGAATTTCGCTACCTTAGGACCGTTATAGTTACGGCCGCCGTTTACTGGGGCTTCAATTCACTGCTTCGCTTGCGCTAACACTTCCTCTTAACCTTCCAGCACCGGGCAGGTGTCAGCATCTATACATCAGCTTTCGCTTTAGCAGACGCCTGTGTTTGTGGTAAACAGTCGCTTGGGCCTCTCTTCTGCCACCCATCTCCGCTCCGTGCGCTTCTGCACTTCACGTACGCTGGGTTATCCTTTTCCCGAAGTTACGGATATATTTTGCCGAGTTCCTTAACGAGGGTTTTCCCGCGCACCTTAGAATTCTCATCCTGCCTACCTGTGTCGGTTTCGGTACGGGTGCCTGAGTCCTCACTAGAAGCTTTTCTCGACAGTTTAGTGCCAGCCCCTTCGCTTCTGTCTCCAGAAGCTCCCCATCGCATCTCGGCCTCTCGGGAAACGGATTTGCCTGTCTCCCAACCTACCTGCTTGGACGTGCTCTTCCAATCGCACGCGCGCTTTCCTTCCTGTGTCACTCCTTCGCTCAAACGGCCTCAGCCAGTACAGGAATTTCAACCTGTTGTCCATCTCCTACGCGTCTCCGCCTCGGATTAGGTCCCGACTTACCCTGGGACGACGATCGTTGCCCAGGAACCCTTAGGCTTTCGGTGGAAGGGATTCTCACCCTTCTTTTCGCTACTCATACCGGCATTCTCTCTTCCTGCCTGTCCACCTGTCCTTCCGGTCAGGCTTCTCCCATGCAGGAACGCTCCCCTACCCAATTGACTAATGTCAATTGCCAAAGCTTCGGTTCCGTACTTTAGCCCCGGACATCTTCGGCGCAGAGTCTCTCGACCAGTGAGCTATTACGCACTCTTTTAATGGTGGCTGCTTCTGAGCCAACATCCTGGTTGTTTTCGAAATTCCACATCCTTCGCCACTTAGTACGGCATTGGGGACCTTAGCTGTTGGTCTGGGCTGTTTCCCTCTTGACTATGGGCCTTATTACTCACAGTCTGACTCCCATGGATAAGTACAGCCATTCGCAGTTTGATTAGGTTCAGTAGCCGGATAGGCCCCTACCCCGTTCAGTGCTCTACCGCCTGTACTCTCGCCATGAGGCTAGCCCTAAAGCTATTTCGGGGAGAACCAGCTATCTCCACGTTCGATTGGCATTTCACCCCTACCCACATCTCATCCAAAAGCTTTTCAACGCTCACTGGTTCGGTCCTCCACACATTTTTACCTGTGCTTCAACCTGGACATGGGTAGATCACTGTGGTTTCGGGTCTACTCCAACTAACTATACGCCCTGTTCAGACTCGCTTTCGCTTCGGCTCCACGTTTTCCGCTTAACCTCGCTAGCTGAAGTAACTCGCCGGTTCATTCTTCAATAGGCACGCCGTCGACCATATAAAGGTCTTCGACTGCTTGTAGACATACGGTTTCAGGTTCTCTTTCATTCCCCTCCCGGGGTTCTTTTCACCTTTCCCTCACGGTACTATGCGCTATCGGTCCATATCAGTGTTTCGCCTTGGAGGGTGGTCCCCCCAGCTTCCCACAGGGTTTCTCGTGTCCCGTGGTACTCTGGATCCTGCTCCATGCATTTGCTTACGCCTACGAGGCTCTCACTCTCTCTGGCTGAGCTTCCCAGCTCATTCTGCTTCACTCATGCATTTGATAGCAGTCCACAACCCCGGATTGGTTTCCCATTCCGGTTTGGGCTCTGCCCCGTTCGCTCGCCGCTACTAGGGGTATCTCTGTTGATTCCTTTTCCTCCGGCTACTTAGATGTTTCAGTTCACCGGGTGCCCTTCCTCATAGAGGATGACAGCACTACTGCTGCCGGGTTTCCCCATTCGGAGACCTGCGGGTCAAAGGTTACTTGCACCTCACCGCAGCTTATCGCAGCTTATCGCGTCCTTCTTCGGCTGATATGGCCAAGGCATCCGCCGTACGCCCTTACTTACTTGACTAATTTCTATAAACAAGAATTCAAGGTTCGTTAAGATCTCTTTTTAAAAAGAGGTATTTCTAACATTTTTATGCAGTTGTCAAGGTACGATGATAAAAAAGTTTGGTGGAGATGAGGAGAATCGAACTCCTGACCCCCTGCTTGCAAGGCAGGTGCTCTCCCAGCTGAGCTACACCCCCAGCTTCTCTATCTCTTGAGAGGATGGCCTCTCAAAACTGAACAATGAATGAATTGCCAAAGTGCCGACTTCTTAGGTTTTCCCTAGAAAGGAGGTGATCCAGCCGCACCTTCCGATACGGCTACCTTGTTACGACTTCACCCCAATCATCGCCCCCACCTTCGACGGCTGGCCCAAAAGGTTACCTCACCGGCTTCGGGTGTGAATGACTTTCGTGGTGTGACGGGCGGTGTGTACAAGGCCCGGGAACGTATTCACCGCAGTATGCTGACCTGCGATTACTAGCGATTCCTGCTTCATGCAGGCGAGTTGCAGCCTGCAATCCGAACTGGGACTCTGTTTTTGGGGTTTGCTCCGGATCGCTCCTTCGCTTCCCTCTATTA
This sequence comes from Megasphaera elsdenii DSM 20460, assembly GCF_003010495.1. Classification (NCBI taxonomy): domain Bacteria; kingdom Bacillati; phylum Bacillota; class Negativicutes; order Veillonellales; family Veillonellaceae; genus Megasphaera; species Megasphaera elsdenii. The sequence goes on along the minus strand of NZ_CP027570.1, from coordinate 950,433 downwards.
AGAGCCATTGTAGTACGTGTGTAGCCCAAGCCATAAGGGGCATGATGACTTGACGTCATCCCCGCCTTCCTCCGCATTGTCTGCGGCAGTCTCTCCTGAGTCCCCGGCCGAACCGCTGGTAACAGAAGATAGGGGTTGCGCTCGTTGCGGGACTTAACCCAACATCTCACGACACGAGCTGACGACAGCCGTGCACCACCTGTTTTCTTGTCCTCCGAAGAGGAACTGGATATCTCTACCCATAGCAATCAATGTCAAGGCTTGGTAAGGTTCTTCGCGTTGCGTCGAATTAAACCACATACTCCACCGCTTGTGCGGGCCCCCGTCAATTCCTTTGAGTTTCAGCCTTGCGGCCGTACTCCCCAGGCGGGATACTTATTGCGTTAACTCCGGCACAGAAGGGGTCGATACCTCCTACACCTAGTATCCATCGTTTACGGCCAGGACTACCGGGGTATCTAATCCCGTTTGCTCCCCTGGCTTTCGCGCCTCAGCGTCAGTTGTCGTCCAGAAAGCCGCTTTCGCCACTGGTGTTCCTCCTAATATCTACGCATTTCACCGCTACACTAGGAATTCCGCTTTCCTCTCCGATACTCTAGCATCGCAGTTTCGGTCCCCTCACGGGGTTAAGCCCCGCACTTTTAAGACCGACTTACGACGCCGCCTGCGCGCCCTTTACGCCCAATAATTCCGGACAACGCTTGCCACCTACGTATTACCGCGGCTGCTGGCACGTAGTTAGCCGTGGCTTTCTCTTACGGTACCGTCACTTACGACGGGTATTGACCGTCGTACCATTCGTCCCGTATAACAGAACTTTACAACCCGAAGGCCGTCATCGTTCACGCGGCGTTGCTCCGTCAGACTTTCGTCCATTGCGGAAGATTCCCCACTGCTGCCTCCCGTAGGAGTCTGGGCCGTGTCTCAGTCCCAATGTGGCCGTTCATCCTCTCAGACCGGCTACTGATCGTCGCCTTGGTGGGCCGTTACCCCTCCAACTAGCTAATCAGACGCAAGCCCCTCCTTCAGCGAAAGCTCCGAAGAGCCTCCCTTTCTTCCCTCTGCCATGCGATAAAGAGAACGTATTCGGTATTAGCAGCCGTTTCCAGCTGTTGTCCCCATCTGAAGGGCAGGTTGCTTACGCGTTACTCACCCGTTTGCCACTCGAATCAATAAGAAGCAAGCTTCTCATCTCTTCTCGTTCGACTTGCATGTGTTAAGCACGCCGCCAGCGTTCGTCCTGAGCCAGGATCAAACTCTCCATGATATATGGAAGAGCTGTTTGGCTCTTGTTTATTGATTGGTATTACTCATTGTTTGACGTTCTATTGAAATAGAACCTCGCACTCTGGCGTTCATTCAGTTCATTGTTCAGTTTTCAAAGGTCATCGTGTCATCGCCTCATCGCGACGACTTGTATATCTTACCAGACCTCTTCCATCTTGTCAACACATTTTCCCAAAAAACTTGAAATAATTTCTATTCGTCCCTGTATATCGATGTTAGTAACAAGAAATCCGTAGTTAGTCCCCCAATTCGAGAAAATCCCTATAATGTTATTATATAATATGAACAGGCCAGTAGAACCACCTCACAACTACAACCTGAAACCCTTTCACAATCATCACGGAAACAGCCCTGCCAGGTTCTCCTTCCCCGGCAGGGCTGTTTCCGCACGCCATAAGTGTCTCTTCAAAAAAAATCAGAAAAGTTTAAAAAAAGTGTTGACAACTATAGGGCTCGTGAATATAATATAAGAGTACTTGCCACTATAGCTCAGCTGGCAGAGCATCTCATTCGTAATGAGAGGGTCGTAGGTTCGAATCCTATTAGTGGCTCCAATAAAATCAAGGCTTCCGAGAAATCGGAAGCCTTTTTTCTTTGTATTTACGCCTAAATCAATTTATTCTGTTTAGCAAGTTCTTGAATCATGGACAACGATAGCTTGTAAAAGCCTGCAGTATGCCAGAATTGGCTGTGGTTGAATATCACAGCGGTCTGCCCAACTACAGCTGTCCGTTTTGGCAGCCGCATCTGAGTCCGAGGAAAAAGCAGTGACTCGTCGTAAGGGCCTCATTTTTTTGCTGGGAATTTCGGATGAATGGTATGGGGGCCAAGCATTTTTTCCATCCAGACAATATCGTACCAGCGGTCGAATTTGTAGCCACTATGGTGAAGATGACCTGCCAGGATATAGCCCAGGTGCTTATGGAAATTCAGGCTGTCATAGGTAACATAAGGATCATCTTCATCGCGGGGTATAGCAATGCAGGCATTGATGTTTAGGATTCCCATAGATTTCAACGCTTCTTCCAAGGCTTTATAGAGTGTACGGCCAATGCCGTGTTTACGGACATTTACATCAACGTAAATGCTCGATTCGACCGACCAGGCATAGGCTTCACGACCGTAAAAGGCATGGGCATAGGCATAGCCGACAACCTGGCCGTCTAATTCGGCCACTAAATAGGGATAGTGCTGCGAAATTTCTTGGCGCCGCCGTTCCATTTCTACAGCATCCGGCGCGGTGTACTCGAAGGTAATGGCCGTCTGATTTACGTAATAGGCGTAAATCCGAGCCAAAGCCCCTGTATCATCTCCGCAGGCTTGCCGAATCAAAATGCTACTGTTCATCTGCATCACTCCTTTTTAAGAACCTCTCAGACTGCCTTCGGCAGCCAGCTCCCCTACCATGGGAGCCTAAAAAAAAGACTATGGCATGTTCTCAGAAATTCCATGCTATAGTCCCTGTTCTCAGTATGTGATTATTTCCAAAATTCCCACCAATGATGGTTGGCTTTTTCAGCCAGCTGCTGGCGCAGTTTGTCCCGTTCGGCCTGGACGGTGGCCAATGTTTCCTGGAGTTGTTTGTGTTCGTCTTCGATGAGGCTGCCTTCTTTTTTCAAGCGGTCGACTTCGCTCTGCAGGGCGTCGGCCTGGTCTTTGTTCTGCTGGGCTTCCAGGGCTTTGACTTTGACTTCGGACAATTCGTTCTGTTTGGCAATGAGGTTCTGCTGCAGCGTGATGACCTGCTGCTGGGCCGTGTTGAGGTCCTGCTGGGCTTTGAGCAGTAAAATACGCAGGTTGTGCGATTCTTGCTGGGCATTGGATACTTTTTCGCTTTCAAGTTCGGTAATCGTCGCCTGGTCGTGGAGGCCGCGCAGCTGGTCGAGGATGCGAACGGCTTCGGTGTCGAAGGCCCATTCGCCCTTCTGCATGGTAGCGTGTTCTTCGCCATCATGGTTGATTTCATCCAGATGCTTCTTGACGAACTGGATAATGCCCTGGCGGGTTTTGATATTATAACGGTCCATTAAGTCTCTTGTCGTGATCACGTGTTTTCTCTCCTTATATTTACTCTATCTGTTTCAGCATTTACCTGGCCCATTTCTCTAACCAAAAAAAAGGCTTAACCATGCCATCCAGCATAACAGCAACTCGTATAAATATATTTCCTTTAGTTTACATTATTTCAAAGGATATTGCAACGAAAAGGGGGCTGTCGCATGAAAACAGCTCGCATGCGAGGCCCCATTCCTATGTGCAGTTCCGGATACCGGCTTAGATGGAAAGCTGGACGAAATTCTGGCCGAAGCGCAGGTATTCCCCTTGCGGCAGTTTATAGGCCTTGGAAATGGCGTTGGCTTCTGTCGGCACTTCCGGTGTCGTTTCTAATTCATAAGCTTTGGCATAGGCGCCAGTCGTATCGCCGGCAGTCAGGCCGGATTTATCGAATTTCAAATCGCTGCCATCGTAAATGCGGATGCCGATGACGATACCGCCCTGGAGGTAGGCATCCATATGATGGCTGTCATAGATCCAGCGGTCCGTCCCCTGGTCTTCTGCAGTGCTGCTCGGCTGGCCATAAGCGGCAGTTAAGTCGGCTTCGGTCATGCCCAGGTATACGCCGCCGATAGATTCATAGCGGTCGGCATTGAGGGAACGGCGCAGAGGCATTTTATTGTCGACGATGAGGTACTGATGGGATTTATGGCCCATGAGATCCATCTTGATGGTCCGGTCGCCAGTCTGTTCATGAATGGTAAAGGTCCCGGTCCGCGGATAGTCATAGGTGCAATCCTTGGGGTCCGTAACGGCACAGCCGTTGATGGTGTTGCCTTCGATGGTCATGACCAGGTTGCCCTTGGTGCTGTACCATTCGCCGGCAGCCGGGTCGAGCCAGTCGACGACATTCTGGTCCGGTGCCGCCTGGGTCGTTGCCGTAACCGTAGCCGTAGCCTGCGGTTCAGCAGCCGTCGTCGTTGCCGTCGTATCTTCGGCTAAGCAGACAGCGGACAGGCTCATGGTCATGAGCGCACAAAGTATCATATTTCTTGCTATTTTTTTCATTTTAATTCGCTCCTCTTGAGTTTACTTCTTTTAATTGTCTATTATACACGGATTTGCTCGAGAAAACAACTCCATCGTAAACGAAGAAGGCTCATCTATTTATTTTTGTTTACCTTCTGTTTCTTCGATTTCTTGACCGCTTTTTTATCTTTTTTCTGCTTCTGGCCAGATTGTACGGCTCCTGTATCTTTTACCGCTTCCGTAGTTTTGACGACAGGTGCCTTGGCCGGAACCGATACGGTGTCGATCAGCGTGCCATCATTCTTCAGGGCACTGACACGAAATTCATCCGGTTCGACCTGGAGCGTCAGGTACATCGGCATATCCGTCGGATTGTAATAGACGACATCTGTCGGCTTCTTTACGGAGCCATCCCACGATTCCGTCCCGGAGCGGCCGGTGGCAATATAGACAGTTCCTTCCGTTGCAGCCTGGTCGTTTTTGATGGGAACCGTCCGTTCATAGCAATGTTCATGCGCTGTGAACACTAAGGGGACGTTATATTTATCGAAGAGGGGCATGAAGTATTTCCCGTTTACATCGAGTTGCCCATCGTAAGGACTATCCCAGGGCGGACGATGCATGAGGACGACCACTCGTTTACCCGCTTTCTGGGCAGCTGCCAAGTCCTTATCGAGCCAGGCCGCTTCATCTTCCATCATCGTCGGCCGCCAGCCGTTCAATTCTTCGTAATCCGTGTTGAGAGATACGTAGTGGACGTCGCCATAATCGAAGGAGTAGGCCAGGCGGTTCTGGTCCTTCGGGCCGCCATACGGTACGGCAAAGAGGCCTTTATAGGTATACGGCTCGGCAAACTGCCAATCCATGCTGTAGGCTTCGTGATTCCCCAAGACCGGCGCAAAGGGGATATGGCTGGTCAGGACATCGGCGTTTTCAAACCAGTCACGCCATTGGAAATAGGCCTGGCCGTTGTCGGTAATGTCCCCCATATTGATGAAGAAAGCCGCATCATCGTTCTGCTGCCAGGCAATCTGTGCCGTCTGCCCCCAAACGCTGTAATCGGTAGACTGGGAATCACCGAAAATAAGGACTTTATATTGATTTAAATCTTCTTTGGTCGTCGAAAACGTAATCCAATCCGTTGCGCCGTCGGCATTGACGATACGGTATTCATATTCCGTCGCCGGCGTCAATTTCTGCATATACGCACCGTACGTATAGGGCGCGGGATTATCGGCGTCGTAAATGGGCGGCCGTTTTCCTTCGGTTACATAAGCCAGCTGGACATCTCCCTGGTCCTTATGGCGGTATTCTACGCTGTAGTCATTACGGTTGCTGTCCGACTGCCAGGAAATCGTCTTGCCCGTGGCGCTGTCCTTGGCGACGATCTGCATCAGATTATCCACTGACATGGCCAGGGCCTGGCTGGAAAATAAAGTAAACGCACTGAGGAGAGCCGCAACGAGATGGCTCTTTTTATACTTCATGTATTTTCACGTCCTTTCTTGTCACAAAATGTATTGTAGCACAATCCCTTGATTTGGCAATCTTTTTGTTGACATCAATTTCCGCATCTCTTATAATGAGTAAATTGTATATTTGTTTACATCGCGAGGGGAGAATAAGATGAATACACTCGATTTACTATTATTGGCCGTCGGCCTGTCCATGGATGCTTTTGCCGTTTCCATCTGCAAAGGCTTGTCACTCGGTAAAATCAGCTGGCGCCATATGGTCCTGGCCGGCCTGTGGTTCGGCATCTTCCAGGCCCTGATGCCGGCTATCGGTTACGGTCTGGGCAGTTTCTTTGCCGATATGATCGACGCCTATGACCACTGGGTCACGTTCATCCTGCTCGGCGCCATCGGCCTCAACATGATCAAAGAATCCTTTGAAGACCAAGAGCACTGCGATGCCTCTATGCGGCCTTATACCATGCTCATGCTGGCTATTGCCACCAGTATCGATGCCCTGGCCGTCGGCGTTACCTTTGCCTTTATGGACATCGACCTGCTCCCCTCGGTCACGCTCATTGGGATAACGACCTTCTTATTCTCGGCAGCTGGCGTCAAAGTCGGCAGTCTCTTCGGGACGCGCTATAAAAATAAGGCCGAATGTATCGGCGGCATCGTCCTCATCCTGATTGGCCTGAAGATATTGCTGGAAGGCTTGGGAGTGTTATAAAAAAAGGCTTGTCGCATGTGCGACAAGCCTTTTTTCTGTAGGGGCGCCACGTGTGAGCCCCTACGAAATATAAATTATTTTACTTCGTGAATCCAGCCTTCGGGGCCTTCGATTTCGCCCATCTGGATGCCACGCAAGGTCTTGTAGAGTTTCGTCAGGACAGGACCCATTTCATCCATACCGCTGGGGAGGCAGACTTCTTTGCCGTGGTCGACGACTTTGCCTACCGGGCAGATGACGGCAGCTGTGCCGCAAAGGCCGGCTTCAGCAAATTCGCTGACTTCCGAGAATTTAACCGGACGATGTTCGACTTTCATGCCCAACATATCCGTTGCAATGGTGATGAGGGAACGGCGGGTAATGGAAGGCAGGATAGAGTCCGATTTCGGCGTAACCAAGGTACCGTCTTTCTTGACAAAGAGGAAGTTAGCGCCGCCCGTTTCTTCTACGTACGTGCGCGTAGCCGGGTCGAGGAACATGTTTTCATCGAAACCGTTCTGATGAGCTAAAATGTAAGGATACATGCTCATGGCGTAGTTCAAGCCGGCTTTGATATGGCCTGTACCACGCGGAGCTGCACGGTCGAAGTCAGAAATGCAAATCGTAATCGGTTTTACACCGTTTTTGAAGTAAGAGCCAACCGGTGTGCCGAAGAGGCGGAACTGATATTCGTCAGCCGGTTTAACGCCGATGACCGGGTTGGTCCCAAAGATATACGGGCGCAGATAGAGAGCACCGCCGCTTTCAAAGGGAGGAATATAATCCTTGTTGGCACGGACGACTTCGTCGACAGCTTCCATGAACATATCTTCAGGAACCGGCGGCATTTCAAGCCGTTTTGCCGAGTCCATCAAGCGTTTTGCGTTCTGGTCCGGACGGAAGGTAACGGTACGGCCGTCTTTAGTCTTGTATGCTTTCAGGCCTTCAAAGACTTGCTGGCAGTACTGCAAAATGCCGGCACATTCATTGAGGACGACATTCGGATCATCCGTCAATTCTCCTTTGCCCCATTTACCGTCTTTATAATTGGCAACATAACGCTTTGCAATCGGCTGATATTCAAAGCCTAATGCCGACCAGTTAATATTAACATTTGACATAACAATCCCTCCATTTCTTTTATGTACAAAATAAATTTCTAAATATTTTGTACTTATAGATTAATCACTTCTATCTCCTTTGTCAATGGGAGATTTTTTTATTTGCTTATTGTCAACTTATTTATTTTTATCAAAATTGACAATAAGCAAATTGTCGGGTATAATCCAGATTATCGTAAACTAATTCATGGGTAGATATAGGTTTACATTTTCTCAAAGGAGTGATTTCATGGTTTCTTCTGCCCTCTCATCTCATCGCTGGGATACACGGGACCTCGTCTTATTCGCCCTGTTCACAGCGCTCATCGCCATCGGGGCTTTCATCCGCATCCCCGTTCCCTTCTGTCCCTTCACGCTGCAGTTATTGTTCACGACGCTAGCCGGTCTGCTGCTGGGAAGCCGCCGCGGCGCCGCATCCGTCGCGGTCTACGTCTTCTTGGGCCTGATCGGCCTGCCGGTCTTCACCTCTGGCGGCGGCCCGTCATACATCTTCCAGCCGACTTTCGGGTATCTCCTCGGCTTCATCGGCGGCGCCGGCCTGACGGGATATATTGCCCACCAAGTTCCGGTCCCGTCCCTTCGCCGGTTGCTGGCCGCTGATTTCGCCGGCCTCGTCATCGTTTACGCCTGCGGCATGGTCTATTTGGCCTTGATCAACAACGTGTACCTGGGCACGCCGATCAGTTTGTGGACGCTCTTCGTCTACTGCTTCGTCCTGCCCATCCCTGGCGACATCTTCTTGTGTATCGTCGCCGCTTTCCTGGCCCGTCGTGTCCAACGGACCATAGCCGCTTAGAAAGGAGTTCGTTTACTATGAGTAAAGGATTATTCATCACCGGAACGGGGACAGACATCGGCAAGACCTATGTCACAGCCCTGCTCATCAAGACCTTGCGCCAGCATGGCTACGACATTGGCTATTACAAGGCAGCTATCAGCGGCGCCCCGACGGTCGCGGCCAGCGATGCCGGCTATGTAAACGCTACGGCGGGAATCGGTGAAGCGCCGGACCTGCTCTTGTCTTATCTCTACGACCACGCCGTCTCGCCTCATCTGGCAGCCCTCTGGGAACATAAACCTATCGAAAAAGACGTCATCCTCCGGGATTGGCAGCGCGTCACAGCGGCCTACCCGTATGTCACGGTCGAAGGCAGCGGCGGCATCATCTGTCCCCTCCGCGATGACGACCAGGCCTTCTTCCAATTAGAAGATGTCATCTCCTGGCTCCATCTGCCCTCGCTCATCGTCTGTCCGGCCGGTTTGGGGACGATCAACGGCGCCGTATTGACCGCCTTTTATATGAAAGAAAAAGGACTGCCCGTCCAAGGTTTCATCGTCAACCATTATACGGGCAGTCCCATGGAAAAAGATAATATCCGCATGATCGAAAAGCTGAGCCAAAAGCCGGTCTTAGCCGTCGTCGCCGAGGATGACACGTTGCTCCATGCCGATGCAGCCTCGCTCATTTCATTGTACCAATAAGGAAAGGGGATTTACATGAGTTTACTTGAAGCCGATTTAAAATACATCTGGCATCCCGCCCAGCAGATGAAAGATGCCGAAGTCTTCCCGCCAGTCGTCATCGACCACGGCAAAGGCTGTTATCTCTATGACATAGACGGGAAAGAATACATCGATATCATCAGTTCCTGGTGGTGCAATCTCCTCGGCCACTGCAACGATGAAATCAACGCCGCCATCAAAGACCAGCTCGACAAATTGGAACACGTCATTTTCGCCAACTTTTCCCACCGCCCGGCCATCGAGCTCTGTCAGGAACTCCTGCCCCTGCTGCCGGAAGGATTGAAACATTTCAACTTCACCGACAATGGCTCTTCATCCGTCGAATGTGCTCTGAAGATGGCTTTCCAATACCAATACCAGTCCGGTCATCCCGAACGGCAGCGCTTCATGTGCCTGTCCGAGTCGTATCACGGCGAGACCATCGGCGCCCTGTCCGTCGGCAGCATGGACCTCTACGCCCGCATCTACAAGCCCATGATGATGAACAATATCCATTTCGATGGCCTCGACTGCTACCGCTGTCCCTATGGAAGGACGCGGGAAACGTGCGACTGTGAATGTTTCGTCGGCGCCGAGAAGGCCTTCGCCGCTTACGGCAAAGAAACGGCCGCCCTCATCGTCGAACCGATTCTGCAAGGCGCGGCGGGCATGCGTATCTACCCGCCGGAATACCTGCGCCGCCTGCGCCGGCTCTGCGATGACTACGGCGTCCTCCTCATCGACGACGAAGTTGCCGCCGGTTTCGGCCGGACAGGCAAGATGTTCGCCATCGAACACGCCGGCGTCAGCCCGGACATCCTCTGTACATCAAAAGGCCTGACCGGCGGCTACCTGCCCATGTCCCTGACGATTACGACCGAGGCCATCTACCAGGCCTTCTACGACGATTTCAAGACGCATAAAGCCTTCGTCCACAGCCATACCTATGCCGGCAATCCCCTGGCCTGCCGAGCCGCTCTGGCCGTCTTGCACATCATGAAGCGCGATGACATCTTAAAAAAAGCTGCCGAAAAGAGCATCTACCTTCATGAAAAGTTAGACGCTGCTCTCGGCAGCCATAGCCATGTCGGCGAAATCCGCCACATCGGCCTGATCAATGCGATTGAATTAGTAGAAGATAAAAAGAGTAAACGCGCCTTTGATCCGGAAAAACGGATTGGCTGGCACATTTTCCGAAAAGCCATGGACCTGGGTCTGGTCCTGCGCCCCATTGGCGACGTCATTTACTTCAATCCGCCCCTCACCATCGACGAGCCTACTATGGATGAAGCCGTCCGCCGTTGCCGAGATGCCGTTCATGCCGTCTTAGGAAATGATTAAGCCTTCAAAGCCGCATCCAGAGCTGCTTTGACATGAGCCTTGATGGCGTCATAAGACTGGCCCGGCTGGGCTTCATAGAGCTTTTCCGTACCGATGAACATGGACGGGACATAGTAGTAAGAATGGCCTTGTACGACTTCGGGATGTTCCGATTCTTCGTACCAGTCGACGGCTACCTGGCGGTATGCCGGATTTTCTTCAATCAGTTCAGCCAAGGCTTCTTTAGCGCCCTTGCAATAGGGGCAGCCATTGAGATAAAAAGCAGTGATATTCTTCAAGGGAATCGTCTCCTTTCGGGGAATAGACAAAGGTTACTGATGACCCCCGCAGCCATGTGTACCACAGTGGTGTTCACCATGGTCATGCTGGTGGTCGTGGTGGCTGCAAGCTACGTCAGGATTGAATTTCAGCGTTCCGTTGAGCAATTCTTTGACGGCATCATCAGCACTGCCCGTGACACCGCCATAGAGGTCGATAGAGGCTTCTGCCAGGCCCTGTTTGGCTCCGCCGCCGATACCGCCGGCAATGACAGCATTGACTTCCTGGGCCTGCAGGAATCCGACTAACGCGCCGTGGCCCTGGCCGTTCGTATCGACGACTTCAGCCTTGACGATATTCCCGTCTTCGACATCATAAATCTTGAACTGCGACGAATGACCGAAGTGCTGGAACACATTCCCATTTTCATACGTAACTGCTATTCTCATCATAACAATTTCTCCTCCAATCTGCAATAACCTGACGGGTCTCCATAGCCCGTCTTTTTTCCGACATATGTCATTAATTTGGTTATAGTATATGACATATGTCATTTTTTGTCAACGTAAAAAGAGGCTGTCGCATTAAGACAGCCTCTTTTTACGTTAATCGTAGGTCGTTCATCGTTTGTCGTAGGGGCGCCCACGTGGGGCGCCCGTTCACGCCAATCGGTGCACGAGCATCTTGCATATACCTGACGGGCTAAAAAACCATCGCATCAAACATCAAACGTCAATCATTCCCGCTTCCCGGCGAGATGACGACGGTCGGTGTATTATTGCCTTTTACGGAATACATGTTATAGACGTAGTCCGGCGTCAGTTCGCCTCTGAGATGGAACAGGGAATAGGCATCGACAGCGTTCATGTAAACGACGTCGCTCTTGACGTAGCCCGGAGCGATGCCATAGGGACTGGTCAGGATGCCCTGCTGGGAGTTCCATTGCAAGTCCAGTTTCAAGGCCGTCGCAACGGCGACAGAAGGCAGATAAATCTGTCCATTTTTGCCCAGCGCCCGTTTCGCCAGTTTATTTCCGTTTACGACCAAGTCGTAGGCTTTGGCAACGTAGGTTACATTGCCGTCGGAAGCGTTTATTTTATCGGAAATATCTTGGAATTCCACAAAATCTTCTACTCCGTACCCGGCCAAAGCCTTCTTGACCTGAGCTACACTCAGAGACTGCCAGCCGTAGCCATCGGGATAGACATAATACGACACAGTATGGTCCGGATCGACATCGATGACTAACCGGTCATAGTAGACCGTGACCGGCGTCCCGACGGACACATACTGATACAGGTCTTCTACATCGGCTTCGTTCATGCGTACACAGCCATTGGATACGTAGCCACCAATCGATTCAGGGTGATTCGTCCCATGGATCCCGTAGTTGCCAGAAAAGCCGATCCAGCGGTAACCGATGGGGTTACTCGGGCCGGGCCCGATCTGGACGCTCGTATCATCCGGATCGACCCAGGTCGGATTGACTTCCTTGTACTGGACGGCATAGTAACCGGTCGGCGTCGGCGTCGACGTCTTACCGACACCGACGTGATACATCTTGACCTTCGTATCGCCTTCATAGAGCGTCAAGATACGGCTGGCCAGGTTGATGCCAATTTTCTTTTCTGATGCATTTTCCTGCGCCTCCACCGGTTGAGCCGGCGTTTCCTTTTTCGCTGCGGCTGCCGGTTGAACGGGTTTCGTTTCCTCTGGCGGCGCTGCTGTCGGCTTGATTTCCACTTTGACCGAAAAAGGAGCCGGCCCAGTCTTCAATTCTGGCGTATCTGCCCAAGCAGCCCCGGCCGTCAAGGCCAGGACACAGGTCAGCGCCATCATTCGTTTTAGCAAAAAAATCTCCCCACTTTCATGGCGCTCATGCGCCTTTATTTTTAATTTACATTTGTTTAATCTTCGTTTACATCATCTTTCTGAGCACTGCCATTCAAGATCAAATTGAGGACGACAGCCGTAATACTGCCCAAGGTAATGCCGCTGTGCAAGACGATATTAGCCCACGATGGGAAGCTGTGGAAAAAGTTCGGCGCCGTCAAGGTGATCATGCTGACGCCGATACTGACGGCGACAATCATCAAATTATACGTCCCGTCGAATTTGACTTTACTCAAAGCCCGGATACCGCTGGCAATGACCATGCCGAACATGGCGACACCCGCACCGCCTAAAACAGAATTTGGGATAGAGGCGACGACGGCTGCCATCTTCGGGAACAAGCCTAGGGCGATGAGGATGATACCCGATGCAGCGACGACGAAGCGGCTCTTGACGCGGGTAACAGCGATAAGGCCGACATTCTGCGCAAAGGCGGTATAGGGGAAACTGTTGAGAATCCCACCGATAAAGGTCGATAACCCATCAGCCCGGAGGCAGCGTGCCAAGCGGCTGCGGCCAATCGGACGGCCGACAATGGAACCGATGGCGATACAGTCCCCTGTCGTTTCTACCATAGTAACGATCATGACGACAATCATCGACAAGATCGATCCGATGTCAAAAGTCGGAAAGCCGAAGGAAAAAGGCGTGACCAACCCAATCCAAGCCGCATTGCCGACTTCTGAGAAATTCGTCTGCCCTAAAATCATGGCAATAATCGTCCCACCGATGAGTCCAAGCAGAACAGAAACATTGCTCAAGAACCCTTTGCCGCAACGGTAAATAGCGATGATGATGACCAAGGTGATGAAGGCCAGGAACAAGTTCATCGGTGATGCAAAATCTTGAGCCTTGGGATTGCCTCCGCCCATCCAATTGACGGCTACTGGCAAGAGGGTGATACCAATGATGGTGATGATCGTCCCTGTGACAACAGGCGGGAAAAAGCGGATGAACCGGCTGAAGAAAGGCGCAATGAAGAACGTAAACAGCCCGGCAACGAGAATCGCTCCGTAAATAGCCGTAATCCCGTGCTCTGCCCCGATGAGGATCATCGGCGTAACGGAAGCGAAAGTAACACCTTGAATCATCGGGATCCGGGCACCGATTTTCCAGAACCCTAAAGTCTGTATCAGCGTGGCAATGCCGCAGGAAAATAAGTCGGCATTAATCAGATGGACCAGTTCAGCCGGCGACAAGTGCAAGGCCTGGGCAATGATGATCGGTACGGCTACAGCCCCGGCGTACATAGCCAGGACGTGCTGCAGACCGTAGGCAAAGAGCCGGCCAGCCGGCAGCATTTCGTCAACGGGATGAATCCGTTTAGTCAGGTTTTCATTCATTTCGTAAAAGTCACCTCATGTTCAAAAAAAGCCTGCATCATGGCAAGCGATTTTTCTTTAACAATATACATACCTGTAAAAATAGCAATATCATTTTTATTATACCATTGCCTCAAAGAAAATAAAATATGTAGTTAAATTTTACTCAATCCTTACATATTCTTTTCAAAACACTGATATGGCTCCCATATACTGATTTAAGTACATAGAGGAGGAAATAAAATGTTCAGTATCAGCAACAAACATGAAGAATTTTTCGATTATCTCATGACCAATGCCGAAAACTTCCACCGCGGTGCCATTATCGCCCATGAAGTCATGGAGGACGTTTCGACCATTTCACTGCATCTCAAAGAAATCGTCAAGCTGGAACATACATCAGCCAAGACCAACCAGGAGGTCATCTTCAAATTGTCCCGGGTCTTCATCACGCCCATCGACCGGGAAGATTTCTATAAGCTGACGTGCCAGCTCGAAGACTGCATCGACTCCCTGCAGGGTGCCCTCATGCGCACCAGCATGTATCACGTCACGGAAGCCCCGAAGGCAGCCGTAGCCATGACGGCACAAATCGTCGCTATGGGAGAAGAACTGAAGAACATTTTCTCCCTTTTAAAGGACATCGACCATAACGAAGCCCGGCTCATGCGCCATGCCGAACGACTGAACCGGATGGAATCAGAAGTAGACCATATTTACCGTCAGGAAATTTCCCGGCTGTTCAGCGGAGATGAGGCGGACCTGCTCAATGTCATCCGCTGGAAAGACATCCTGGGGACCTTGGAAGAAGCGGCGGATCACGTCGAAACCCTGGGAAATACCATCAAAGAGGTGACCATGAAATATGCTTGATACGTCACTCATCGTCATGGTCGTCATCCTGGCCCTGGTCTTCGACTTCATCAATGGCTTCCACGACACGGCCAATGCCATCGCCACCTGCGTATCGACGCGGGCCATCCGTCCTGGTGTCGCCATCGTCGGCACGGCTATCCTCAATTTCCTCGGCGCCATGATTTCGACAGGCGTCGCCAAAACGATTGGCGGCGACATCGTCATCTCGCCGACCTTAGTCAATGAAATGATCATCATCGCCGGCCTCGTCGGGGCTATCATCTGGAACCTCCTGACCTGGTGGGTCGGCATGCCTTCCAGTTCATCGCATGCTCTGATTGGCGGCATGATTGGTGCCATCATCGTATCTGCCGGGGTGGCCGCCCTCAACGGCTGGGGAATCTTGAAAATCGTTTTATCCCTCATCATCTCACCCGTCTCGGCCATCATTACGGGCTTCATCATCATGAAGATCATCTTTGCCGTCTGTCATTCCTTCAAGCCGGCCAAAGTCAACCTGGCTGCCAACAGGCTGCAAGTCGTATCGGCAGCCCTCATGGCCTTTTCCCACGGCTCCAATGACGCCCAGAAATCCATGGGTATCATCACCCTGGCATTGGTATCGGGCGGTTTCATTAACAGCCTGGAAGTACCGGACCTGGTCAAATTCCTCTGTGCCCTGTCCATGGCCTTGGGGACCAGCGTCGGCGGCTGGAAAATCATCCGTACCGTCGGAGGCAAAATATTCAAGATGCACCCCGTCCACGGCTTCGCAGCCGACCTCAACTCGGCTGTCGTCATCTTCTCGGCTACGCTGCTGCACCTGCCCGTCTCGACGACACACGTCGTTTCCGGCTCCATCATGGGTGTCGGCTCGGCGCAGCGCGTCAAAGCCGTCCATTGGAGCGTCGCCCGGCAAATGGTCACGGCCTGGGTCATGACCATTCCCTGCACGGCCGTCATGGGCGCCTTGTCGTATGTCATATTGACACAAGTGTTCTTTTAACTAAGGAATCAAGCGGGACGCCCTTTGGGCGTCCCCTACGAAAAAAACGTGTCCCTTGGGACACGTTTTTTTATTTCACTAACTGCTGACTGCTAACCCCTTACTTCACAATCTCGATCTGGTCTTTGAGTTCGTTTTCAAATTTGATGCGGTGAGCTTTGGTGTACAGGCCGGGCATACCGCCGGTGTGCAGGAGGATGACCTGGCGGCCCAGTTTGATTTTCTTTTCTTTGATCATCGACAGGACGCCGGCAAACATCTTGCCCGTGTAGCACGGGTCGAGGAGGATGCCTTCGTGGCGGGCCATGGTGTAAATGGCTTCGCGGACCCGCGGTTCCGGTTCATTGTAGCCCTTGCCGATATAGCCCGTTTCGACGTGGAAGTCGCCGTCAAAATCAAAGCCGTATTCTTCTTTAGCCTGCTGGAAGTACGCCTTCAGTTTTTCCATATCGAAGGGCATGACGGCAATCCCTACCAGCTTCAAGTTCGACTGAATGGCTTTCAGGCCGCAGTATAAGCCGAGATATGTGCCCATGCTGCCGACGGCGACATAGACCGTCGCTCCGTCGATCTGCTGTTCCTTGGCCTGGGCATCGAGTTCGCGGGCACAGTCCATATAGCCCAGCATGCCCGTCGTATCGCTGCCGCCCATGGGAATGAAGTAAACTTGTTCCCCCTTCTTCAATTCGGCAGCCATGACTTTTTTGACTGTTTCTTCGAGCTGGACGTCCTGGTCGCGGCCATCATCATGCTTGAGGACGACGCGGGCGCCGAAGATGCCGTCGAGGAGCAGATTGCCGCTCAATTCGCCGTCCGTATCGCCAACGGCGACGATGATGCATTTCAAGCCGAATTTAGCGGCAACGGCAGCGGTCAGGCGGCCATGATTGGTCTGCGGTCCGCCGACGGTGACAATGGTCGTCGCCTGAGAATTGAGGGCTTCGATCATCAAATACTCTAATTTACGCAGTTTATTGCCACCGCCGCCGAAAGGCGTCAGGTCATCGCGCTTGATGTAGATTTCACGGAATAATTCCTGCGACAAGCCGGACAGGTACTGAAGCGGCGTCGGATTGGGGTCTAAAATAGAAAGTTTCGGTTTCATCGGGATAATCCTCCTTTAGTTTTCTCCATCCTATCACATTTTACGGGAGAAGAAAAGTAAACGAAGTTTACCAGGCGGCGACGCCGCCATCGGCCCGGGGTTCGGTCCCGCCGATGAGCGTCCCCTGTTCATCACGCCAGATGATCTGCCCCCGGCCGTAGGTCTGGATGTCATCCTTGACGACGACGTCGTGACCGCGGCGGCGCAATTCTTCAACGACAGCGGTTGGGAAGGCCCGTTCCATTTCAATCGTCTTGCCGCCGACCCACTGCCAGCGCGGCGCATCCAGGGCGGCCTGGGGATTGAGGTGATAGTCAATCGTATTCAAGAGGACCTGGAACTGCCCCTGGGGCTGCATGAAAGCCCCCATGACGCCAAAGGGCCCTACAGGGCTGCCGTCTTTCGTCAGGAAGCCGGGAATGATGGTATGGTACGATTTCTTTCGCGGCCCGACGCAGTTATCACTGGCCAGATTCATGGAGAAGTTGTGTCCCCGGTCGCTGAGGGAAATGCCATACCCCGGCACGACGATACCCGACCCGAAACCATTGTAGTTGCTCTGGATGAAAGAAACCATATTGCCTTCGCCATCGGCGCTGCACAAGTAAACGGTACCGCCACAGTTTACATCGATGGGCTCCGGCAACAAGGCCTCATCGGCAATGAGGGCCCGCCGCCGGTCGGCATATTCAGGGGACAGCCACTCATCGACAGACGTCTTCATGAAGCACGGGTCGGCGATATACTGCTTGCCATCGCAAAAAGCCAGCTTCATGGCTTCAATCTGCCGGTGGAGCGCTTCAGCCTCATCGCGTTTACTAAAGGTAAACCCGCTGGCAATATCCAGGGCCATGAGGACGACCAGGCCATGGCCGTTGGGCGGCATTTCCCAGACATCATAGCCGCGGTAACTCGTATGAATCGGGTCGACCCACTGCGGCCGGTAGACGGCTAGATCATCTTTGCGGATCAAGCCGCCCGTCTCCCTCGACCAGGCATCAATGGCATCAGCCAATTCTCCGTCATACAGGGCCTGGCAGTGACTGTCCCGCAAAAGTTCCAGGGACTTCGCTAAGTCGGGCAGCTTGAGGATATCGCCGGCTTTGGGCGCACTGCCGTGCGGGAAAAAGGTATCGAACAATTCCTGAAAAAGCTTCTTCCCCTTATAGGGCACAAAAGCCTTCGCGCCATCAGCCAGCATGGCCGCCAGGTTCGGCATGACGGCATAGCCGTCGCGGGCATAGGCAATGGCCGGTTCAAAGAGGTCTTCAAAGGGCAGGCGGCCAAAACGGCGATGGACTTCGGCCCACGTCGCCGGTGCGCCAGGGACCATGACCGGTTCCCAGCCCCGGAGCGGAACCTGGTCATATCCTCGTTTCAACAATTCGTCCCGCGTCAGTCCGGCTGGCGACCAGCCGCTGCCGTTGATGCCATGCAGCCTGCCCTGCGTCCATATCAGGGCAAAGGCATCGCTGCCCAGGCCATTGCTGGTCGGTTCCAGGACAGTCAGACAAATGGCCGTGGCCACGGCGGCGTCGATAGCATTGCCGCCCTTTTTCAGCATATCCAGTCCGGCCTGGGAAGCTAAGGTCTGAGATGTACAGACCATGCCCCTGCGGCCATAGACGACTTCCCGATGAGATTCATAAGGATACACAGATGCATCAAAATTCATTTCATCCTCCCCTTTTCTAAAAATGCCAAGGAAACCTTTATAGAAAGAGTTCGACGAAAATCAGAGAAATCCTTGTTTACACCTTCACGAACGACTTTTTTACCGCTATAATAGTAATAATCAGTCATTTCAAGGACTAATTTACAAGTAAGGAGTAGAGCAAGTTGAAACGGTGTATGTTAATCGTCAACCCTACAGCAGGGCGTGAACGGGCGAAATATCACAAGGATAATTTAAGGCGACAGCTGGAAACGATGTTCGATGAAGTCGAATTGCGGGAAACGCAGAAAGCCGGCGATGCGACGGAATGGGCCAAAGAAGCCGCCCTGACTGGTTTTGACTCGGTATTTTCCATGGGCGGTGACGGGACGCTGAATGAAACAATCAACGGCCTGGCTCAGGCCCAGGACCACAGCACGATCCATTTCGGCTTCATCCCCTTGGGTACAATCAACGACCTGGCCCGGGCCTTGAACATCCCCCTTCATCCAGAAGCAGCCATCGCCATGCTACAGCATTGCAAGACCGTCAAAGTCGACATTGCCAAGGCCAATGACCGCTACTTCGTAAACACCATTGCTGCCGGTATCATGCCCGATGCCGTCGGCCACGTATCGATTGAACAGAAGACACGTCTCGGTCCGCTGGCTTATTTCCTGACCGGCATCAAGGCCATGCAGGCCCACCAGACATCGTTATTCAAGATTACGACGGCCCAAGGATCGACGGTCCACCGCTCCCCCCTCATCGTCGCCATGCTGACCAGTTCCGTCGGCAGTTTCCGCAACCTGGCCCCGCAGGCCCGCGTCGACGATGGAAAGATATGGCTGGGCATCTTCAAGGATTTCAACTACCTGGACCTCATCAAGGTCATCCCGGAATTTTTAGCCGGCCAGCCCCTGACGTCTGAATTGATGACCTTAAAGACCATGGACCAGGTCCGCATCGAACTGTTGGATAACAGCCATCTTTCCACCAATATGGATGGTGACGAAGGACCGGACTTCCCCTTGGAAATCAAAGTACTGCCCTCATTCCTATCCGTTTACGTACCTGCGTAAACATAAAAAGAAGGTGACGTTTACATGTTCCTTAAAGGAAATTTTCTCTATACGCCGTCGCGGACGGAATTGACGATCCGCGAAAATCAATATGCCCATATCGAAAACGGCATCGTAACGGGCTTCACGACGTCCCTGCCCGAATCGGCGGGGGCGGAAAAAGTCATTGACTACGGCCAGGACATCATCATCCCGGCCTTTGTCGACTTGCACATCCATGCCCCGCAGTATATCAACCGCGGCCTCGGCTTCGATGAAGAACTCCTGCCCTGGCTGGAGCACTACACCTTCCCGGCTGAAGGGAAATTTGCCGACCCTGTCTTTGCCCGCCGCGTTTACACAGCGTTCCTGGAACGGCTCAAAGCCGAAGGGACCTTGTGTTTCTCTGCCTTTGCGACCATCCATAAAGAGGCGACATGGCAGCTCATGGAACTGGCAGAAACCATGGGCTTCAAGGCCTATATCGGCAAAGTAAACATGGACCGCAATGCACCGGATTATCTTTTAGAAGATACAGACCAGTCCCTGGCCGACACGGAAGAATTGACCGTCCGCTGCCAGGAGGAACTGCACCGCGTCCGCTTCATCGCCACGCCGCGCTTCGTCCCGTCGACAACGGAAAAACTGATGACCGGCCTTGGGCGTCTCTGTGAAAAGTACGACTTGCCCGTCCAGTCCCATCTGTCGGAAAATCGGAATGAAGTCGCCTGGGTCAAAGAACTCCATCCGGACCTGCCGTCGTATACTGACGTTTACGACGCTTTCGGCCTCTTGCGGCAAGATAAGACGATCATGGCCCATGCCATCTATCTGTCTGACAAAGAAAAAAGTTTACTTGGCAATAAAGGCGTTTACTTGGCCCATTGCGCTCAGTCCAATGCTAACCTGACCAGCGGCATCATGCCTTTGCGGCGCAACCTGGAACAAGGCTTGACCTGCACCATTGCCAGCGACGTCGCCGCCGGCCATACACCGGCCATGAACAAACAGATTGCCCTGACCATCGAAATATCGAAGCTCCATGCCCTGCAGCACGATACAGAAAAAGCCCTCACCATCGGTGAAGGCCTGTACTTGGCCACCAAAGGACCGGGCCGCTTCTACGGCCGGACAGGCAGCTTTGAAACGGGCTATGCCTTTGACGCCTTGGTCATCCACATGGACGACATGGAAGGCCTGGAACGGACGCCCTTCGAAAAGCTCCAGCAATTCATCTACGACGGCGACGACCGCAACATCATCGCCCGCTATGTAGATGGGGAGTTAGTGGTTCGTGGTTAGTAGTTAGTGGTTAGTGGCTCGTGATTAGTGGTTCGTGGTTCGTGGCTCGTGGTCAGCAGTCAGCTGACAGCTGTTCGTAGGGGCCGTCCCAAAGGGCGGCCCGTTGGGCCTTTGTATGATTCGCCTAGCACCCTGACAGGGAAATCGTACATATTCCGGTGCGGGCGCCCCACGTGGCGCCCCTACAAAAAAAGGGACGTCACACGAAGGTTTATACCATAATGCGAGGTCCCTTTTTCTTAAATGTTTGAGGTTTGATGTATGACGTTTGAGGCGATGGCTTTTAAATTTTGTCCCCTCCACATCAAACTTTCAACTTAAAACTTAAAAAGGGCTTGTCGTCATGCGACAAGCCCTTTTTTATTATTCAGCCGTATACGGCAAGAGTGCGATAGCACGTGCGCGTTTGATGGCAACAGTCAGTTTACGCTGATGTTTAGCGCAAACGCCGGAAATGCGGCGCGGCAAGATTTTACCGCGTTCTGTTGTGAAACGGCGAAGTTTTGCAACGTCTTTGTAATCGATCTGTTCAGCATGATCTACGCAGAAGCTGCATACTTTTCTTCTCGGTTTTCTCGAGCGATCTCTTCTCATGTATAGTTTCCTCCTTCAAGAATTAGAAGGGGTGTGTCTGACCTTTTAGAATGGGATTTCTTCGTCTGTGCTGGAACCCATGCTGTCAAAGCCGGTTCCCGGTGCAGCCGGTTTCGGCTGCGGCGCACTAGCACGCGGTGCCGGAGCAGCCTGCTGGTGTTCTGATCCCATTGTCTGGGCAACGAAGTCGCATACAACTTCCGTGCGGTAGCGTTTCTGGCCATCCTGCGTTTCATAAGAACGAACGGAGATACGGCCCTGGACGAATACACGGCTGCCTTTGGACAAGTTATTGCCACAGTTTTCCGCCAAATTACCCCAAGCAACACAAGGAATAAAATCAGTTAACTCCCGCGGTTCTGAACTGCCGGCCGGAATATACGACCGCGTGCAGGCGACGGTAAACATAGCGACTGCCCGTCCGGTCTTCGTAAAACGGATTTCCGGGTCACGAGCCAAATTCCCTAATAATTGGACTGAATTCATACCTTTGCGCCTCCGGTTATTCGTCGATCTTGACGATCAAGTGTTTCAGAATAGTATCGTGGATCTTGATGACACGGTCGATTTCTTTGATGACGTCAGGTTCGCCTTCAAAGTTGATCAAAACGTAGTAGCCATCAGCCTGTTTTTTAACAGGGTATGCGAGATGACGTTTACCCCAGCGATCTACTTTTTCGATAGTGCAGCCGTTCTTGGTGAGAAGGTTGGATACCAATTCAACGATCGGATCTACTTCAGCTTCTTCGAGCGGTTTTGCAATAAACATGACTTCGTACTTGTTCACGAAATCACCTCCTCTTTTGGACATATGACCCTTCCCGCAGAAGGGTTAGGAGCTTGACACAGTTCAAGCTTGTTAAGTATATCATAAGTGGCGGAGAAAAGCAAGAAAAAAGTGATGCTGCTTCCGCAGCATCACTTTTGTGGTTCGTTTGGCGTTTGGCGTTTGCCGAAAAATTCACGCATTCAACGGCAAACGATGAACGACCCACGGCAAACGGCTTTTACTTAAAATATTCGACGCCCGATTTGAAGATCGGCTGGAGTTTGTTGCCAGCAATGTTCTGGAAGACGTCTTCAGCGCTGAAGCGTTCTGTGTGTGCCATCTTACCGAGGACGCGCCCATCGGGACTGGTAATGCCTTCGACAGCCAGGACGGACTGGTTCGGGTTGTATTCGCTATCATAGGTAGCTTTGCCAGAGAGGTCGACGTACTGTGTCGCAATCTGGCCTTTGGCAGCCAATTCACGGATCTGTTCCGGCGTAGCCACGAAACGACCTTCGCCGTGGGAGATAGCCACGGTATGGACGTCACCGGCCTTGCAGCCGCTGAACCACGGGCTCATGACGGAGACGACTTTCGTTTCGACCATGCGCGACAGATGGCGGCCAATGGTGTTGTACGTCAAAGTCGGGCTGTCAGCCTTCAAAGGCTGTACATGGCCATACGGCAGGAGGCCCAGTTTAATCAGAGCCTGGAAGCCGTTGCAGATGCCGAGAGCCAGGCCATCGCGCTGATAGAGCAGCGTTTCCAGAGCTTCCGACAGGACGGGGTTGCGGAACAAGGTGGCAATGAACTTGCCCGAGCCTTCCGGTTCGTCACCGGCACTGAAACCGCCGGGGAACATGATGATCTGTGCCTTGGCAATGCGTTTGGCCATTTCATCGATGGATTCTGCCAGATCCTGCGGCGTGTTGTTGCGCAGTACCATGACATCCGTCGTAGCGCCGGCCCGTTCAAAGGCAGCAGCCGAATCGTATTCGCAGTTCGTACCCGGGCAGACGGGGATGAAGACCCGCGGAGTACCGAAAGCTTCGCTGCGGCGCGGACCATACGTCGTGAATAAGGGCAGTTCGGCATCGCCTGTGCCGCTTTCGCTCTTGATGGGGAAGACGTGGCTGAGCGGTTTTTCCCAAGCGTTCTGGAGGTCTTTCAGGGAAATCGTCACGCCGTCGACAGTCACATCGGCAGCAGCCGTCGTCTTGCCGACGAGGGAGACGTGATCCCGTCCAGCCCATGCAGCAGCCGTAGCGGCGTCGGTTTCGACGAGGATCGAACCATAGCGGAGATTGAACAGTTCCTGTGCAGCAAAGGCCTTGTCGACAGCGAAGCCGATGCCATTGCCGAAGGCCATCTGAGCCACAGCCGCTGCGATACCGCCCTGACCGACAGCATGCATCGCTTTGACTTTGCCATCGAGGACAGCCTGATGGAGGAAATCGCAATGGGCTTTGAAGGTATCGAAGTCCGGCATTTCTTCGCCGTCACGAGGCAGGTCGAAGAGGAGGACTGCGTCATCGGCAGCTTTAAATTCCGGCGAGATGATATTTTCCGTATGTTCCGGTGCAATGGCGAAAGAAACGAGCGTCGGCGGAACGGTGAGGTTTTCAAAGGTACCGCTCATGCTGTCTTTCCCGCCGATAGCAGCGACTTCCATGACCTGCTGGGCCGTGAAAGCACCGAGGAGGGCGCTGACCGGCTGGCCCCAGGCTTTTTCATTCGTGCCCAGGCTCTGGAAAAATTCCTGCATGGTCAGGTAGACTTTCTTGCGGTCGCCGCCGAGGGCAACGAGTTTGGCAATGGACTGGATGACGGCATAGAGGGCACCGTGGAAGGGGCTCCAAATAGCCAGGTCCGGATCATAGCCGTGCGTAAAGATGCTGGCTGTCGTCGTGTTGCCGTGTTCCACGGGAATCTTGGCAACCATGCCTTCGACAGGTGTCTTCTGGTACTTGCCGCCAAAGGGCATGAGGACCGTGCGGGCACCGATGGTGCTGTCGAAGCGTTCAGCCAGGCCCTGTTCCGAGGCGATATTCAAGGTACCCATCGTATCGAGCCAGGTCTTGGCGACGTCTTTGACTTCCGGCGCTTTGAAGAAATCTTTATCTTCCGGAGCGACGACGACGGCTTTGCGATGCTGGGTGACGCCGTTGGTATCGAGGAAAGCGCGGGTAATATTGACGACGTTCTGGTCGCGCCAATGCATGACCAGGCGTTTCGTATCGGTAGCGACGGCGACGATCGTCGCTTCCAGGTTTTCTTCAGCTGCGTATTTCATAAATTCATCGACGTGTTCCGGAGCGACGACGACGGCCATACGTTCCTGCGATTCGGAAATAGCCAGTTCCGTACCGTCCAGGCCTTCGTACTTCTTCGGGACTTTGTCGAGATTGATGTCCAGGCCGTCCGTCAATTCACCGATAGCGACGGAGACACCGCCGGCACCGAAGTCGTTGCAGCGTTTGATGAGGACCGTAACTTCATGGCGGCGGAAGAGGCGCTGGATCTTGCGTTCCGTCAGGGCATTGCCCTTCTGGACTTCGGCGCCGCAGGTTTCCAGGGATTCGACGGTGTGCTTCTTGGACGAACCCGTAGCACCGCCGCAGCCGTCGCGGCCGGTCTTGCCGCCGAGGAGGATGATGATATCGCCAGGAAGCGGTTCTTCACGGACGACATTATTGCGCGGTGCAGCGCCGAGGACAGCGCCGATTTCCATACGTTTGGCGATGAAGCCGGGGTTGTAATATTCCTTGACTTCGCCCGTAGCCAGGCCGATCTGGTTGCCATAGGAGCTGTAGCCCTTGGCAGCGCCTGTCGTCAGTTTGCGCTGAGGCAGTTTGCCGACGAGCGTATCTTTGACCGACTGGCGCGGGTCGCCGGCACCGGTGACGCGCATAGCCTGATAGACATAGGAACGGCCGCTCAAGGGATCGCGGATACAGCCGCCCAGGCAGGTAGCCGCACCACCGAACGGTTCGATTTCCGTCGGGTGGTTATGGGTTTCATTTTTGAAGAGGAGGAGCCATTCTTCTTCGACGCCATCGACATCGACAGGGATGATGATGGTGCAGGCGTTGATTTCTTCCGATTCGTCGAGATTGTCGAGCTTGCCGGCCGCTTTCAGTTCTTTGACGGCAATGGTCGCCATATCCATGAGGGTCTGCGGTTTCTTGCGGTTCAATTTTTCCCGGGTCGTCTTATACGATTCATAAGCGCGCTGGATAGGCGCCGTGAAGGTGCCATCTTCAAAGGAAACATCAGTGAGTTCGGTCATGAACGTCGTGTGACGGCAGTGGTCCGACCAGTACGTATCGATGACGCGGATTTCTGTAACCGTCGGATTTCGTTTTTCTTCATCCCGGAAGTAGGCCTGGACGAATTTCAAATCGTCGAAGCTCATAGCCAGGCCCATGTGCGCCGACAATTCTTTCAGAGCAGCGTCGTCCATGGCGTCAAAACCGTCGATGACGGGAACGTCAGCCGGTTTTTCCCAAGGCATTTCCAGAGTCGAAACGGGATCCAGCGAAGCTTCGCGGGCTTCGACGGGGTTGATGCAATAATGTTTGATTGCAGCGACGTCATCAGCGGATAAGTTGCCCGACAGGACGAGGACCTGTGCCGTGCGGACGAGGCTGTCGTTCTTCATGGTCAGCATCTGCAGGCACTGCATAGCCGAATCGGCGCGCTGATCATACTGGCCAGGCAGATATTCAACGGCCAGGACCGTATCGTCCTTGCCAGCCGGTAATTCATCGTATACGGCATCGACAGGCGGTTCAGAGAAAATCATATTTTTAGCCGCTTCAAAAGCCGCATCATCGAGACCGGATACGTCATAGCGATGGAAAATGTGAATATCGGTCAACCCTTTAATCAACAGGTTTTCCTGTAAATCAGTGAGCAATCGTTTTGCTTCATCAGCAAAAACACCTTTCTTGGCAACATACAAACGTCGGATAGACTGCATGTCATGACCTCCCTCAAAGATAGATAACTTATCATTAGACAACCTTAGTATACCTGTTTTAAAACCATAAGTAAACTTAGAATTTTATTGACTTGCCTATAAAATCGTATTAGACTAGTACTATTATAGTAGACAAAGTTTACCATTTTTCATCACAGGGAGGACATGGAAGTAATGGAAGAATTGAAACAGCGAATTTTACAGGATGGCCTGGTCATCGACAACCGAATTTTAAAGATTGATAACTTTTTGAACCAGCAAATCGATACGGCCCTCATCAATCACGTCGGTCAGGAGTTCGCCCGCCGTTTCAAAGACGTACACATCGACCGCATCGTCACTATCGAATCTTCGGGCATCGCTGTGGCTTATGCCGCTTCCCTGGCCCTGAACAACCTGCCCATCGTCTTTGCCCGCAAGAAAAAATCCCTGCTCACCAAAGGGGAACAGTATACGGCTAAGATTTATTCGTACACCAAAGAAGAAGAATACACGGCTACGATCAGCAAGGCCTATCTCCACGCCGGCGAATCGGTCCTCATCATCGATGATTTCCTGGCCAGCGGCGCAGCGGCTGTCGGCCTGACGGACATCGTCGCTCAAGCCGGTTGTACCGTCGCCGGCATCGGCATCGTCGTCGAAAAGACCTTCCAAAGCGGCCGCAAGACCTTGGAAGACGCCGGCTTCCGCGTCGAATCCCTGGCCCGCATCGCCCGTTTCGAAAATAATAAACCCGTCTTCGTCGAGTAAGGAGGACATGATGCGCGCTCAATTTTTTGACGGCTTTGATTTCGCCACCTATAAATTCAGCATCGTCGCCATCGAAGACGTAGACGAATTTTTTAATATCGAAGAATTTGGCCTTCACCCCATCATGTACAATGAAGCCTGCCTGCGCGGTTATACGGCGATTTTCGGTTTCAACGATGAAAAGATGCTGACTCTCCATAAATTACTGACCAACAACAACGGCATGGAACCACCGGCCATCGACGGCATCCATCCCGTCCCCTTCCATTCGCCGGCAGGGGATCTGAAATATGAGCTCAATCACGTCATGGACTATAGCGGCTCCATCCTCATCGCCAACAGTTTCATCGATAAATATTTCGTCCCCTTCGGCTTCCAGCTCCCTCATGCCTTCCGGAAAGTCTATGAGCTGACCTTCGACAAGGGCTTGTTCGTCAAAGTCCAGGACCATTCCCAAGAAGCACAAGAACTGCGCATCGAATACGAAGAACCGTTGACTTCCAAGAAGAAAATGCAGATTAAATGGGGGAATCTGACACATAAATCGGAAGAATACGGGTTCGACGACGAAACGATTGCGCAGTACATGGACCTCAGTTACGATACGAAATATTTATTTGAGCACCTTTGAAACATAAAATTCACGGACAGCCGGCCATTGGTTCTGCAAGATGAGACCATGGCCGGTTGCGACTGTCTGGATCGGCATGGCGGCGATATCGGCGATGATGGCCTTATCTTCAGTCGAAGCCGGTGCAAAAACCTTTTCAAAATACGGTTCTGCTCCTTTGAGAATGGCTTCTTTCGTATAGCCTTCGTCGACAGGCGTTTCTTCTGCCAAATACTGGCCGAAGAGGTCGTTCGAGAAGAGGATGCCTTCTGAAGCCAGCCAGGTGACCATATTGTCCGGCCAGTGGAGGCCCGGCGTGTGGATGAACTGGAACGTATAGTCGCCTAAGGTCAGGCTTTCACCGTGCTGGACGACGCGGAAATCAGCTGACGGATATTTTTCCTGGAGGCGTTCTTTCGTAGCCGGCGTGCAGTATACGGGCAGGTTGGGGTGACGGTCCAAGACGGCCTGCAGGGCGCCGCTGTGATCTTCTTCAGAGTGGTTGAGGATCAGGGCATCGATCTGGCTGACAGGCAGGACGCTTTCGATATCCTGGATATAGGCTTCGGCGGCTCTGTCGGGAACCGTATCGATGAGGATATTCTGTTTGCCCCGAAGCAGGTAAGATAAGAAAGAAATAGAAATCTTCGGCTTGTTGATGGTCTTGCCAAAGACAAAGATGTGTGGATTCAACGAGTATTTCATAATGAAGACCTCCCGATATGCTCATGTTTTTTCTGGGGAATGTAATAACACTTGTAGATTTCACAGGCATCCATACAGCGGTTACAGCGCAGGCACTTGCTCATATCGACGCGGGGCCGCCGGACACCGTCGGCACAAAGCTCCATGGATAAAGCATGATAAGGACAGATGCTGACACAGCAGCCGCAGCCTTCACATTCTTTCCGATTAAAATAATCAGGTGTAATCAGTTGATCAATATGCGTTTTTTCCATCGTACTCCCCCTTTGTTCCCCTATACTATAGCAAAAATATCCGAATAAAACTGTTGCAAAAACAACAAAACGGCTTGTCGCATATGCGACAAGCCGTTTTAAGTGGCTAGTGGTTAGGGGTTAGGGGTTAGTGAGCCCCTACGAACTACGAGCCACGAATCACGAGCCACTAATTATTTAATTTCCCCAAGGTCTTGGCGACGATGCGGGTCAGGAGAGCTACCGTATCGAGTTCGACCGATTCGTCGGCGCTGTGGATGTCGTGTGTCGTCGGCCCTACGGAGATGATATCCAGTTTCGGATTCATAGCGAAGAAGTACCCCGTTTCCAGGCCGCCGTGCATGGCTTCGATGCGGGCTTCTTTGCCGGCTTCTTCTTTGTAAACGTCGGCAACGAGGGGAACGAGTTTGCTATGCGGATTTTCTGTCCATGCCGGTTCCGGCGAAGCCAGTTCGATGTCACAGCCTGTCAACTCAGCGTAAACGGGCAGGGTTGTCATCAGTTCACGCAGGCGGGCATCGGCCGAAGCACGGGGGAAGTACTGAATAGCGACATGGTCGTCTTCCGTACGGATGGTGCCGATATTGGCCGACAAATCCGGCAGTTTCGGCAGCATCTGGTTCATGGCGAAGACGCCGCAATGAAGGATGTTCAGCAGGCTGACCAGGTTCTTTGTATCGTCAGCCGAGAAGGTCTGAGCCGGTACGTCGGTGCTTTCGACGAGGAAATGGGCGTTCTTTTCGACTTCGCCGTACACTTCGGCGATTTCAGCCTGTTCTTCACCGACAACCTGTTTAATCGTTTCGCCGGCGTTTACATCGTCGACAACGATGACAGCCGATGCTTCCGACGGAATGGCATTGGCTGCGACGCCGCCGCTGATGGAGGCCAGGACATAGGATACGCCGGCCTGAGCGACGCGGCGGAGAGCCAGGCTCAGAGCTTTGATGGCGTTGCTCTTGCCGTCATTGATGGTTTCCCCGGAATGGCCGCCGGCAAAGTCTTTCGCCGTAATAGTAAACGCCTGTTTACCTTTGGCAGCCTGCCAATGGAGAGGACGGCTGAAATGCGTATGGACGCTGCCGGCCGAACCGACGCAGAGGACATCCATATATTCCGAGTCGCAGTTGATGATGTACTGTACATCCTGGACGTATTTCGGGTCCAAGTGAGTGGCCCCGGTCATGCCCGTTTCTTCATCGACGGTGAAGATGAGACGCAGCGGGCCATGCTGGATATCCTGCTGGATGAGGTACAGCGACAAAGCGACAGCAATGCCGTCATCGGCACCGAGGCTGGTCCCATCGGCATGGAGGATATTGCCTTCACGGACCAGTTTGATTTCACTGGTCAAGGGGTCGAAGTCGACGCCGGGTTTGGCGACGCAGACCATATCCATATGGCCCTGGAGGACCGTAAGCGGCCAGTTTTCGCAGCCCTTGCTGGCGGGGACATTGGCGATGACGTTATATACTTCGTCCTGTGTAACATCGGTTACGCCCAATTCATGGAGGCGGCTGACGATGTAGTCGCTAACGCCTTTTTCGTGGTGGGACGGACGCGGGTGCTTGGCCAGTCCTGCAAATTCATGGATGACTCCTTCAATGATTTCTTGATCGTTCATATGACAAACGCTCCCTTCAAAAAGTATCTGCGATTGATTACTTAATCGTTTATTTATTATACCACGGACGAGGCCTTCGGGGCTACTATCCTCATATGTATACTTTTACTTGCAAAAAAGTAATTATACAGCCCATTTTCCGCCTGTAGTGTACAATTCGGCATATGACGAATTAAAAAAAATTGAGTATAATAGAATTATCAATGAAGTAGTACGTTTTAGTACGCTTAAATTTTTATTTGGGAGGTTTTCTTATGAAACCACAATCAAACTTGACTGTGAACTACCCAAGTATGCCGGAATTGACGGCCCGCGGTATGATCCTCGGCGCCCTGATCACCGTTATCTTTACGGCTTCCAACGTATACCTGGGCTTAAAAGTCGGCTTGACGTTCTCGTCGTCCATCCCGGCTGCAGTCATCTCCATGGCAATCCTGCGCATGTTCAAACATTCCAACATCCTGGAAAACAATATGGTACAGACGCAGGCTTCTGCTGCCGGCACTTTATCTGCAATCATCTTCATCCTGCCGGGCCTGCTCATGCTCGGCTACTGGCAGGGCTTCCCCTTCTGGCAGACCTTGCTGCTCTGCGCCTGCGGCGGTTCTCTCGGCGTCTTGTTCACCATTCCCCTGCGCCGGGCTATGGTCGTCAACAGCGACCTGCCCTATCCGGAAGGCCGGGCGGCTGCTGAAATCCTGAAAGTCGGCAGTGAAATCCGCCGAGAAGAAGCAGCCGGTGAAGACACGAGCAAAAAAGAAACGGGCATGAAAGATATCGTCGGCGGCACGGCCCTGGCCGGCCTCTTCAGCCTTTGTGCCAACGGCTTCCACGTCGTTTCTTCCGAGTTCAGCTATTGGTTCAGCATCGGCTCGGCTGTCACAAGGATTCCGTTAGGTTTCTCGACGGCCCTCCTCGGTGCAGGCTATCTTATCGGCATCGCCAGCGGCATGGCTATCTTAGTCGGTACGCTCCTGGCCTGGTACATCTTCGTCCCCTATCTGACATCGACGCTTATCCCGGCTGATGGTCAGTCTGCAGCAGCTTTTGCCAATGCCATTTGGGCGCAGAAAGTCCGCTTCATCGGCGCCGGCTGCATCGGTATCGCCGCCGTCTGGACCTTGATTCGCCTGGCCAAACCGGTCGTCGACGGTATCAAGATGTCCATCAACGCCCTGCGCGCTAATGACACAGAAGAAAAGAAGGCTCTCCATCATACGGACATCGACATGTCGCCGAAATCGGTCAGCCTGGTCTTCCTGGCCATCCTCATCGGCCTCTTCATCACGTTCTATGCCTTTGTCAGCAATGCCGGCCTTTCCCTGTCGGTAACGATTATGTTCATCGTCGTCGGCATCCTCGTCGCCATCCTCATGGGCTTCTTCGTAGCCGCTGCTTGCGGCTACATGGCAGGCCTCATCGGCACGTCGGCCAGCCCGATTTCCGGTATCGGCATCCTGGGCATCATCATTTCGTCCCTGGTCGTCCTCGGTATCGGCTCTTCGGCCGGCGTCTTCGCCACACTGGAAGGAACGCAGTTCGCGACAGCCTTCGCCATCTTCATTACCAGCGTCATCGTCAGCATCGCTTCCATTTCCAACGATAACCTGCAGGACTTAAAAACAGGTTATATTGTTGGCGCTACACCGTGGAAACAGCAGGTCGCCCTCATCCTGGGCTCGATCATCGGCTCCTTTGCCATCGCTCCGGTCCTGAACCTGCTCTATCAGGCCTATGGCTTCACCGGCGCCCTTCCCCGTGCCGGCATGGATCCGACCCAGGCCCTGGCAGCTCCGCAGGCAACCTTGATGACGACCATCGCCCAAGGTATCTTCAGTGCCAGCCTCGACTGGAACTATATCCTCTTCGGTGTCGGTGTCGGTATCGCCGCCATCATCATCGACCTCATTTTGACGAAAAACACGAAATCCCTGGCTCTGCCGCCACTGGCCGTCGGCATGGGCATTTACCTGCCGCCGACCTTGGAAATCCCTCTGGTCATCGGTTCGGTCATGGGTTACTTCATCCATAAGTCCTTGAAGGCCCGCGCTGCCCGCCGCAGCCCTGGCCACGAAGAAGAAGACGTAGAAGCCTGCAACCATCGCGGCGTCCTCTTTGCTTCGGGCCTCATCGTCGGCGAAAGCCTCATGGGCGTCATCATCGCCTTGCTCATCGTCGTCTCCGTCACCTCTGGCGGCAGCGAAAATCCGCTGGCCCTGGTCGGCAAAGACTTCCAGTCTACGGCAGACATCCTCGGCCTGCTCTGCTTCATCGCTATGATCGTCATCTTCGTCCGCCACATCTTCATCACCAAGTTCAGCCCGGAAGATGCTGAAAGCAAGTAGGAAATCTACCGCTTAGATTAGAATTTCATTAAAATTTCGACAAAATCCTCAAAAAAAGTCCTCGTGCACAATACATTTTGTGGCACGAGGGCTTTTTTTGCATATTTCTTCTTTTGCCATATCAGCGTATAATAGGGGTATCTCGTAGATTAATCCTATGATTACACGTTAAAAGGAGGTCTTTTCTTTGTTCTTTCCCAAACTCGACAAACAATCCCTGACCGATGGCATCGTCATCCCGCAGATGGTCAAAGTCCATCAATCATTCCCTCATACAGATCTGGCCGATCCCGTCGGCGTCCTGAAAAAACAGCTCCTGACCTTGGATACGGCAACGACAGAAGCCCTCAAAGGCAAGCGCATCGGCATCACTGCCGGCAGCCGTGGGCTCCCGCATTATAAGGAAATCATGAAAGCTCTTTGCGATCAGCTCAAAGCCTGGGGTGCCAAGCCCTTTGTCTTCCCGGCTATGGGTAGTCATGCCGGGGCCACGGCCGAAGGCCAAAAAGAGCACTTAGCCCAGTTCGGCATCAACGAAGACTATTTAGGCGTCCCCGTCCTGTCGACGATGGACGTCGTCGAAGTGGCCACACTGGAAGACGGCTTCCCCGTATACTGTGACAAGAATGCCTATGAAGCCGACGGCATCATCCTGTTCAACAAGATTAAACCGCATACGCACTTTAAATATAAACACGAATCGGGTTTGCTGAAGATGATCTGCATCGGCTGCGGCAAGCACAAAGGCGCTTCGACCTTCCACGGCTGGGGCTACGATTCCTTCGGCCCCAACCTGGAACGCGTGTCAAAAGCCTTCTTGCAGCATGTAAACGTCGTTTTCTCGGTCGGCATGGTCCAGAGCCCCAGTGACGACATCGCCGCCCTGGAAGTCATCCCGACCGATAAATTCTTTGAACGCGATGCGGCCTTACAGACCATGGCCAAAGCGGAAATGCCGCGCCTGAAGCTGCCCCACATCGACGTCCTCATCGTCGACGAAATCGGCAAGGAAATCAGCGGTACCGGCATGGACCCAAACATCACAGGCCGGACAGAACGATTCAGCCAGGAAACGGCCTTCCGCGCCTTGGCACCGGATATTGAACGTATCGTCATCCTGGACATTACCGAAGCTTCCCATGGCAACGGCGCCGGCTGCGGCATGGCCGACATCGTCAGCTACCGCTTCGTAAACAAGATGGACTTCTCCTCGGCATACACCAACTGCATTACAGCCAAGTCCTTCCGCATGGCCCTTCTACCTTTATACGGCAACAGCGATAAAGACGCCATTGAAATGGCCATGGCCCATGCCTTCCTGACCGACCCGAACCAGGCCAAAGTCGTCCGCATCAAGAATACACTGAAACTGGAAGACATCGAATGTTCCCTCTCGTGCTTAGAAGATATAAAAAACGATCCGGACATGACAATCACATCCGAACCGTTTACATGGAAGTTTAACGAAGAAGACAATCTGTGGTAAAAAAAGGGCTTGTCGCACGACGACAAGCCCTTTTGAGTATTAAGTTTGCAGTTTTTAGTTTGTAGTGAATGTTTTTAAATTTAAAGCCATCGTCTGCAAACTACAAACTCTGTTCCATCAGCATTTCCGCCACCAGGTCTCTACTACGGCAGTCCCGACATGCCAATAGTAAAGGATGTGATCAGCCAGTTGTGAACAGCGTTTACTGTGGTAAACGACATGGCTGGCCGCAGCTCCGATGAAGAAGCCGCCGATGACGTCACTGACGTAATGGAGCCCGCTGAGTATCCGCGACGAGGCCAGGACGCCTGTCCAGACCAGGGCCGGCAGCCCCCAGGGATTGCGCCGGGCCAGGAGCATCAGGGAAATGGCCAGGCTGTTCATGGAATGGTTGCTGGGAAAGGAAGCGTTGGCCTTATGCGGCACGAGCGCCGCTGCATCGCCGCAGGCGAAAGGCCGGGGGCGATGCCAGATTTTCCCGATGACCCAGGAAACGGAAGATCCCGGGATGACGGAAAACAGGCAGTAAACTAAAGTCTTCCGACGTTTAATCTGTTCCGCTATCGGCCGCGGCCGGAACCACTCAAGCAGGCCATAAAGGATGAACAGCCAATAGCCGAAGCGGGTAATCCAGGTAAGGATACGGAGCCAGGTCCTGCGCCGGGCAATGAGCCATTGGGCGAAGAAAAAGATGGATCGTACCATCGTCGTCTCTCCTTAATAGAAGAATCAAGCTTCTTTTTGAAAAGCCGTGTGCATCGTCCCAGCCACATCGGCCAGGGAAATGCTGCGCATCTTATCTTCCATGGTATCCTGTATTTCATGAAGCCTGTCATCCAGGCCGGCATGAATCGTCTTGCCTACAGGGCACTGGGGACAAGGATGTTCATGAAAATGAAAGAGCGAGTCATTGCCGACACAGTCTACGGCATGGTAAACATCATATAAACTGATGTCAGATAAAGGCTTTTCCAAGGCCGTCCCCCCGGTCCCGCGCTTTACCTGGATCAAGCCAGCTGCCTTGAGCTGGATGAGCAGTTTGCGGATGATGACCGGATTGGTGCCTACACTGCCTGCAATGAAATCACTGGTCACTTTTTCGGTCTTGCCAAAAAAGTCGATGCACAATAAGGTATGGACGGCCATGGTAAACCGACTGGAAATCTGCATAGGGACGACTCCTTAAAGGGCTTTCAATTCGCGGAGGATAGCCAAGTCAGCCGAGCAGGCCGGGCAATCACAGAATTTAGCACCTTTAGCCTGAATGTCTTTAGCATGAGCCAAGAGCTGTTTAGCTCCATCAGCCCCCATGAGCTGTACGGCATGTTCCGAAGCCGCGAAAGCCAGGAGTTCGTCAATTGTCGAAACGCCCTGTTTCAGAGCTTCGACATAAGCCGGCGTAGCAGCATCTTTATCAGCGGCGTCGAGCCAAGCCTGAGCTGCTGTTTTCAAAGCCGGGTTGCAGCTGGGAGCTGCCATCAAATCGTGAGTTTTCGTCGTAACAAATTCTACTGTTTTTGCATCCATGTCAAAAAACCTCCTATAAAAGACGAATCAAAATATCCAGGATAGAATCACCCTGATTACATCCTTATCATACGACATTTTAATTGTAAAGTCAACGGTTACAAATTTTGTATTTTGTTGAACTATTTTAAACTAATTTATTTTCATTTAATATGCCTTCATTGGCTTAGTTATCATATTTTTATTTTATGTATTTTCTTCATTTAAACATTTTCCTCTGGTTGTAAACAGATAAAAAAGGGCTTGTCGCACGACGACAAGCCCTTTTTGAGTATTAAGTTTGCAGTTTGTAGTTTTTAGTGAATGGTTTTAAACTTAAAGCCATCTTCTACAAACTACAAGCTCCGTACTATAAACTTTTACTTTCTAGCAGCTTGGACAGCAGCGATGAATTTTTTGGCCGTAGCCGTGATTTCATCAGCCGTCTTGCCGCCACCGGTGAGGGCACCGCCGGCACCGACGGCGACGCAGCCGGCTTTGATCCAGTCGCCGGCGTTTTCGACGTTGACACCGCCTGTCGGCATGAGCGGAGCCTGCGGCAGGGGGCCGTGGATGGCCTTGATGGCTTTCATGCCCAGGATTTCCCCAGGGAAGATTTTGACGACGTCAGCGCCGTATTCCAAGGCCGTAATGACGCCGTTGAGGGTCGTCGTCCCCGGCATGACGGCGACGCGGTAGCGGTTGCAGAGCTTGATCGTTTCCACGTCCAGTGCCGGCGATACGATGAACTGGGCGCCGGCGAGGATGGCAATGCGGGCCGTAATGGCATCGAGGACCGTGCCGGCACCGATGATGACATCCGGGTTGTCGGCGTACTTCTTGGAAAGGGCTTCGATGACTTCATGAGCCCGCGGCGTCGTGAAGGCCAGTTCGATGGCCGTGACGCCGCCTTTGATGCAGGCTTCGGACATCATCATCGCTTCTTCCGGGGTCTTGCCGCGGACGACAGAAACGATGCCGATTTCTTTAATTTTATTGACAACATCAAGTTTATCCATTGTTCAGAACTCCTTTTTCACACACTTCAGGCGGGCGCCCCACATGGGCGCCCCTACGCATTTAACAGGTTAGTGCTGCGCATCCATGAACGCTTCAAGCTTCTCTCTCGTCGGCAAGCCTTCGTTATCACCGGCGACCTGGATGGCCATGGCCCCGATGGCGGCACCCCGGCGGGCAGCGTCTTCCAGGTTCAATCCGTCGAGGATGGCGCTGGTGAAGCCGACGGCAAAGCCGTCACCGGCACCGACGGTGTCGACGATGTGGTCGACGTGATAACTCGGCACGCGGTATTCCTGGCCGTCGGCCGTGCGGATATACGTCCCATGGCTGCCGCCCATCTTGATGACAACGGTCTGGACGCCGCGCAGCAAGTAGTACCCGGCAATATCCTTTTCGTCTTCCATCCCCGTCAGGATCCGGCCTTCATTGAGGCCGGGCATGACGATGTCAGCATACTGGGCGGCGTCGTTAATGACGCGGGCCATGATTTCCTGGGATTTCCAGAGCATGGGCCGCAGGTTCGGGTCGAAGGAAATGTGCACGCCCTTGCTATGGGCCCGCATCATCAGCGTATAAATCGTTTCCCGGCACGATTCCGACAGGGCCAGGGGAATCCCCGTGACGTGCAGGTGGTCGACGCCGGTCCAGTCGATACCGGCGAGGTCTGCCGGCTGGAAGTGGGAAAAGGCCGTATGTTTACGGATATTGGCTACCTTCGGGTCCCCTTCCAGGACCTTTTCCTTCATCTGGAAGCCCGTCATATGGTCGTCATCGGTCCAGACATAATCGTCATGGATATCATTGGCCTTGAGGAAGTTGCAGATGCACTTCCCAAAAGGGTCGACGCCGACCTTGGAAATATACGACACATCGTTGCCCAGACGAGCCATACCGACGGCATAATTCAATTCTGCCCCGCAGACATGGCGGGAAAAATGTTCCACTTCTTCCAGCGGCCCCATTTCTTCAGCAATCAGCAAGCCCATGGCCTCGCCGATTGTAAGCACTTTACTCATGGTCTGCCTCCAATTGTGCCTTTATTTTATCAATCATGTCCTCATAGGCGGCGTCTGTCAAGTAAACGCGGTCCGGGTTCATGACAAAGGTACTGTTCCATTCAAAATCATCTTTGTATTTCGGCACCAAATGAACGTGGAGATGATGTCCCGTATCAGCATAGGAACCATAGTTTACCTTATTCGGATGGAAAGCCTGATGAATCGCTTTCGCAGCCTTGGCGACGTCGGCAAAAAAGGCATTGCGTTCGTCATCGCTCAAGTCCGTCATTTCACTGACATGGTCCTTATAGGCGACGATGCAGCGGCCGGGGTGGCTCTGTTCCTTGAACAGGACCAGCATACTGACCGATAAGTCGCAGATGTAAATACCGAATTTAGCAAGCGGTTCGCCTTTGACGCAATAACCGCAGGTGTTATCTTTCATGACAAAGCCTCCTTATTCAATCGTACCGTGTTCCCACTTACCATGGTTCAGATCATCGGCGATTTTTTTGAATTTATCGTCGGTCAGGCCATAGAAGAAATAGAGAATGATAGCGGCAATGCCCAGGGCAACGCCAGGATACAAGGTCATTGCGGCTTTGATGCCCATCAGCGTCATTTCACTCTGGACGGCATTGGCGACATAGCCCGTCAGGACCAGGATGCCCGAACTTACAACAGCGGCCAGGGCCTGTGCGATTTTACGGGAGAAGTTGAAAGCCGCATAGGTAATGCCTTCTTTACGGATGCCGTTATGCCATTCGCTGTAGTCGATGACGTCAGAAACGAAAGCCCAGGTGACGCCGTTCGGAATAGCCAGGGCGACGTAGCCGATGGTGACCAAGATGATGAAAGTGTAAATATTGGTCGGAATGACGAAGTTCAGGAGGTCCGCAGCACAGCCGATGAGCAGGCCGCCGATGGCCGTCTTTTTCTTGCCGAACATCTTGACCAGTTTGGGAATGAGCAGGATACCGACGACGGAGCAGCCCATCATGATACCGTTTACAATCGGCTGTAAACCCATATGGCCCAAGTTATACTGGCAGAAGAAAATCATCATCTGGTTATTCGTATTCATGGCCGAAATAGTAAACAAGGTCATCAAAATGATGCACAGAAGCGGTTTATTAGTAAACACGAGTTTAATGTAGTCCGAGAATTTCGCTTTCTGTTCATTCTGAGTATTGCGCTTGACCGGAACATGTTCATGGCAGTTGAAATAGCAAATAGCAAAGCCGATGACGCCGATGATGGACATGACGATAGACGCGGCAAAGAAGCCTTCATGAGGCGATGCGAACATGAGGACGACCGGTACGAAGGCCATGCCGGTAATGAGCTGGGCCCCGATAGAACCGGCCTGACGAGTCGTCGCCATCTGACTTCGTTCTTCGACATCGCGGGTCATGACGCTGGCCAGGGACGAATATGGAATGTTAGTAAACGAGTAAACGAGGCCCCAGGCCATATAGGCACCATAGGCAAAGAGAATCTTACCCGTCGGTGACAAGTCCGGCATGGTAAAGGTAATGACCGTCAAAATGGCCAGGATGACAGCCGAAGCCATCATGACCGGGCGGAACTTGCCGCGGGGCCCGATATTCTTCCGGCCGTCGATGACGGACCCGGCGATAGGATCCATGAAAGCATCGAAAATTTTCGTAAAGGCGAAGATGCCGGCTACGGCGGCTGCCGGAATGGTGCAGACGTCGATCCAGTATTTCGTCAAATATGCCTGGCCTAAGTCGAACATGAAACCGTTGCCAAAGTCACCGAAACCATAACAGATTTTTTCACGCCATGATAATTTCACATGGCCTTCCTTAGAAGCTGCCGTTTCAGTCGTTACGCTCTTGTTCGGCAACGTCCCTTCTTGTGTGCTCATTGCACTCCCTCCTTATAAAGTAACTCCGTTTTTAAATATAGCCAGTTCGTGCTTGTCCAAGGCTTCCGATTTCGCATGGACACGACCTGACGCTACGTCAAGGATATATTGGAAAAGGCGGTCCGCTGCGGCTTCCCGCGATTCCCCTTCAGCAATGGTCCCGGCGTTGAAATCGATCCAATTCCGCTTGAATCCGGCCAGGTGGCTATTGCTGGAAATCTTGATCGTCGGTACCGGGCAGGCAAACGGCGTGCCCCGTCCCGTCGTAAACAGTACCATATGGGCTCCGGCAGCGGCTAAGGCATTGGAGGCGACTAAATCGTTCCCCGGTGCCTGCAGCAGGTTGAGGCCTTTCTTCGTTGCCCTGTCGCCATAGGCCAGGACATCTTCGACGAGAGCCCGGCCACCTTTCTGAACACAGCCCAGGGACTTATCTTCCAATGTCGTGATACCGCCGGCCTTATTGCCTGGCGATGGATTTTCATTGATTTTTTCGCCGTAACTCATGAAATATTCTTTGAAGTGATTGATGAGGCCCACCGTCTTATCAAAGACTTCCTGGTTGCGGGCCCGGTTCATGAGCAGCGTTTCGGCTCCGAACATTTCCGGCACTTCCGTCAAAATCGACGTGCCGCCGGCTGCGATGAGGCGGTTGGAAATCTCTCCGACCAGGGGATTGGCGGTAATGCCTGAAAAACCATCGGAACCGCCGCACTTCAGGCCAATCGTCAGCAGCGAAGCGTCGCAGGGCTGGCGATGGAACTGGCTGGCATAGGCGCAAAGTTCCTTGACAATGGCCGTCCCGGCTTCGATTTCATCTTCCACATCCTGGCAGACCAGGAATTTGACCCGGTCCGGATCATAATCGCCGATGACGTCTTTCATCAAGCTGACCTGGTTGTTTTCACAGCCCAGGCTCAGGACCAGGACGGCGCCGGCATTGGGATTGTGAATCAAGCCACTTAGTATCTTTTGTGTATGGACCTGGTCATCGCCTAATTGCGAGCAGCCGTGGGGATGACTATAGGCATAGATTCCATCGATATTTTCTGTTTTATAGTTTTGCGAAGCCGTTTCAATGGCCCGGGCAATGTTGTTGACACAACCGACGGTCGGGATGATCCAGACTTCGTTGCGGATGCCGGCACTGCCATCTGTCCTCTTATAGCCGAAAAATTCGTATTTTTTTTCACATTTCCAGGGAGAGCGATCCGCCTTTTCCGGTTCGTAGGTATAGTGAAGTAAATCACCGAGTTTACTTTGGACATTCTGCGTGTGGACCCAGGCGCCGACAGGAATATCCACTTTGGCCGTCCCGATGGGGAAGCCGTACTTGATGACGTCTTCGCCTTTGGCAATGGGCTGCAAAGCCACTTTATGCCCGGCCGGGATATCCTGGCAGACCGTAAAGGTCTTGCCGCCTGCCGTGACGACGCTGCCTTGGGCAACGGCGTCGACAGCTACGGCGACATTATCATGAGGGTGGATTTGGAATACGTTCATCGTTTACTCCTTTGTCAATTCGGCAATATGGGCCTTGACGCCGATTTCAGCCATGCGGTCCAAATGAGCCGTAACGGCATCGGCAAAACCGTCGATAGCCGACAGGTCTTCACCCCACCAGTCACTGCGTGCCATAATAGCCTTGACGTAATCAGCCGTGCCCTTGCCGGCCTGTTCTTTGACAAAGGCCAGTTTGTCTTCATCATCATGGATTTCATAAGTATTGCCCGGACGCGAGCCGATGAGGCAATGTTCTCCGGCCTGGGTCGTCCGATAGAAGGCCAGAAAAGCCGCAAAGGAATAGGTCAGCCATTTCGGCAGTTTCCCCGTCGCTGCCAGACTGTCCTTAAAGGTCGGCAGGACGCGGGCTTTCCATTTAGAAATAGAATTCAAGGAAATGGCAAGCAAGGCGTGCTTGACAAAGGGATTTTCAAAACGTTCATAGACGGCCTTGGCAAAGGCGACGGCCTTTTCTTTCGGCAGATGGACGGTCGGTACGATTTCATCGAAGACCGTCTGGTCCAGGGATTTGCGGATAATCGGGTCTTCCATGCACTGGCCGACATAGTCGAGGCCGGCCAGATAGGCACCGAGGACCATCGACGTATGAGCGCCGTTGAGGATGCGGACTTTCTGTTCCTTGAAGGCCTGGATGCTGTCCGTAAATTCGACATTGAATTTACTTGAGTTTAAGGGCAGGCGCGAAGCCAGGGCAGGGGCACCGATGACCCAGAGGGAGAACGGTTCAGCCTGGTCAAGCAGGTTGTCTTCATAGCCGAGTTCTGCCTGCAGGGCGTCGATCGAGTCTTTCGGATAGCCGACGACAATGCGGTCGACGAGGGTATCGACGAAAGAGCAGTGCTGGTCCAGCCAGATCTTGAAGCCTTCGTTCAATTTCCACGTGTTTACATATTGGTTTACACAGTCTCTGAGGAGCTTGCCGTTGTTGTCGTTCAGTTCTGTCGGCAGCATGGTCAGGCCTTTGTCGGCTGCGCCTTTATAGAAAGTATAGCGTTCATAGAGGAATTTCGTCAGTTTCGCCGGGAAAGTCGTCGGCGGGCAGTCCGTAAAGGCATCCTTTTCATCAAACGTGATGCCGGCTTCCGTCGTATTGGAGACAACGAATTCCAGCGAATCTTCATGGGCCAGAGCCATGAAGGCGTCGTATTCATCGCAGGCGCTGATGACGGTCTTGACGGAAGTGACGACGCGGTTTTCTTTGTAAACTTTGCCGTCCTGCTGACCGCGCAGGCAGACCGTGTAAATGTCATCCTGCTTGGAGAAGCGGTCCGTCTTGCCCGAACGAGGCATGATGACAGCTACGCTGCCGTCAAAACCGTTTTCTTCATTGGCTACATCGACGGCGTAGTCGACGAAGGCACGCAGGAAGTTGCCTTCACCGAACTGCAGGATACGCACGGGATGCTGCGTTTTTTGATAAAGTTCACTTACATTTTTCATCGTTTACACCTCCGTTTACATCTGAAACTGGAAGTAATTAGCCACGTTGTTATAGCAAATATCTTCGACGAGCTGGCGAAGTGCCTCTTCATCATTCGGATATTCGCCATTTTCTACCAAATTACCGATCCAGTTGCAGAGGATACGGCGATAATATTCATGGCGGGCATAGGACAGGAACGAACGGGAATCGGTCAGCATCCCCAGGATGTTGCCGAAGACGGACAAGTTGGCAATGCTGGTCATCTGGTCAATCATGCCCTGTTTCGTATCGTTGAACCACCAGGCAGCGCCCTGCTGGATCTTGCCGCGGGCTTCAGGGCCCTGGAAAGCGCCGATAATGGTACCGATCATGGCGTTATCGTTCGGCGTCCCGGAGTAGAGAACCGTCTTAGGCAGGATATGGAGTTCGTTAAGATGGTCCAGGAAAGCGATGAGGCCTTTGCAGCAGTTGCCTTCGGCGATGCTGTCAAAACCCGTATCCGGCCCTAATTTGCGGTACATTTCCGAATTGAGGTCGCGCAAGGTGGCGAAGTGAAG
This sequence comes from Megasphaera elsdenii DSM 20460, assembly GCF_003010495.1. Lineage (NCBI taxonomy): Bacteria > Bacillati > Bacillota > Negativicutes > Veillonellales > Veillonellaceae > Megasphaera > Megasphaera elsdenii. The sequence goes on along the minus strand of NZ_CP027570.1, from coordinate 907,500 downwards.
CTGCATGACCCAGCCGCGTTTGTAATATTCACCGGCCAGGTAGGTGAGGACAGCCGTCTTATAAGCTTCTGTTTCTTCTTTGCTGATGCTTTCGCCCTTCAAAGCTTTGGCAATGATGGCATCGACCGTCTGTTCATCGGCTTCACGGCAGAAAACATATTCCAGGGCATGGTCCGTAGCCCGGCAGCCCATTTCTTCAAAGAAGGCGATGCGCTTATCCATGGCTTTGCGGATATCGGCAAAGGTCTTGATTTCAACACCCGCAGCCTGACCGAGGCGGGCCATATAATCGGCATACCCAGCTTTATCGACGTTCATCAGCTTGTCCGGGCGCATAGCCGGATAGACTTTGGCACTGCACGTATTTTCATCCTTCAATTTCTGGTGCCATTTCAGGTCGTCTGCCGGGTCGTCTGTCGTGCAGATGACTTTGACGTTGGACTGTTTAATCAAGCCCTGGACGCCCATATCTTTTTCCTGCAGCTTGGCGTTGCAGCGATTGAAGATATCTTCAGCATTCTTTTCGCTCAACGGTTCGGTAATGCCGAAATAGCGCTGCAATTCCAAATGACTCCAATGATAGAGCGGATTGCCAATAGCTCTTGGAAGAGCTTTCGCATATTCGACGAATTTTTCCAGGTCTGTCGATTCTGTACCGGTAACTTTTTCTTCCGGTGTCCCATTGGAACGGATGAGGCGCCATTTATAATGGTCACCGCCGAGCCATACTTCAGTAATGCTGCGGAAGTGGTGATCTTCTGCGATTTCCTGCGGGGAAATATGGCAATGGTAGTCAATAATCGGCATATGTTCTGCATAGTCGTGGAATAAATGCTTGGCTGTCGCCGTATCCAATAAGAAGTCTTTGTCCATGAATTGTTTCATTTTGTCCGTCTCCTCCTAAATATAAGGCCGTTATATCATCGGTCATTCTCAACTTTTATTGTAAGCTCTTACACTTATCTTTACCGAAAGAATACCATGTCATGTTTCAAGTGTCAACATGATATGATTTTTATGTATTAATTTTGAAAAATTAGCCGTTTTTCATGCTTTTAGCTCATAAATATGAATTAAAAATTTACCTTCCTATTCCTTTCGTGCCTAGATATTGCTATTTTTCTATTCCAAATGGTTAAGCGCTTACATTTAAATCGTGGCGATTTCTCATTTATCCAGAAAAAAAGTATGCTATAATGTAAGCAACACAGATTTTTTACACAAAGAGGAACGATTGCTATGAACATCACCATTTACGACATCGCCCAGAAGTGCAATGTATCCATTGCCACCGTCTCTCGCGTCCTCAACGGCAGCACACGGGTCAGCGAAAAGACACGGGCAAAAGTCCTTCAAGTTATGAAGGAAATGGGTTACAAGCCCAATCCCTTCGCCCGGGGCTTAGGCCTCGATTCCATGAAAATCGTCGGCGTCATTTGCACCGATGTGGCCGATATTTTCTATGCCCATGCCGTATCCTTGCTGGAAGACGGCCTGCGGAAACACCATTTCGATGTCATGCTTTCCAATACAGGCAGCGATACGGGCCATAACGGGAAATACATCTCTGACATGGCCGATAAACACGTCGATGCCATCATCACTATTGGCACGCCTTTTTCATCTGAAACCGACGTCCGTCTCCTCTGCGACACGGCCCGGCAGATTCCCGTCATCACCATCAACAGCGACTACCATCAGCCCAACATGTACAGCGTCGTCTGTAACGAAAAAGAAGGCATGAAAATGATCGTTACTGCCTTGGCTGCCAAAAACTGCCACGACATCCTCTATATCTACGACTCCCTCACCTACAGCGGCCGCCATAAGCTCGACGGTTTCCGGCAGGGAATCCGGGATTTGAACTTAACGGAAAAGCCGGAACTCATCCAGCAAATACCACGTACCCTGGATGACACAGAAGTGCTCATCGACCGCTTGGTCGCAGGCGGCATCTCATTCGATGCCATCGTCACCTCAGAAGATATCTTCGCCATCGGTGCCCAACGGGCCGCTTTGCGCCACGGCAAAACCATCCCGGTCATCGGCTGCAATAACTCCATCCTGGCCCAATGCGCCACGCCGACCATTACCAGCCTGGACAACAAACTGACCAGTCTGTGCAATGCCGCCGTCCATATCGTCACCGAACTGACCGGAAAAGAACCGGATTCCGTCCCAGTCCGCACCGAATTTAGTGCCGACCTCGTAGAACGGGAAAGTTTCAGGAGGTGAGAAAAGGGCTTGTCGCGTATGCGACAAGCCCTTTTTGAGTACTAAGTTTGCAGTTTGTAGTTTTTAGTGAACTCTGTACTACAAACTATCTTTACTGGAAATACTCTGGATATTCTTTTTTCAATACTTCTACGTCGCCCATGACCTTATTGATGTGTTCGGTCATGATGCGTTGCGCCATTTCGGTATTGCCGGCAAAGATGGCTCCGACAATGCCTTTATGCTGTTCATAAAGAAGGTTCATCTGCTCAGCGGCATCGCTGACGTTGAGGACGCGGGCCCGAGCATAATCCAGGTTTGATTCCTGGACGATCTGCCAGATATGGGGCTTGCCGCAACCTTCATAGAGCAGGGAGTGCAACGTATTGTCACTCTTGAAAAAGTTTTCTGCATCTTTCGAGGTAATGAATTTCCCCTGCTCGAAAATGCAAAATTCTAGTTTCGTCCGCCACGGATCCGGAAAAGCCTGACAGGCCAATTCTATAATGGCCCGTTCCAAGGTAACCCGGAAAAAGCGGAACTCTGCCAGCTGTTCCGTGTGAATCTTGGACACGAAGGTCCCGCGCTGCGGTAAAATCTCGAGCAGTCCCTTTTGTGACAAACGGATAAAGGCTTCCCGTACCGGCGTCCGGCTGACATTCAAAATGCCCGACAGTTCCTGTTCCGACATAGCCGTACCTGGCGGAAGCTTCAAAGACTTGAACCTCTCCCGCTTATAGAAGCGGGAGATTCTTGAGAAGTTTGATACACGGACTAATGCCTGACAGCCTATCCCAAAGGAGTTAGCTGTCAGGATATCCTTATTCTCAAAGGGCTGTCCAAAAGCCCCTTACACAGTCCCTCGAAATCGAAGTTCTGCTTACTTTTACGGAGTATGTTGTATGCTCCATTCACATCCGCGTTGGCCATCCTGCCATCGGCGAACTGGTACAAGCCACGGTGGATACGCTTCCCACTAAACGTGCCAGTATACGGCTGTTCCGGATGATAGACAGGAATATCGTCTAAATCCAAGCAACTTGCTTGAGAAGTGTAAGATTCTTCCTGTTCGATATATCGCATACCGTAACGCTCGCAAAGTCCTTCCAGTGTTTCACGCAGATTACCGAAACTGATTTGCGTAAACTGTTGGTTGGTTATCCTACCCAGGTTGATACTACGTTTAAAGTCACCGTTATAACCACAGACGATAGTTCCGATACGGTGTTCGATACAGTAGTTGATGATATAGCGGGCAACCTTGCGGAGGTAGTCCTGTGTCCGATTGTTACGTTTTCTTGCTAAGGCATAGAGCCTGTGCGTTTTCTTCTGTCCTTGTTTGTCGGCAATCCCCTGATAGTAGGCTTTCTGCTTGTTCCAATACTGGTTGATTGATTTAAGTTTACGCCCGTCCATGATGAACGCCGTCCCGGTGTTGGTCACGCAAGTTGCCAGATTTTCAAGACCGATGTCGATAGCAAGAACATTGTCCGGTGAAACGTCTTGAGGTTCTTTCTCCTGAAGATAGCAATACTGGATTTTGAAGTATCTGCCATTATATACGGGGCAGATACGGACTTCCTTGATGCTTTTTTCTTTCAGTCTCGCAGGGAAAGGGATTTTGATTGGCTTACGGCCATGCCGTTTAGAAAATCCCCGACTCATGGGGATCGTCAAGAATCCATCTTTTACGTTTATGGCGTTCGTGGAGAGAATCAGGTTGAACATGCCGCCCTTTTCCCGATAGTGAGGCATTTTGATATCCTTGAAGCGATATTCTCCTGATTTTGCCTTTTTTATGAGATTGAAGAATGACTTGAAACTGCGGTCAGCCACCTTCAATATCTGCTGAGAAACGCCAGCCTGCAACAGACCGTAGTTTTCGTTTTCCTTGCAGACATGGTAATTTTCTTCGTATTTCAAGAACTTCTTCTCTTGGAAATAGTATTGCCTGATGTTGTAGAGAGCCACGTTGTAGAGGTTATTGCTGTATTGGCACATCTCTCGCAGCATGGCATAGTCTTCTTTGGAAAGATTTCTGATGACATTTGATTGAGTAAGATACACATTTTTCACCTCCTTTTTTTATTATATGATTATTATGTGGGAAATAGTGATGATTTTCAAGATGAATTACAGAGTTTTGTGCTTTTTACGGGCATTGAACCCACTCAAGCCCCGCCATTCATCCCCACCTAAGAGGCGGGAGTCTTCTGGCGGGGCTTAAGCGATAAAACAGGCGCAAATTGTATATTTTCAGAAGAAAAAAAAACACTGCTTCCAGTGTCAGTAAATTGGTTTATTTAGATTTACATATATATAATTGGCTTAATAACTATGTTTTTATTTCAAACATCACGTAATGTAAACTAATTAAGTAAACTGATAAACCAATAAAAACTACACACTATAAAAAGTAAGCAGGCTTTTTCCTAACGAATTGGATTCCAGGCACAACAAAAAGCGGATTAAGACGGGAAGCGTCAGCTTTCGTTTGCGTATAAAATCAATCCCTGAATGACGGGAATACACAGAAATATTCGCTTTTACTTGGTATATCGCGTCCTTAATGCAATTCTTGACTTGAACAATGATGTCCATAGAATCGCCCCCTTTACTACTGTTTTACACGTTTTTTCTCTTATTACAAGGGAGTTCAGAGGAAAAAGATTGCTGAAGAACCCCTCAGACCGCCTACGGCGGCCAGCTCCCCTTCACAGGGGAGCCTTTTCAGGCGCTCCCGCGCCCTTACAATCCAGTGTACTTAGCGGCAGCGCCGCAAACTGAGTCCTAGAAGCATGAAAGCACTCAGCAAATCACATACAAAAAGACCGCCACATGTATCTGGCGGTCTTTTATTTATGAATTTCCTAAACTTACTGACATTGCCCACGTGGGCGCCCCTACACTGAAAACGTTCACACTGAACGCAAAAAGGGATTGCCGCACGAAGGCTTCTGCCAACATGTGCAATTCCTTGTTTCACGTCGTTTGCCGTGGGTCGTGGCTCGTTTGCCGTGATGAAAAACGCAGTCCGCGGCCCGCCTGAATCCTGTACATTGCGTATTTTTGCATTTGCGAGAATTTTCGGCAAACGAATCACAAAAGGGGCTTATCGCTGAATGCGACAGCCCCTTTGTAAAAAGGTGTGAAATTAGAGGATGACGTTTTTCTGGTTACCCGCTAAGTAAGCGTCAATATTGTCAAAGACAATGACGGCGCGTTTTGCCATGGATTCGGCCGTAGCGAAGGCGACGTGCGGCGTGACGATGGTATTCTTAGCGTGAAGCAGCGGATGATTGGTGTCAAGAGGCGGTTCGTTTTCAAAGACATCAATGCCGGCGCCGGCGATTTTACCGCTGTTCAAGGCATCGGCCAAGTCCTGGGATACGACGACAGGGCCACGGGCTTCATTGATGAGGAAGGCTGTCGGTTTCATATACGACAAAGTTTCTTTATTGATCAAGCCCTTCGATTTATCCGTTACCGGGCAATGGAGGCTGACAATATCGGCCTGTTCCATCATTTCTTTCATGGGCAAGTATTTGATCAGTTCCGTATCGGCTTTATGAGAGAAGCCGTTATAGGCGATGACTTTAGCACCAAAGGCATGGACCAGTTCGGCAACGCGATGACCGATGTGGCCAGTGCCGACGAGGGCAACTGTCTTCCCTTCCAGTTCGTTGCCGACAAGGCCGGCCTTCGTGCCTCCAGCACGGCAAGCCGCATCGACCTGGGGAACGCGGCGGAGCAAGTCGAGCATCATGGCGATGGTCAATTCAGCAACGGCAACCGTCGAATAGCCCGATGCATTGCTGACTTTGATGCCTTTGGCTTTGGCAGCATCCAGGGCGACGTGGTCGACACCGGTAAAGGCAACGTCGATGTACTTCAGGTTCGGGCAGGCATTGATGACTTCGGCTTTGAGGGGCATGTTGGCGATGATGAGGATATCGGCGTCCTTCGCTTCTTCAATCTGGACGGCTGGGTCATCATTGCGTTCATACGCAGCAAATTCATAGCCTTTTTCCTTCAAGGGTTTTACATACGAATCAAGCAATTCCTGGCTGATACCTAACGATTCCAACAAGACAATTTTCATTTTTAAAATCTCCTTTCAGCATAGGTAATATCTTGATTTAATTATACGCATATGCCGATGATTTGTAAGCTATCTATGGGAAATCAGTATAGGTATACCCTCTATATGATAAAAATATATACTATTCCGCCTCTAAAGCCGCTTGGACTTTCGCACACAACGTCAATAGCTGCTGACGTTCCGTTGCTGACAATCCCTGCAAGGCCTGTCTCCGATGGGCCGTTACAAAAGGTTCCGCTTTGGCAAACAGGTCCCGGCCGGCTTCGGTCAATTCGATGTACTTACCCCGCCCTTTCTCCATAGGATGACGGCTAATCAGGCCTTTCTTCTCCAGCCGGCTCAACGTGCGCGTAATCGCCGCCGCTTCCACCTTGAAATAACGAATCAAATCGGCCTGGGCAATGCCGTCATTCAAGTGAATGAAGTTCAGGACCATCCATTCCGAGCTGTGAAGTCCTAAAGGGGCCACACAGCCGTTCAAAGTCCGGGAAAAAATCCGGGTCGTACAGAATAATTGTCGTATCAATTCATCATCTTTCCGATCTCGTACGTCCATTAGGATACCTCTCAATCTTTATGGATATCGGCGACGGCTCCTTTTCCCACTTTCTGACTAGCCATGACATCGCTGCCATAGCGATAATGACAGAACATGAACAGGACAGCAAAACAAATCATAAGGGCTGTGACACTCCAGTACATGTGGCGATAGCCTACCATACCGGCGATGACGCCCAAGACGAGGATGCCCGTGCTGGTACCGATATCGAGCATATTATAGAAGGTCGCGCTGGCGGAACTGCGCCGTTCCGGGCGGACCATATTCAGGATCCACGTCAGCAGGGCCGGGAGCAGCAGGCCGGCACCTAAGCCGTAAAAGACAGACGCTGCCAATAAGACCATGAGCGAATGGGCGGCCATGATGAGCAACAACCCGATCAAATACAAGACTGACCCGGGCATGACGACGGCAAAGGCGCCTTTGGCATCGAGGAGACGGCCGCCAAAGGGACGGGAAATGAAGACAAACAGCGTCCCGATGATGAAGAATAAACCGGCATTTTCAATATGGGCTTCTGCAGCCATCATGGCGATATACGTATTGACACTGCCATAGGCGGCGCCGAAGAAAATCGTCAAAATAGCCGGAAGGCCCGTACCGGTTTCGCAGATGCGGTCACGCAGGGAAGCCTTTTCCGTAACTTCGACACGACGGACTTTCTTACCGGCATGACAGAAGATACTGACAAGGACGGCCAAGAAGGAGAAGGCGGCCGACGAGAAGAACAAGGCTGCCGGGCTGATATCATTGAGTAAAAATAAACCGACAGCCGGAGCCAGAGCCATCATGACCGTACTGCCTAAACCAAAATAACCAATTCCTTCGCCGCGGCGGCTGGCCGGTATGACATCGGCGACGATAGCCGCTGCAAAGGTCGTGCTCAGGCCAAAACCGAAGCCGTGGAGGATACGGGCGGCTACGATGGCGTGGATACTATCAAACATATAATACGACACGGTGGCTAAAATGGAAAGAGCCAGGCCCAGGTAAAGGCACTTCTTTTTCCCTAAATAGTGGACACCGGTATCCGTGAACAGGCGTATACAAATGGCCGAATAGCCAAAGATGCCGCCAATCAGACCGATTTCCCCGCCAGTAGCCCCTAAACTGGCAGCATAGAGGGTAATGGTCGGCAAGAGAAAATGGAAACCAGCGAATAAAAAGCCATTGGCCAGGACCAAAGCCACGAAATCACGAGTCCATAATCTTTCTTTTATCAATGCAATCGCTCCTTTTATAATTGACTAGTCAAATTTATTGACGGGATATATCATAGCACTCTTAAATTGACTAGTCAATACTACAGTGAGGCTTTCTGCCATTATGCCGGACGCTTTTATCTCAAAAGTTGTTCGTTCATCGTTCATCGTGACGGCTTATTATTTTTATTTCCATATGACGAACGACCTACGACCTGAGAACGGGCAGTTCATGGGATTCCCACAAGCGGGCCGTCGCCACTGCTGTCCGTTCCGCCAGCTGTCTTGAGTTCATTTCCATCGCCTGTATGCGATATCGTAGGGGACGTCCTGCTAAGGCGTCCCGCTGTGAATTGTAGACATAGCTATTCGGGCAGATGAATGATGTTTTCACACATCACCCGTCATGCATTACGTGTACACCACCATGACAGACGGGCCGCCCTTGGGGACGGCCCCTACAACTACAAACTACATGCTACAAACTTTATTACAAGGTTTTCAAAGTAAGGTGCGTCGCGTCGAGGAGTTCTTCCATGGACGAGGCGCCGACGATTTCTGCGGCTTTGAGGACGATGTAGGCGCAGGCCCGGGCATCATCCAGGGCCTGGTGATGGCGGAAGGAGTAGCCGAGATAGCCGGCGACGGTATCTAATTTATGGTTCGGCAGGTCCGGCCAGACGCGGCGGGAAATTTCCACCGTACAGGCATAGGATGCCTGGGGCTTTTCCAGGTGATACGTCCGCAGCAGGCTGCGCAGGACCCGCGTATCGAAGACGGCATAGTGGGCGACCAGGATACGCCCTTCCAGGTGCGGCCGGATGCGGTCCCACAGGGCGTCGAACTTTGGTTTATGGGCGACCTGGTCCGGCGTGATGCCATGAATCTGGATATTGCCCGGATCAAAACGCATGAAAGGCGGCTGAATAAGCGTATAACCTTCTTTGACACAGCGATCATCATTCATGGTAACGGCTGCCAGGGAGCAGGCGCTGTTGGCATATTTATTGGCCGTTTCAAAGTCAATGGCCGTAAAATCGAGCATAATCTACCTTCCTTTTTTTGACAAACGAACAGATTCTATTTACAATAGCTACAAATCTTATTTCTGCGAGGTATCACCATGACGAACGAACAACGCCAATTCACGGCCCAGGGCCAGACCTTCCCGGTCATCCTGGTCCGAAAAAAAGTGAAAAACATCAATCTCCACGTCCACAGTGACGGCACGCTGTATATTTCGGCACCGGCCCGTGTCCCTTGGGAATATATCGAAGATTTCCTGCAAAAAAAGACAGATTTCATCGTCCGCGCCATGGATGAGATGGCAGAACGGAAACGTAAATTTCCCATGCTGACCCTCAGCGACGGCGATACGCTCTATCTCGCCGGCCAGCCCTATAAGCTCGATGTCCGCCTGGGACTACAAAACAGCATCCGCCGCAGCGGCCAGACAGTCTTCATGGAACTGGCCGATGATACACTGGTCATGAAACAGAAGCTATACCATAAGCTGCTGCAAAGTCTGGGGAAAAAGCTCTTTCCTGCTAGTTTATCCCGGATGCAGCCCTTATTCGACGGCCTCGCCTTGCCCGACCCAGTCCTGAAACAGCGAGTCATGCGGTCGCGTTGGGGGTCCTGTATGCCCCTCAAAGGCATCGTCACCATGAACACCTACCTGGCTATCATGCCTGAAGAAATCATCGACCACGTCATGCTTCACGAACTCTGCCATTTTCTTCAGCCCAATCACTCCCGCCATTTCTATGATGCCATGACCATCCGCATGCCCGACTGGAAGGCACGGCGCCAAGCCATGACAAAATATCTGCCTTACTGTGTCTGACGGTCTTTGGGAATCGTCGCAGCCAGTTCGGGCTGGCCGTCTTTAAAGGTCATGATGAAGACATCTTTAATCGCATCATGATTGGCATCGAGAGAAATAGTCCCGGTCGCTCCGTCATAATCGATGGTCTTTTCCAACTCCCGGGCCACGTCAGGCGCTTCTGCCGACTGGCAGCGTTCGACGGCTTCGGCCGTCATCATGAAGGCATCATAGCCGAGAGCGGCATAACTGTCCGGCCATTCTCCGTATTTTTCATAGTAAGCCTGGGAAAACCGTCTGGCCGCTTCACTGGCGTCATGACCGGCATAATGGTCCGTATAATAGACCTGGGTCAAATAGGATGTATCGACGTCCCGTTCCATCTTGGGCCCGTTCCAGCCATCGGGACCCAGCAGGGGCTGGGAAATACCGTGACTGCGCAGCAGCGTAATGGCCGGTATCGTCCAGTCATCGTAGCCGGGAAGATAGATGACATCGACATTTTCTCGCTGCAATAAGGACAGGTATTTGGTCAAATCCTGCACCTCTTCCACGGGGATATAGACGGGGACCTCACCGCCACTGGCGGCAAAGGCACTGCGGAAATATTCGGCCAGGCCCTGGGCATACGTCTTATCGGGATAATAAAAGACGGCGGCCCGCTTGACATGGAGCTGTTTCAAAGCATAATCAGCCATGGCCCGTCCCTGAGAGGCATCGATATAAGCCGCCCGGAAAATATAGCGGTAGACTTCGTGAGACTTCGGATCGACGGTGATATCCGGCTGGGTGCAGGCCGGGCTGATGAGGGGGATCTTCACGGCTTCCACATTAGGTAAGACCGCCCGCGTACAATCCGTCAGGTCCGGCCCGATGATGGCCGATACGTGGCGTACTGTCAGCTGCTGGATAGCCGCTTCGGCATCTTCCGGCTTGCCGTGGTTATCTACGGATACAATCTGGACGGGCCTGCCCAACAGTCCGCCTCGGTCATTGACCATATCCTTGGCCAGTTCGATGCCCCGTTCTGTCGAAGTCGAATAGGACATCCCCTTGCCGCTCAAAGCCAGGTTCGTCCCGATGAGGACACCCGTATTCGTCGGAGACAAGCTGCATCCACTCAGGAAAAAAGCCATAAAAAGCATACAAAAAGCCAGTATCTCCATGTATCTCTTCATAAAATCCTCCTTCCTGGGGGTAGTGAAAAAGGACTTGTCGTTCTACGACAAGCCCTTTTTTAGTTTGATGTGTGAAGTTTGATGTGTGATGTCGAGGGACATAAAATTTTCCCATCACCTCAAACTTCAAACATCAAACCCCAAACCTTTGATTAAAAGGGCCTAGCATAATAACAACTCCCCTTGTATGCTAATCCCCCTACGGCAAGAACAGCAGCGGGTTGGTCGGGGTTCCATTGACGCGGACTTCGTAATGGACGTGCGGTCCCGTGCTGCGCCCTGTACTGCCGGCTAAGGCAACAATCGAACCAGCCCGGACTTCTTGTCCTACCGTAACTAACAGCATGGAGTTATGGCCATAGCGGGTAACGAACCCATTGCCATGGTCGATTTCAACGAGGTTGCCATAACCATCGACCCAACCGGCCATAGTGACTTTCCCGGCTGCCGTCGCCCGGACCGGTGTCCCGTAGTCGACACCGATGTCGATGCCTTCGTGGAAGCCGGAGCCGCCGCCAATAGGATTGCCGCGATAGCCGAAATTGGACGTAATCGTCCCGCTGACGGGCCAGATGGAAGGCGTCGTCGACGTGCTGCTGGCATCGCCCCCTTGGCCGCCGGCCAGGGCTCCTCCCTGGTACTTATGGGTAATCTGCTGCATTTGCCGAACCTGTTCGCCTGCCGTATCGCTCAAGACCGTCTTCAAGGTGATGAAGCTGATGATGCGGGCATTACTGCGGGTTTCCAAACGCGAGGTGGCCAATAACAGGTCATTGTAGCTGGCATGAGAAAGGTCCGGAGATTTCTTCTGTCCCCCTGCTACGCCACCGTCACCTTTTGGGCTGTCACCAGCCCCCGAACCCTTGACCATTTGCCGCAGTTCCTGGTCCAGGGAATCCATCTTATCCATCTTTTCCTGGAGGGATGTCGTCTTTTCACGCATCAATTCCAGCTGTTGTTCATGCAGGGCTTCCTGTGCTTTAGTCTGCTGAAGCGAAACGAACTCGTAAATGCCGATGCCTGCAGCGATTACAATGACGACCACTGCGACAGCACAGGCGCGAACGAGTTTCTTATATTGAGCCGGTGTCACGACCAGGGGCTCCGTCCGGTCCGTTTTCAGGAACGACGGCCACCATGACGGTGTTTCCCAGGCTTTCATTCGTTGGAACCATGATTGCAGGGTGCGCATCCATGGATATATCTTGATGTGGATCTTCACACTTTTCCCCTCTTTATTATTCTTCCAGATCCTTTTGAACAGCCTGCATATCGCCGCTGTAATTCAAGGCATTGTCCAGGCTTTCCCGTTCTTCTTCGCTCATCCCGTAGAGGCATTTCCCTTCAACGATCGGTTTGGCGAAAATACGCGATTCGTTGCGTCCATAGACGCTGGAAAGGCAGAAACCGTCATTCTTCCCGTCGAGGACGGTAAAGGCAAAGCTCAGATTATTGCCGATATTGTCAAAGGCATTATATTTAACGAACCCAATTTTACGGAAACAATGGTTCTGGACAGCCATGATGTCCTTCTGCGTCTGGTGGATCATGTCGAGCGTCCCCTGCAGATTATGCAGTTTATCGACGTCGTCACGCAGCTTGGATTCGACGCTGGCTCCCGTTTCGTCTTGCATAAAAAAGGTATAATTCGTTTCTAATTTTCTGATTTTCTTGTGTAAAATGACGATATAGACGAGCAAAATCAATAAAATCAGCCCGCCAATACCGGCAAGCGCCATCAGGGCAGCCTGCATATCGACATTCAGCATTTCTTTCCTCCCATGAACTGCAAAAAATTTATATGTGAAACGAAGAAAGAGGGGACGGCGATGGGTCTTCTTTTTCTTCGGTAAGGATCGACAGCAGCCGTTCAAATTCTGCTTCCGAAGAAAAGGAAATCTCGATTTTCCCCTTTTTCCGGTCCTTCCCCACTTGGATGGCAACGTCAGTCCCCAAGGACATCTTCAGCTTATCCTGCAACCAGGCCAGGTGAGCATCCGGCTCCGGACGAGGCTTGGCCTGGCTCATCAAATGGCGCACCAGGGCTTCGGCCTTGCGGGCCGACAGGTCATGCTTCAAAATGTGCAGGGCCGCTTCACGCTGCAATTTCGCAGAAGGCAGCTGTAAAAGAGGGCGGGCCTGTCCCATGGATAAGCGTCCCGCCGCAATCCATTCCTTGATGTCAGCTGGCAGCTGCAATAACCGGACCATGTTGGCCACGTGAGACCGGCTTTTCCCGACTTTCTGCGCCGTCTGTTCCTGGGTCAAGCCGAAGTCCTTCATGAGCCGCTCATAAGCCAGGCCTTCTTCAATGGCATCCAGGTCCTTGCGCTGCAGATTCTCGACAAGGGCGATTTCAGCCGCTTCATCCGGCGTATACTTGCGGATGATGGCCGGCACCGTTTTCAAGCCGCAGCGCTTCGCTGCCCGCAGCCGCCGTTCGCCGGCAATCAGTTCATACCGGCCAGGTCCTGTCTTTTGGACGACGACGGGCTGGACAAGCCCATGCTGACGGATGGAATCCGCCAAAGCGGCCAGCCCTTGTTCATCAAAGGTCTGCCGCGGCTGATGGGGATTGGGGACAATACATTCTACGGCGATTTCTGCCGGGGCGCCCCGTTCAGCCGGGGACTCGTCGACTGCCACCATGTCCACCTCATTTCTATCAAAATTATTTTTAAAGTCTATATTATAGTATATCGTCTATCCACCATTTAATCAAATATTTATTGCCCCGATTTCATTGATTTTTCTAACAATTTCTATGGTATAATAAGAAGCAAATGTACAGATTCAGAAAGGATGTATAAAATGCCAACATTTACCGACCCCTTGCGGGAAATCGACGCCGCCAGCGTCAAAGAATATGCCTTGCAGCGCGGAGCTGCCGAACTTTCCGATGATTTCGTCCAGGAAGCGTGCCAGCGCGTCATGGAATTGGCCAAACCACAGGCCATCTGCCAGCAGTGCTTCTATGACAATACATCTCATATGGTCCTCTGCGACAGCCCCTTCACCATCAGCAGCCCGACGGCCTGCCAGCGAATCGAAGATTCAGCCATCGTCCTGATGTATGCCGTCACCTTGGGCGAAGCCGTGGAAAAAGAAGTCGATGCCTTGTTCATGAACAAAGACATCACCCGTGGCCTGGCCCTCGATTCGGCCCTGGCCGTCGCTACTGCCGGCTATACGAAACAGCTCGTCGACATGCTCGACGAAGCCGGCGCCGATAAAGGCTATAAAGCCGCCTGGATCATGAATCCCGGTACCGGTGACTGGCCAGCCGGCCAGATGGCCAACATCGCCCAGGCCGTCCACGCCGAACAAATCGGCGTTTCCCTCCTGCCCAGCGGCATGCTCATGCCGAGAAAAACCGTAACCGGCGTCATCGGCCTGAACTTCATCGGCGGCGGCTGCTCCGGCTCGTGCAGCGCCTGCGCCATGGCCGGCCATTGCGGGGAATGATTCGTGGTTCGTGATTCGTGGCTCGTAGGGGCCGTCCCAAAGGGCGGCCCCTACGGATGCCCCGATTGGGGCGTTTATTCTTGGCGAACCACGAACTACTAACAACTAACAACTTGAAAGGTCCTGCCGCATAAGCGGCAGGACCTTTCACATATTATGGTGTAATTCAGTTGTTTTTAGAAAATCTTTTTGAGGATGATCGTCTGGCTGCGGTTCGGGCCGACGGAGACGATGCCCAGGGGAACGCCCGTGAGTTCGCTGATGCGTTCGACATAGTGGCGGGCTGCTTCCGGCAATTCATCGTACGATTTGCACTTGGAAATATCGGCTTTCCAGCCCGGCATTTCTTCATAAATCGGTTCGACGTTTTCCAGGACGTCGAGGCTGGCCGGATATTCTTTCAGAATCTGGCCCTGATATTTATAACCCGTGCAGATTTTGATGGTATCCAGGTCATCGAGGATATCCAGGCGGGTAATAGCCAGGTAATCGAGGCTGTTCAGCATAGCTGCGTATTTGACGACAGCCGTATCGAGCCAGCCGCAGCGGCGGGGACGACCGGTGACAGTACCAAATTCATGGCCTGTATTGCGCAGGTATTCGCCAACTTCGTTGAGCTGTTCTGCCGGGAACGGGCCAGCGCCGACGCGGGTCGTATAGGCTTTGGCGACGCCGACGATATTTTCCATACGACGGGGGCCGACGCCAGAACCGGTGCAGGCACCGCCAGCCGTCGGATTGGAGCTGGTAACGAAGGGATATGTACCATGGTCGAGGTCGAGCATAGCAGCCTGAGCCCCTTCAAAGAGGACTTTCTTGCCTTCACTGACATAGAGATTGGCCGAATAGTTCGTATCCTTTACATACTGGCGGATCTGGTCGGCATAGCCGAGGTATTCTTTGAGGACTTCATCATAATCGAAGCCTTCGCAGCCATAATATTTTTCAAAGAGACGGTTTTTAAGGTCAATATTGACGCGCAGTTTCTTGGCAAATACATCGCGGTCCATGAGGTCGCCGATGCGGATGCCTACGCGGTTGACTTTGTCGGCATAGCACGGTCCGATGCCGTTTTTCGTCGTGCCGATCTTAGCGTCGCCCTTGAGTTTTTCATCTTCTTCATCAATGCGGATATGATACGGCATGATGACATGCGCACGCGTGGAAATTTCCAATTTGCTGATCTGCACGCCTTTGGAGGTCATGCCTTCGATTTCTTCAAGGAGGACTTTCGGATTGACAACGACGCCGCTGCCGATGATGCAGGTTTTGTCGGAAAAGAGGATCCCCGACGGCAAGAGACGCAGTGCAAAGGACTTATCGTCGACGACGACCGTATGGCCGGCGTTATTCCCACCCTGGGAGCGGATGACGACATCGGCCTTC
The DNA here is from genome assembly GCF_003010495.1 of Megasphaera elsdenii DSM 20460. NCBI lineage: Bacteria > Bacillati > Bacillota > Negativicutes > Veillonellales > Veillonellaceae > Megasphaera > Megasphaera elsdenii. The sequence continues at coordinate 891,569 of NZ_CP027570.1, read as the reverse complement.
TGGGCCAAATAATCTACGATCTTACCTTTACCTTCGTCGCCCCATTGGGTTCCGATTACCATTGCTGTAGCCATGTATTCAACATCCCTTCGTGAATTGTAAAATTAACAAACACTTGTATTATATCATACTCGCTTAATGAAGCCAACTAAAAACATCACACTTTATAAAAGGAGTAAAAAACAATGCATTGGCTTATTTCTGCAAATATTGTATAATGTTCAAGATAAACTGAAATTCATTTTATATTACCAAGGAGAGATTTCTACCATGTCATTTGATACATGTCGCATTGGCGGTATTGAAGCGAAGTGCCGCCTTGTCCGTTCTGCTACTTTTGAAGGAATGGGGAATTACGGCCTTCCGACAGAAAATCTGGCCGAAATGTATGAAAACCTGGCTGATGGCGGCGCCGGCCTCATCATCACGGGGATGATGGCGACCAATAAGATGGAACCGCGCCAGCACTGTCAGATACGCATCGACGACGATGAATGTATCGCTCCTTTGTCCCAGGTCGTCGACCGCGTCCACCAGCACGGCGGCAAAATCGTAGCCCAGCTCGTCGTCATGGGCTCAGCCATCCTCATGCCGGAAACGCCGGAAGGCGAAACGCGCATCATCTTCAGCCCCAGCGGCGTCACGGAAAAGGTCGGCAAATGGACCCAGGAATCGCAGGCCCTGACAGTCGACCAGATCCATGAATTGACGGACGCCGTCGCAAAAGCTGCCGCTCGGGCCAAAAAGGCTGGTTTCGACGGCGTCCAGTTCCACGGCGCCCACGGCTATTTGGCCAGCAAATTCCTGTCGCCCCATTTCAATACCCGCACCGATGCCTACGGCGGCAGCCTGGAAAATCGGGCCCGCTTCCTTTTGGAATGTATCGCTGCCATGCGCCAGGCCGTCGGCGCCGATTATCCCATCTGGGTTAAATTGAACTGTGCCGACTTCATGAAAGACGGCAGTCTGACCTTTGAAGAAAGCAAACAGGTCATGGCCTGGCTGGCCGACCAGGGCGTCAACGCCATCGAAGTCAGCGGCGGCAATACGTCGTCCCTGCCGCGCAAAGGCCCAATCCGGGCTATCCGCCGCACGAAGGAACCGATGTACTTCAAAGCCTATGCAGCAGAGGCAGCTGCCCTGCTGAAAGGTAAAACCGACGTCGGCGTCGTCGGCGGCTTCCGCACTATAGCCGATATCGAAGAAGCCCTGGAATCGACAGACCTGGCTTTCATTTCCATGAGCCGCCCCTTCCTGCGCCAGCCGGACCTGCCGAACCGCTGGAAATCGGGCGATACGGAACCGGCCCTGTGCATTTCCTGTTCCCGCTGCTTCGGTGCCGAAAACGTAGACTGCATTTTTAATAAAAAAGAAAAAGAAAAACAGGACGCCTAAAAAAAAAGGAACTTGCCCCATATATATAGAATAAATAAAAGTAACGGATTATTTTCACAAAAGGGGGCTGCACTATGGCGATTGTCGTCGTCCTTGCCATTTTATTCAGCTGCATACTGCTCATCCTCTGCCTGCCCATTACCTATGCCCTGACCGTCCATATCGGCACGCCCTTCCAGGTCGAAGGCCAGGGAAGCTGGGGCCGGAAGCTGGCCGATGCATCCTGGTCCTATTCCCTGGGCGAAGAACCGCATCACGAGCTGCATACCTGCTGGAAGCGCAGCCCTGCCGTGAAAGAGCCGGTAGAAACGCCGCCCCCGACGCCGGAAGAAGCCAAGAAAGCCTGGGAGGAACTGGAAAAAGAAAGCCAGCACCTCACGTATGAAGACCTGCTCCGCGAAAAAGGGCCGGAGGCCCCGGAATCGACAGAGTCAGGAAGCCCCAAAAAAAAGCCGCCGATATGCCAGCTCCTGCCGGGCATCTTCAATAGCGATTTCTTGGCGGCCTTCTTCACCTGGCTGTCCCGCCTGCTCGGCCATGGCCAGATCCGCCGCTTTACCCTGACCGGCATCATCGGCCTCCCGGAACCCCATGAAACGGGGATGCTGGCCGGCGCCCTCTATGCCATCTGTCCGGGGAGCGTCACAGACTTACAATTCAATTTCGTCGAGGAACAGTATGACTGTACCGTCCGTGCTTCGGGCCGTCTATATCCGGCAGTGCTGCTTCTGTTTACAGCCGTCTTTGCCGCCTCCCGGCCTGTACGCCGTCTATGGGCTGAGTGGCACGCTGTGAACAAGGAGGAAGAACATGGATAACTCGTACATCAAGAACAACTTGGAAGAAATTTTTGAAAGTTTCAAAGAAATGATCAAAGTCGAAACCGTCGTCGGCCAGGCCGTCCACATCGGCGATGCAATCCTGGTGCCTTTCGTCGACGTCACCTTTGGTTTCGGGTCCGGCGGCGTCAATGGCAAGACGGAAAACGGCCGCAGCAGTGCCGGCAGCGGCGGCGGCGCTAAGATGGAACCGGCAGCCATCCTGGTCATCAAAGGCGACCGGGTCGAAATGTTCTCCATCAAGAAAGATGGCTACCAGGCTTCGGCTTTTGAAAAACTCATCGCCATGGCTCCGGAAATCATCGATAAGATGAAAAAGGATAAATATATCTATATCCACGATGATGACGAAGACAAGACAGAAGGGGAAGATGAAAAGGCCTGAAGCCGTGCATGTTGTACTTTAGCAGTAAGTTTGTTATAATATACGAATAGAACATTGTAAGAAAGAGTAATTCAGCCGCTCTGCGGTACAGGAGGAATACATTATGAAACTGAAAAAACAATTGGCATCCCTTGCCGTTATGGGAATGATGAGCCTTGTCGCTGCTTCGTCGGCCTTCGCTTCCGGCGTCGGTTACGTCAACTTCGATACCTTAGTACAGTCCCACAAGGACTTCCCGAAAGTCAGCGCTCAGATGCAGGCTGCTGTCAAAGATGCTAACGAACAGTTTGCTAAAAAAGCTCCGAAAATGAAGACCGATCAGGAACGCCAGAACCTCGGCCGTGAACTCGCTCAGAACCTGAGCAAGCTGGAAAACAAGCTGATCGTCCCCATTGAAAAAGACGTCGTTTCCAAAGTCGACCAGGTCCGCAAGGACAAAGGCCTCGACTGCATCGTAGCCCAGGGTGCCATCATCTCTGGTAACGAAAACGCTACGGACGAAACAGAAGCCGTCAAAGCATTGTTGAAATAAGGATAAAAAAAAGGCGCTGTCGCGTGAAGACAGCGCCTTTTTTTTAGTGGTTCGTGGTTCGTAGCTCGTGGCGGCCTCATGGCCGCACCGTAGGGGCCGTCCTGTTAAGGCGGCCCGTTTGGATGATTTTCCTGGCAAACTGATTGGGAAATCATGCATATTCCGGAGCGGGCGCCCCACGCGGTCGCCCCTACAAATAAAAAACCATCTACTAACCACTAACAACTCCCCCTTGACATATACCCCTTGTAGGTATATTATAACCATGTACCCCATAGGGGTATTTATTTGAAAGGAGTATTCAATTATGGGCGAAAAGAAAGTCTGTCCTTGCTGCGATACGGAAAAGCATAAGTATCGCAATAAAGAGGGCAAAGAGTATAAATCACTCATTTCCCGTCTGAACCGCATCGAAGGCCAAGTACGGGGCGTGAAAAAAATGGTCGAAGACGATCGCTATTGTATTGATATCCTGACTCAGGTCAGTGCCATCCAGTCGGCCTTGAATTCTTTCAATAAGGAGCTCCTGGGCCAGCACATCAAGTCCTGCGTCGTCCACGACATCCGTGAAGGCAAAGACGAAGTCGTCGATGAACTCGTCTGCACTTTACAAAAACTCATGAAATAAAGGAGTGAGTATTTTGAAGCACGAAAAATTCACCATTACCGGCATGAGCTGCTCCGCCTGCTCAGCCCGCGTGGAAAAAGCCGTCAACAAGCTGGACGGTATCGACAAGGCCAGCGTCAACCTGCTGACCAACAGCATGCAGGCCTCGTATGATGAAAACGTCGTCAGCGAACAAGACATCATCCAGGCCGTCGTCGATGCCGGCTATGGCGCCAGCCCGGCTGAAAGCGGCAGCCCGCAGTCGGCCGGTGCGTCCCAGAAAAGCGCATCCGACATTGCCAAGGAAGAAATGAAGGCCATGAAGCACCGCCTCATCGGGTCCATCCTCTTCCTGATCCCGGTCATGTACATCGCCATGCACCACATGTTCTATGAATGGTTCGGCATCCCCGTCCCGGAAGGCTTCCAGTACGTCTTCCACGGCGATGAAAATGCCATTACCTTTGCCTTTACCCAGTTCTTATTAATCCTGCCCATCATGTACTTGAACCGCAAGTACTATGTCAACGGCTTCCGCAACCTCTTCCAGGGTGCACCGAACATGGACAGCCTGGTCGGGCTCGGCTCCATGGCCGCTGCCGTCTACGGCGTCTTCGCCATCTTCCGCATGAGCTGGGGCATGGGCCACGGTGACTGGGCCCTCGTCGCCCAGTACAGCACCAACCTGTACTTTGAATCAGCCGGCATGATCGTCACCCTCATCGACATCGGCAAGTTCCTCGAAGCCCGCGCCAAAGGCAAGACCAGCACCGCCATTGAAAAACTCATGGACCTGGCACCGAAACAGGCGACGGTCCTGCGCAACGGCGTCGAAACGGTCATCCCCGTCGAAGACCTTGTCGTCGGCGATGAAATCGTCATCCGCCCCGGTGAAAGCATCCCGGCTGACAGCGTCATTTCTGAAGGCACGACCAGCATCGATGAAGCCGCTATTACCGGCGAAAGTATTCCTGTTGAAAAACAAGTCGGCGACAAAGTCACATCGGCTACGATAAATAAGACGGGTTTCATCCACATTACAGCCCGCCGCGTCGGCGCCGATACGACCATCAGCCAGATTATCAAACTCGTCGACGAAGCCAGCGCCAGCAAGGCGCCCATCGCCAAGATGGCCGATACCATCTCTGGCTACTTCGTCCCGGCCGTCATCACTATCGCCATCATTACCGGCCTCATCTGGTACTTCGTCATGGGCGTCGATGCCGAATTTGCCTTCTCGACGGCCATCTCCGTCCTGGTCATCTCCTGCCCGTGCGCCCTGGGCCTGGCTACACCGGTTGCCATCATGGTCGGCACTGGCAAAGGGGCTGAAAACGGCATCCTCATCAAATCTGGCGAAGCCCTGGAAACGGCCCATGCCATCGATACGGTCGTCATGGACAAGACCGGCACCATCACCGAAGGCCGGCCGAAAGTTACGGACATCGTTCCCTTGAAAGGCACAAAAGAAGACCTCGTCGCCATTGCGGCAGCTCTGGAAAAAGGCAGTGAACATCCCCTGGCTGAAGCCATTACGACCTACGCCAGCGAACACCAGCTGACCGGCAAGACGGCCAGCGATTTCAAGGCCCTCTTCGGCCGCGGCGTCCAGGCCGTCATCGACAGCAAGACTTATTATGCCGGCAATATGCGCCTCATGGACGAAGCCCATATCGACACCAAAGCTATCACGGCCAGCCTCAACGCTCTGGCCGACGACGGCAAGACACCGCTCCTCTTTGCCGACGACAAGGAAATCATCGGCATCATCGCCGTAGCCGACGTCGAAAAAACGACCAGCGCCGAAGCCATTGCCGACTTTGCCAAAATGGGCATCCACGTCGTCATGCTCACTGGCGACAACCAGCGCACGGCCGAAGCCATCCGCCAGCGCCTGCACATTCCCCGGGTCATTGCCGGCGTCCTGCCGCAGGATAAAGAAAAACACATCGCCGCCCTCCAGGCCCAAGGCCATAAAGTCGCCATGATCGGCGACGGCATCAACGATGCACCGGCCCTGGCGAAAGCCGATCTGGGCATGGCTATCGGTGCCGGCACAGACGTCGCCATCGAAAGCGCCGATGCCGTCCTCATGCGCAGCGACCTCCTCGACGCCGTCAGCGCCATCCGCCTGAGCAAGGCCGTCATCAAGAATATCAAAGAAAACCTGTTCTGGGCTTTCTTCTACAATATCATCTGTATTCCCCTGGCAGCCGGGGTCCTCTATCCGGCCTTCGGCATCCGCCTCAACCCGATGATCGGCGCCGCTGCCATGAGCCTGTCGAGCTTCACGGTCTGCATGAACGCCCTGCGCCTGCGCTTCTTCAAGACGACGCACAGCACTGATGTTTCACGTGAAACATCGGCACAGGAAGCAGATAGCCCTAAAGCCACACAGGCAGCTCCGCAAAATCCGGTTCCCGAAGTGGCAGCGGCTCCGGCCCCGTTCCACTATACCCTGTCCATCGAAGGCATGATGTGCCAGCACTGCGTGGCTACGGTCACGAAAGTCCTGAAAGCCATGGACGGCGTCACCGATGCCGTCGTCGACCTGGATGGGCAGAAAGCCGATGTCTCCGCTGATAAAGCTATTTCCGCAGAGGACTTCAAAAAAGTCATCACCACTGCTGGATATACATTAAAAAATCTTATTACCCCAAAGAAAGAAGAGGATGAAACCATGGAAAAAACTTTGAAAATCGAAGGTATGATGTGCCAGCACTGCCAGAAACACGTACATGATGCATTAGCCGCTATGGACGGCGTCACAGCCGTTACGGTCGACTTGGAAGGCAAAAAAGCCGACGTCACGACCAGCAAAGACATCCCGACGGAAGACTTTGCCAAAGTCATTGCCGACGCTGGCTATGAATTGGTAAAATAAAGGTAAACGTCGTCCCCCTGCCGACTTCACTGTCCGCCCATATCCTGCCGCCATGACTGCGGACGAACTGCTGAGCCAGAGCCAGGCCGATACCACTGCCGCCGCTCTTGCGGTTCCGCGATTTTTCGCTGCGGTAAAAGTACTGGAAGATATGCTGTAAATCTTCCGGCGCAATGCCGCTGCCCGTATCGGCAATCTGAACCTGCACATAAGGCTGTCCCTTCACGGTGACGGCTAAGGTCGAAACGGTAATCGTACAGCCCGCTTCGATATAGCGGATGGCGTTGTTGAGCAGATTATAAATGACCTGATTGATACGGTCCACATCGATAGATACCTTCGGCAAATCCCTGGCCAAGTCCAAATGGACGGCCAGGGATTTTTCGTCACATAAAGGCTGGAGCATACTGACGGCCCGTTCCAGGAGAACGTTGATATCATGCGGTGCTTTATGGAGCGTCAGCTCATTAATTTCCGCCAGTGACAAGTCCCGCAAGTCCTGGATGAGGCGGCCCATGCGCAAGGTTTCATCTTCCATGGACAAGAGGACCTTCTTATCCGTCGGGATAACATCGTCGATCATCCCTTCCAGATTGCCCTGCAAGATGGCCAGGGGCGTCCGCAGTTCGTGAGCGATGTTGGCAAAGAGACGGCGCCGCATCTTATCGTTTTTCGCCAGTTCCTGGGACATGTCGTTGAAAGTCTCGGTCAGGGTCCCGACTTCATCACGGCGTTCGACGGGAACCGTCTGGCCATACGTACCGGCCTTGACTTTTTGCACGGCGTCGGTCAGAGCTGACAAGGGACGCATGATTTCCCGGACGATAAAATAACTGATGGTGACGCTGACGGCCAGCATGACCAGGCCGACCCAGAGCAACGACCGGTGGACGGCCGAGATATAGGTAATTTCCGCCGGCCCATGCCTCATGCCGTGCATCATGCCCATGCCTTGATGTCCATTGCCCATCATCTGGGACATATTCGTTAAATACTGGGAAAAATGGTTGTCCATCTGGTTATTGACCAAGATGAGCAAAATGGCGATGGTCAGGAAGATGAGGATAAAGACCATCCCGGTCAGGCGGATGACGATGCTGTCAGCTTTCTTCATGATTCCCTCCGTCGAATTTATAACCGATGCCGTATACGGTCAGGATATACGTCGGATGGGCCGGGTCGGCTTCCAGCTTCTTGCGCAGGTTGCGGATATGCGTGTCGATAGTCCGTTCATAACCTTCAAAGCCATAGCCGCCCTGTACTTTGTCCATGAGCTGCATGCGGCTGAACACCCTGTCCGGAGCCGAAGCCAAGACTTCGAGGAGATTGAACTCCGTCGGCGTCAGGGGCACCGGCTGATTTCCTTTCAAGACAGTAAACTTTTCCTTGTCGATGGTCAAATCCCGTATGGTATACGACGTCGTCTTCTGCAGTACTTCGCCGCGGGTCCGCCGCAGCAGGCTGTAAACGCGGGCAATAACTTCTTTGACGTGAAAAGGCTTGGTCACATAATCGTCGCCGCCCATATTAAGACCGACTAGGCGGTCCGTTTCATCGTCCTTGGCCGACAAGAAGATAATGGGAATATCGCTGAACTGACGGATACGGCGGCAGACCTCGAAGCCATCCATGCCGGGCATCATCAAATCGAGGAGCATAATCTGCGGTTTCTGGTTGCGCAGCGTATGCAACGCCGTCATGCCATCGTGAGCCACATAGACGATGAACTGTTCCTGCTCAAAATAAGATTTCAACAAAGCACAAAGCTTTTCATCATCATCGACGATTAAAATCGAATTCGTTCGCAAAAAATCCACCTCCCTATCATCTTCACAACCAATTTTTTTCTATTTCCTTTTGCAGCCCTTCAAACATGGTAATGTACTTCTCTTTGCTGTCTTTAATGATATTATTGGCAATTTCTTCATTATAAGAATTGACTACATTGTTCCGGTCCCGCAAGGCCTCCAGCCAGCAATCCTCATCGTCAATCAGATTTGCCTGATAAGCCATTTTGATAATTGTCCGCGATGACCCTATCTTATGCTGGCTATAGCCATTATTTTCCAATACTTCTTTCATGGCTTTCCAAGCCTGTTCAAAACAGATTTCATAAAGAGAAACCATTCCCGTTTGGACGACCGTCGAATAAGGTGGTATTTCTTTTTGTATTTCTTTGAGGTTATTCAAGGCTTTGCAGAAATTCTCATACTTTTTCATATATAACGACTCCTTCCCGTTGGATAGCGGCTCGCAGTTCAGGCTGGACCGGTTCATCTAAATCGACGACATCGAACATGAGCAGTGTCGGGATGACCTCATCGACATCAAGAGAAAACCGCGTGACATCTCCACCGCAGACAGCCAGGTCAATATCGCTGCGTTCCCAATTATCGCCACGGGCACGGGAGCCAAAAAGAATGACCTTTTGAATATCGTATTGTTTAGCCAGAACGATGATGCCCTCTAAAATCGGCTGCGCTAAATCCATCGTGTTTCCCCCTTTTTATATCAATTATAGCATGAAAAAAGGGCTTGTCGCACGTGCGACAAGCCCTTTTAGGTGCGCCCGGCATGGGCGCACTCTAATGGGTGAAAGTCCCTAAGCCGCCCGGTAGCGGGAAGGCTATAGCCAGAACCAAGGGTGTCCATCGTGAGATGGAATCTGAAGGAAGGTCGAGGCAAATCTCTGGTCTGACGAACAGAAATCACATAAGGCTAGTCATGGGGATAAGGCCGCCTAACAGGTTGAAGTCCCATAGCTACACGGAACCATGAATAGTAGATGTGGCAGACACATGGAGAGAAAGAGTGCGTTCTTACCCGGGGAGGCCTCATGGACATGATGGTGCCATATAGATTGGACATCATGGTTGAAATAAGATTTATCATGAGGAGTCAGCCGAGGCCATAGTACCTTATGGGCTATAGACCATGAGGAAAGGGCCGAATCCTAGGAGATGTTAGTTAATGAAAGTAACCAATCATGGAATGAAAGACAGAAAACTTCATCAAGAAGGCTGTCCACAAAAAGAGGTTGCGGAACAACCGGGATATGTGGAAGCGTCTGCCCATGCGAGGATTGCTGAACACAACGACATCATTGCAAGCTTGCCAGCGGACAGTCTGTTGAAGCAGATTTTATCACGAGACAACTTAAATGGTGCCTATAAGAAGGTAAAGTCTAATCGAGGAACCGGCGGGGTCGACAGGATGAGTGTAGATGAACTTCTACCCTACCTGCGGGAACATCGCCTGGACCTCCTTCAGCAAATACGGAATGGGAAATATAAGCCCCAGCCAGTCCGTCGGGTTGAAATACCCAAAGAGGAAAAAGGGAAATTCCGGAAATTAGGAATCCCTACGGTCGTAGACCGCATGATACAACAGGCGATTACGCAGGTTCTTGTGCCTATCTACGAGCCACAGTTTTCAGATAGCAGTTTCGGGTTCCGTCCCAAACGGGGCGCCCACGATGCGTTGAAACAATGCCAGGCCTATGCAGATGAGGGCTATGTCTACGTCGTAGACATGGACTTGGAGAAATTTTTCGACAATGTCTGCCAAAGCAAATTGATAGAAGTTCTGTCAAGGAGCGTAAAAGACGGCCGGGTCATCTCGCTGATACACCAATATCTCCATGCTGGTGTTATCCGGCATGGGATGTTCGAACGAAGTGAACAGGGGGTTCCCCAAGGAGGGCCATTGAGTCCGCTCTTGAGTAACATCATGCTGAATGAGCTGGATAAGGAGCTGGAACGGCGCGGACATAAATTTGTCCGCTATGCAGATGACTGCATGATACTCTGCAAAAGCAGAAGAAGTGCCGAAAGGACCTTGGAAAGCATCACTCGATATATTGAGAAGAAATTATTTCTCAAGGTGAATCGAAATAAGACGCACGTAGCCCACATCCGCTATGTTAAATATCTGGGATATGGCTTCTACCGAAAGAATGGAAAATGCCGACTCCGGGTGCATCCGAAATCCATTACTAAGATGAAAGACCGTTTGCGGTTTATATTGAAACGAAGCAATGGAAAAGGAAACGAAGTGAGAGCCCTTCTATTGAAACGATTCATAAAGGGATGGGTGAATTACTTTAAACTAGCGAATATGAAGGAACTGCTAATTCAAATTGACAGATGGATTCGACGCAAAATACGAACCATATACTGGAAACAATGGAAGAAGGTACGGACGAAACACCGGATGATAAGCCAATACGGCGCGCCCAAGTGGGTAGTGTTGGAAATGGCTAACTGCCGAAAAGGTCCGTGGCGAGCAGCGGCAATGCTGAACTCAGTTCTTACGAATAAAGAAATAGCCCGCCTTGGCTACATAACCATGACGAGCTATTACAAGCAAGTATGCGAAAACTAGGAAACCGCCGTGTACCGAACGGTACGCACGGTGGTGTGAGAGGTCGGGATTTCTACTCAGAAATCCCTCCTACTCGATTGGTTCGTTGTTATAGTGGTTCGTGGCTCGTATAATGGCTCCCCTTATAGGGGAGCTGTCAGCTATAGCTGACTGAGAGGTTAAACCTCTCCGGCCCTTCGAGCCACCTCTCCTAACAGGAGAGGCGGCCCGCCCTCTGGGACGGCCCCTACGAAGCCACGAACCACCGAACCACTAGCCACGAATTTTACATCTTACTGTGGTCCATCTGGCCGTTATTGTTATTCATCTGGCCATTCATTTGACCGTTCATTTGGTCATGGTTCATCTGGCTATGGTCCATCTGACTGTGGTCCATGGGCATATTGCCGTTCATCTGCATCTGCATGTTGTTCTGTTTCGGCGGAACGTAACCTGCGAGCTGTGGGTCAGCCATGCCGAAGACCATGGCTAAGTGCGTGAACAGGACGAAGAGAATCATGAGGACGATGTGTTTCTTGATCTTGGCCGTCGAATCGGAGCTCTTAAAGATAATGCCCAATTCCTGCAAGAGGATGAGGACGGCTGGGATGACGCCTAAGACATAAGCCCAAATAGAAATATAATCAATCGGGCCGCGCCACTGGATAGTCGGCACATAGGATGTGACGATGTATACCGTAGCTACAATGAAGAAGACGCCTAAGATGAGTCCGCAGACGTGGCTCAGGCTGTCCCATTTTTCACTGCGGCTGTCCTTGTAGAGCAAGGAAAAAGCACCAGACGCTAAAATCGTTTCAGCCAATACCATCGGTACCAGCATGAAGAGAATCAAGAACCAAGGTTCATGGAGCGATAAGAGTTCCATGTAGTGAGTCATTACCATATTGTTTTCCCCCTTTGATTAGAACGGCTTACTGTTGTTCGCTATAGGCAGGGCAATCTTGACGGCCCTGACAGCCGCGCTGGCCATCGGCCCGGCAGCCGCGGCGCGGTCCCTGGCAATAACCATTTCCAGTATAGCAGTTATCGTGGTCATCATAGCAGGCCTGCGGCCCCCGGCAATACCCGTTACCGTTGTCATAACATGTATAACCTGAGCCGTAAGTCCCTGACGATGAACCTTCTAAAGCAGCTGGTGTGGCTGCAAAGGCGGAAAAACCGGCAATTACGACGAGTGCCGCCAATCCGGCTAGGATTTTTTTCTTCATCATGAAAACCTCCTTTGTAGTACCCCTCTGTTTATGCTTTTACTATACCAGAGACGTGCGAAAAAGATGTGGAGGAAATGTGAAGAAAATGTGAAGATTTCCTTAGCCTAAGATGACATTATCGATGAGGCGCGTCTTGCCGATACGGACGGCAATGGCCAAGAGGCTTTCCTGGTCGACAGTCTGGATCGGTTTCAAAGCCGGGAAAGAGAAGAGATCAACGTAATCGATAGAAGCCATCGGTTCAGCCTGGATTTCCTTGGTGACGATGGATTTCAGCGTTTCTACGTCTTTTTCGCCGCCTTCATAAGCTGCTTTAGCTTTGCGCAGGCTACGGGACAAAACCAAGGCTGCCTGTTTTTCTTCCGGCGAAAGGTAAGCATTGCGCGAGCTCCGGGCCAGACCGCTTTCTTCACGGACGATGGGGACCATATTGATGTGGACCGGGAGGTTGAGGTCGCTGACGAAACGGCGGACGACGACGACCTGCTGAGCATCTTTCTGACCGAAGAAAGCTTCATCGGCACGGGTGATGTTCATCAATTTCGTAACGACCGTAGCGACGCCGCGGAAATGGATAGGACGCTGAGCCCCGCAGAGTTTATGGGTAATGTCGCCGTCGACGTTGACATACGTGCAATAACCTTCCGGATACATTTCCGACGGTTCCGGATGGAAGACGGCATCGACACCGACGCTTTCCAACTTCTGGCAGTCTTCATCGAAGCGGCGCGGATAAGCGTCATAATCTTCGTTCGGGCCGAACTGGGTCGGGTTGACGAAGACCGAAGCGATGACGACGTCGCATTTGGCTTTAGCAGCCCGCATCAAGGTCAGATGACCTTCGTGGAGAGCCCCCATGGTCGGGACCAGACCGATGACCTTACCAGCTTTTTTCTGTTCACCAGCAAATGCCTGCATTTCTTTGACAGTACGGAAAATTTTCATGATATTAAGACTCCTTTGGAATATAAATTAATGAGTAGGAACACTCGATTTATCGACAGACAGGGCGCGGGCCTTTTCTTCGGCTTTTTCATCGCGGCGCGAGAAGAAATTGGCCACGATGGACCCGGAAATATTGTGCCATACGCTGAAGATAGCGCCGGGGATAGCCGCTGCCGGATTGAAATATAAGACAGCCAGGGAGGCAGCCATACCGGAATTTTGCATCCCCACTTCGATGGCCACGGTCCGGGATTTACGCGAATCGAGGCGGAACAATTTGGCCATACCATAGCCCAGGGCCAGGCCAAAGACGTTGTGCAAGATGACGATGGCTGCCATGAGCAGGCCAACGTCGAACAGGCGCGATGCGCTGAGGGATACGACGCAGCCGACGAGGATGACGATGGTGACGACGGAAATGACGGGCATCGCCGGCAGGACCTTTTCGACGCGGCTGGCAAAGAAATGATGAGCTGCCAGGCCGAGCAGGACCGGTACCAGGACCATTTCCGCAATGGAAATCATCATGGACACGAAGGAAACGTGGATCCAGGCGCCTGCCAGGAACCAGGTCAGGGTCGGCGTCACAATGGGCGCCAGGAGCGTCGTCGACATGGTCATCGATACGGACAGGGCGACATCGCCCTTAGCCAGGTAGGAAATGACATTCGATGCCGTCCCGCCCGGGCAGGTCCCGACGAGGATGACGCCAATAGCCAGTTCCGGCGGCAGGGTAAAGAGACGGACCAGGGCCCAGGCCACGAAGGGCATGATGATGAACTGGGCGACGACGCCGATGAGGACTTCCCACGGCCGTTTGAAGACGGTCTTGAAATCCTGAACGGTCAAGGTCATGCCCATGCCGAACATGACGATACCCAGGAGCCAGCCGACATAAGGCTTGACCCACTGCAGGGTCTGCGGCCATACGGCGCCGACGATACCGATGAGGACGACGAAAATGGCCATGTTGTTTACCAGAAAATCACAACACTTTTTCAACAAAAAAACCTCCCTATTGGAATCTGGGGCAAAAGAACAAAAAAACACCTTCCGGCACAGACCGAAAGGTGTCTAAGCGACAAATATCCATAGTGCAGGTGAAATCTGTAACAATCCCACCTAATCCTTTCTGTCTCGGTCTGAATCAGATCCAAGCAGATGACAAAACCATCTTTAGAAATATCCGAAAAAAAAGTATAACTCACACCAGGTGATGCTATCTTTTGCCTCGGCCGTATCATACCATATTTAGGAACACGATGCAATGGCCTTTCTCGCTCTCATCGGAGATAACTATATACTTTTCTGTTTTATAATTCTATAAGTTACATTTATCAATTTACGCCAAAAAATGTGCATTTCAGTTCGCGTTGAATATTTAATCAGAAAATTACGCTATAATAAGATTGCCAATACAAGTGCTTCCCTATCACGAACAGAAAGGAGGTATCCTATGCGGAAAAAAGTCATCTTTCGCCTTGTCGGTGGCGGCATCCAGGTCGAGGAAATCAATCATATCCTCTTCGTCGAGAGCAACGGCCACGTCCAACAAGTCCATACCGTAGATGGCTCCATGCTGGAAACGCGCCAGTCCCTGCTGGCCATGCTGCAGACCTTTGAAACCCTCGCCCCCGGCCAGTTCGTCTCTCCCGGAAAAGGTTACATCGTCAACCAGTCCGCAATTCACATCATAAAGAGCGAATACATCGAAGTGAAGGGACACAAAATTCCTCTGGCCAAACGGAAATATCGCCAGTTCCAGGAAGATTATTTCAAATTCATCTTCAGCAAAGATGCATAAAAAATCAAAAAAAGTTCGTATTTCATCAGGTTCTATTTTTGTACGCAAAAATAGGGTCGAGGACGAATTTTAATGCAGAAAGGATGCGAAAATATGAATAGGATATTTAAAGTCATATGGAGTAAAACAAAAAATTGCTACGTCGTAGCTTCAGAATTAGCCAAAGGAACGAGCAAATCCACGAGCACGGGCCGTATGGCGAAACGGGCTGTACTGGCAGCCGTAGCAGCTTTATTGATTAGCCCCCTCGGAGCGGGATATGTATCAGCTGCTGATGATTATGTTACTGTCAAAGATGTGTCTGGTACAGAGCAGACGGTTTATACGAAAGATGGCGTAGACATTCAGCTAGGTGAATATGCCAAAAATACGACTGTAAGTAAAAATACCAGTGATATTTCGGATCTGAAAACTGCGGATGAACAGCTGCAGACCAATATCGATAATGAAGCAGCAGCCCGTGAAGCGGCGGATACCAAACTGGATTCCAGAACTTCCGCGGTTGAAACTAAGACAGCCTCTCTTACCAGAGTAGCAGATGCTAATAGTACTTCTATTAATGAATCCATGACATATAAGGGCAATCAGTATAGCGCAACTCTTCAGGTCAATGGAAGCGGAGCACAGATTGGTGTAGTCAATAATGAGGCGGCAGGACTTGCCAATGATGGCGGTACAGCTTATACAGAATATCGCGCCAGAACTGGAGCGATTGTGAGCAAGGCAACTAATGACATTTCCAGTACATCTTCAAATGGACAGATTATTGATACTGCGGGAGATACTGCAGGAGAATATTCCCAGGTTGCTACTGCTAAATCGACCGGGACAACCTTTACTTATAATGATGGAACTTCTTCGTCCTCTACCACCATTAAAGGCAATGCCATTTCCACGGGCAGCATCGACGCTACGGGCAATATCAGCGCCGCTTCTGTCGATGTAAGCGATAAACTCACTGCCGGCTCTGCCAGGGTGACCAATTCTATCAGCGTAGGCCACAACGCCAATGTAGGCGGTGCCGTCAATGCGGGCAGCCTGAACAGCCGTGGCAACCTGAACGTGGATGGCAATGCTCTGGTCAAAGGTACCTTGACTTCCCAGTCTACCATCAACGGTAACGAAATCGTTTCCCAGACCAATATTACCGCTAAAAATAAAGTCGTCGGCATGCAGGGCGTCGTGGATAATACCCTTATCAGCGGGAATTATGTAACGGCCGGCAATACGGTAGGCGAAAATATCGTTGCCCTCGATACGCAAGCCAAAGCCAATGCCGATGCCATTGAGGAAGAAGCACGGAAGCGCAAATATTCGGTTACCAATCTGGAAAATGCGGATAAACAGCTGCAGACCAATATTAATAACGAAGCTGCGGCTCGTGAAGCTAAAGACAATGAACTGAATGAACGGATTACGAACGAAGCCAATGCAATCCACGAAACCACGAATAAATTGCAGGATGACCTGAATACGGAAACGACTGCTCGTGAGGCGGCCGATAATGAACTGAACGAACGCATTACAAACGAAGCAAATGCGATTCACGAAACGACGAATCAGTTGCAAAGTGACCTCAATACGGAAACGGCTGCTCGTGAAGCTGGCGATACAGCTCTGAACGAACGTATCACCAATGTGAAAGAATATCTGGAAAAACAGACTTCTGACAATTATGTGAGCAAGACCGATGCCACCGTACAGGATGGGGCCATTGTGAAAGCGGCCAAAACCATCGGTGAAAACGTAACTAATCTCGATGCGGCCCTTGCTAAGGAAACGTCAGCCCGGATCGGTGCCGATGCAGCCCAAGACAAGGTCATTGAACAGGTCAACCAGAATATGGTGGATGGGTTCAATACCATCAATACCAATATGGCCAATGGGTTTGCGGCTCTGAACGCAGCCGACGCCGCCGAAAAAGAAGCCCGCATCGGGGCTGATAAAAAACTGGCGGAAGCCGTGAACAGCGGCCTGAGCCTGAGCGAAGACAACGTGCTGCAAAAGAACACCACGACGGTGGCTGATGACGGTATGGTGACCACTTCCAAGACCGATGCCAATGAAATGATCCTGAACAAGGGCAAGGACAACCAGATCACCATGAACGAAAATGGAATCAAGGTTGGCACCAACAGCACGGTGGTGGATAAAGACGGTGTCTACACCGGCGGCGATACCTATAGCGAAGCCAAAGCAGCTATGAGCGCTGACGGCAAGATCAAAGGGGCCAACGGGGCTTTCACCGTGGATGAAAATGGAAATGTCACTTCTAAGGCAACTATCACCGGCGAAACAGTAACCGACGGTAAGGGTGCTTCCATGAGCAACGGAACAGTAACCGGCAAGACCCTGACCGATGGGATTGCTACCATTACCAATGGCAACATCAATACCAGCGGTACCATTACCGGCGGCACCGTAACTTCCACAGGCAACATCTCTGCAGTGGGTGATATCCACGCAGGCGGCGCCATTACGGGAGCCAGCGCTTCCATCCAGGGCGCTCTCACAGCAGGCAGCGCCACCATTACCGGTGACCTGACCGCCGGCGGCGCTATCCAGGGTAAGAGCATCTCTGATGGCACGGCAACTATGCAGAATGGCAACCTCACCGGTGTGAAGAACCTGAGCGCTGAAACCATCACCACCAGCGGCAATGCCACCATCGGCGGTGACTTAACGGTCAATGGCAAGCTGAATGTGGATGAAATCGACCTGACCAAGAATGGTATTGTAGGTGACAACAACGTAACGGCCAGCACGAAAGTGGCAGCCGGTGAAATCACGTCCTATAAGAAAGCTACCAGCACGAAAGATGGCAGTGAAAAAGAAAGTGCCATTGATTATGATGAAAACGGCACTTCTACATGGGCGAAATCTACCGATGCAGATGGTAACTGGAACAAGAGTACTTTGACTGTAGAAGGCAACGATGTAACGTCCAAGGTTATCGATTCTGAAAAGAACAGCAACCTGTCTACACAGACATCTACTCAGTCACAGAGCACACTGAAGGATAAAGATAGTAACACCAATACAGCAACTCAGAGTGCAACGAAATCCAGTAGTGTCCTCCAAGATAAGGAAGGTAAGACCTCGACGTTCCAGCAGCGTGTCAATGAAATCCTGAATCAGATTAATTCGTCTGATACGGTATTCTCCAAGGTAGATCAGAAGGTAGATAACATCACCAGCGAAGTCACCGATGGAACCAACACGACTTCTTCCGCCCAGACTACGACGGATATTACCAATACGGCAAAACAGGGTACTATCACTAACGAAGCTCAGAAATTGGTCAATAAAGCATCGGATACGATTTCCAATGAAGCAGCAAATAACATTACCAATACATCGACCAATGGAAATATTTCCAATACAGCTAATAACGGTACTATTTCCAACACTGCTAAAAATATCGAAAATACAGCTTCGGAAAATATCACTAATACAGCTAAGAATGGAAGTATTACAAACGATGCCAAGAACATTGCTAACATTGCTTCGGAAACCTTGAGCAACAACGCCAAGAACATCACCAACACTACGACAGATAACATGACCAATACCATTGGCAAGAATCTGACGACGACTGTTGGTGGTGATATGAGTACCGAAGTAACTGGTAACCAGAGCAATACCGTAAAAGGAACTCTGACGGAAACAGTTACCGGCAAGGTCACAGAAGACTACAAGTCCGACCTGTCTACCAAGGTTGGCGGCAATGAAACCCATTATGTAGCTGGCAGCCAGACCAATACCGTGTCCGGAGACCGTACGGTCAATGTGAAAGGGACGGAAACGGAAAACTTCAATGCCCAGGTCACCAGCATCAAGACGAATCAAAGAACTTCTGTAGGTGGCAACCAGACCAACATCGTAGCCGGCAATCAGCAGAATACCGTAAGCGGCAGCAAGACCGAAACCGTCAAAGGTGCTGTGAGCGAAACTTATGGCAGCCAGGCAACTACGGTTGATGGTGACCAGAGCACCCATGTGGGCGGCAATCAGGAAAATGTGGTAACTGGCAACCAGACCAATACCATCAGTGGCAGCAAGACGGAAACCGTCAAAGGCGCGGTGAGCGAAACTTATGGCAGCCAGACTACGAAAGTCAATGGCGACCAGAGCATGACAGTAACCGGCAAGCAGACCAATAGCATTACCGGTGACCAGGTCAACACCATCGGCGGCAGCCAGACTACCACGGTGACCGGCGATGTAACGGAAGACTATAAAGCTAACCTGAGCACCACGGTAGGTGGCAATCAGACCACGACTGTAACTGGTGACAGCAGCCTGACGGCAGAAAACATCACCAACGAAGCGAAGAACAAGATTACCAACAAGGCTATCGATGTAGAAACCGATGCTACCAGCTCCATCGTACAGAAAGTGACGAACGATGCCGGTTCCAATACTTCCACCCAGCTGTCTTATCAGACTAAAGAAGAAATGAGCCAGGCTGATGGCAAGACCGCTTCCTATCTCCGCGGTGCAGCAGAAGAAAAATCCCAGCTGATTGATGGTGACAAGAAGACCACCATCGACACCGTAGCCGGTCAGACCAACACCAACATTACCGATGGAACCAATACCTCCAACAGCCTGCAGAAGGCGGACCAGGTTGCCTCTTCCGTAACGGACGGCACCAACACCACGGTTGTGAACCAGAATGCCGGAAGCCTCGCTTCCTCCATTACCGACGGAACCAAGGTCAACAACAGCAGCAACACCGTAGACAAATCGGAACAGCTGATCAAAGCCAGCGATACCCAGTACAGCGCTACGTCTAAGACAGCTACTAAGATGGAAGATGCCCTGGTGAACGGTTCCACGATCCTGGATGTGGTGAAAGATTCCGGCACCGGTACCATCAGTGCAGCCGTGACCGATGGCACCAATACCACCGGCAGCACCATGACGGCCAGCGGCATCACCAATACCACCAGCGGCGATATCAGCAACAGCGCTGCAAACATCAGCAATACCACCACTGGGAACATGACCAACACCGTCGGCGGCAACCTGATCGACACCATCATGGGGACCAGCACCACCACCGTAACCGGCAAGGTCACGGAAGATTACAAGTCCGACCTGAGCACGAAGGTGGGCGGCGACGAAACCCATGCGGTAACGGGCAACCAGACCACCACGGTTTCCGGCAACCGTACCGTCAATGTGAAGGGCACCGAAACTGAAAACTTCAATGCCCTGGAGACCAACGTCAAGACCGACCAGAAGACCTCTGTGGGCGGCAACCAGACTACCATCGTAACCGGTAACCAGACCAATAATGTCAGCGGCAGCAAGACCGAAACTGTCAAGGGTTCTGTAACCGAGAAGTACGGCAGCCAGGCAACTACCGTAGATGGCGACCAGAGCACGAACATTGGTGGCAACCAGACTACTGTGGTAGCCAAGGATCAGACCAATACGGTCAGCGGTAACAAGACTGAAACCGTGAAGGGTGCCGTGAACGAAACCTACGGCAGCCAGACTACGAAAGTCAATGGCGACCAGAGCACGACAGTAACTGGCAAGCAGACCAATAGCATTACCGGTGACCAGGTCAACACCATCGGCGGCAGCCAGACTACCACGGTGACCGGCGACAGCAGCCTGAGTGCCAAGAACATTACCAACAAAGCTTCTGAAAAGATTACCAGTCAGATTGGTGATGGCTCTGCTGTGAAGAGCGAAATGACTGCTGATGGTATCACCAATACTGCGGAAGGCGGCACTATTTACAACAAGTCGAAAGATATTCTAAATGAAGCTTCCGGCGACATCCTGAACTTTGCTGATGGAGAAATTGGTAACGTAGCCACTAAGATTACTAATATTACCGGCGATAACACAGTGACCAGTGATACCAATGGTACTACCTTCGAAAATAAGGCACACAATACGGCCATTAAAGAAGGGACTGTCACAAAGACCACCATTTCTGGCAACACGATTGAAACGGGTCAGGCTAAGATGGATTATGCCGAAGTCATGAAGGACCTCGGTGTCCATGGCAATGCAACGGTTGATCAGAAACTGACTGTCAAAGGCGATTCGGACCTGCAGGGCAATGCAAACGTTGGCAAGAACTTAACTGTCAATGGCACATCTGACCTGAAAGGCAACGTCACCATGGAATCCAACGCTACGGTTCAGAAAGACCTGACTGTAAACGGGACAACGACGACAAATAAACTTGTCGTCAACAACGGTGCTACTATCAAAGGTGGCACGACGACGGATACGCTCCACGTCACCAGCACGTCTACCTTCGATGGCACAGCCACCTTTAAGGATATTGTCACTATGGAAAAAGATCTCAGCGTCGGTGGCAACGCTACGGTTGCTGGCAGCATGACCGCTTCTTCCTACAAGGTCGGTGACAAGACTTACATCAGCGAAAGCGGCATCAACGCCAACAATCAGAAGGTTGTCAACGTGGCAGCCGGTGACCTTTCGGCCAATAGCACGGACGCCGTCAACGGGGCCCAGCTCTATCAGACCAATGAACGCGTCACGGGCGTTGAAAACAAGGTCAACAAGCTGGACAGCCGCGTCGACAAAGTCGGGGCTAACGCAGCAGCACTGGCCAACCTGCATCCTCTCGAATTTGACGCTGATTCCAAGTGGAACATTGCAGCTGCCGTCGGCGGTTACAAAGGCGAAACGGCTACGGCCATCGGCGCCTTCTACCGGCCGAATGAAAACGTCATGGTCAATGTTTCGTCGTCCTTCGGCACTGGCGAAAACATGTATGGCGGCGGCATTTCCCTCCGCATCGGCCAGGGCGGCAACAAGGCAAGACGCAACGCCACGAACGGCTTGACGGAACGGGAAAAAGCGATGCAGAAGCAGATCGACTCCCTGACCAACCGCCTCGATGCCCTCCTGTCGGTCATCAATCCGAATATGTCCAAAGACTTCCCGGACGTTCCGGAAAACCACTGGGCTTATGAAGCCGTAAGCCGCCTCGCTGGCAACGGCGTCATCCAGGGCTACGAAGACGGTAAATACCACGGCGACCGTACGATGACCCGCTACGAAATGGCAGAAATCATCTACAACGCCCTCTCGAAAGGCGCCAAAGCCGAAAAGAAACTGGTAGAAGAATTTAAACCAGAACTCCAGGCCATGGCCGCACAGAAAAAAGCATAGCGTAAAAAAAGGGCTTGTCGCACGGCGACAAGCCTTTTTTCCTCCTCCTTGTATTTTTCTTCATTTTAGCCTATAATAATGTCAATTATTGGCATATTATGTTCCTGTAGATGGAACCAACGTTGCGAATTTTAAATTTTATAAGTTAAAGGAGGATGGAGAGAAAATGTCGATTCAATTGTGTATTGTCATCTTATACATCATTTTATTATTTGCCATTTCTTTCTATGTCAAACGCCGGGCCAGTCAGAACCCGACGGAGTATTTATTTGCAGGCCGTCACTTTTCTTCAGGCCTGGTCGCCGTCAGTATCACCGGCATGGCCGTCGGTGCGGCTTCGACAGTCGGCGTCGCTGAAAGTGCGACGAAAATCGGCCTGGCTGCGGGCTGGTACAATGCGGCTTGGGCTATCGGCGCCATCGTCATGGGTTTCGTCGCTGCCGGCAAGTATCGTTCCCTGAACTGCACGACGATTCCGGAACTCTTTGAACGGAGTTACGACAAAAAAGCCCGCATCATCAGCGTCATCGGCTTGTCCCTGATCATGATCTGCATCACGTCCCTGCAGTACGTCGCCGGCGGTTCCATTTTACACGCCCTCATGCCGGACATCTTCTCCATGCACGCCGGCATGATCACCAGCGCTATCGTCTTCGTCGGCATCACGGCCATTGGCGGTCTCTGGTCCTCCGGGTTATCCAATATCCTCAGTGTCACCGTCATTTATCTCGGCATCATCTATTCCCTGGTCCGCATCCTGCTCCGCGACGGCGGTATCAGCGGCATCAACGCCGCTCTGCCGGCAGCGGACTTCAACTGGTTTTCGCCCATGGGCGGCTTGTCTTTTGCCGTCCTCATCGGCTGGATCATCGTCATGACGACCCAGGCCATCACGGCCCAGGGCCCGGTCCAGATTGCCTGCGGGGCTAAGAATGCCAGCGCCGCCCGCAAAGGCTTCATCCTCGGCGGCCTGCTCATCTTCCCGATCGGCTTCTTGTCGGCTATTCTCGGCCTGGCTGCGAAAGCCCAGTTCCCGGGCATCAACCCGACCATGGCCCTGCCCCAGATCATCATGAGCCTCGACCCGTTCTCGTCAGGTATGACCCTGGCTGCCCTCTGGGCGGCCGATGTATCGACGGCCTGCACGATTCTCCTCGGCGCCGGTACCCTCATCTCTCAGGACATTTTTAAACGTTTTATCAAACCGAATATTTCAGAAATGAGCTATGTCAAAGCCAACCGCCTGATCATCCTCATCATCGGCGCTGGTACGCTGTGGCTGGCCTTCAATGCCGTCGGCATCGTCAAAGTCATGCTCATCGGCCTGAGCCTGACGACGGCCTTCACCCTGGTCTTCCTGTGCACCATGTTCTGCCCGTCCCTGTGCCGCAAGAACACGGCTTTCTGGACGACCCTTGTCGGCATCATCGGACTCTTTGCCTGGCAGCTCTGCCCGCAGATCCGCATTCTGCCCCACGTCATTTACTTTGAATGGGTCATCTGCATCATCACCCTCCTCATCGTCCGCCTCGTAGATAAAACACCCATCAAGATGCCGGAGTTGAAGGAGTAGCAACTAGCAGCTGACTGCTAGTTGCTTGTAGGGGCCGTCCTGTCAAGGCGGCCCGCTTGTGGAAATCCCGTTGAATTGTGGCTCGTGGCTCGTGGCTCGTGGCTCGTGGTTAGGAGCTCGCAGCCTGTAGGCTGCATCGTAGGGGCCGTCCTGTCAAGGCGGCCCGCTTTTGGGAATCCCGCTGAATCGCAGTTCGTGGCTCGTGGCCCGCTTCGGGATATGTACGATTTCTCCAGCAAGTTAACCGTAGGCGGAAGATTCGTACATCCCCAGGAGCGTGCGCCCCACGTGGTCGCCCCTACGAAATATGAACAACGATAAAGGGCTAGTCGTTGTGCGACAAGCCCTTTACTTTTTTCCATAAAATAGGTATAATAATAAACATAAATTTATTTTTATTCAATTTCTGGAGGGGATTGTATGGATACGAAAAAATTAGGTGCTGCTTTACTTACGGGTGTCTTGGCTGCGTCCATGCTGGCCGGCTGCGGCAGCGACAAGAAAGATACTGCCAACGATGCGAAAAAGCCGCTTCGCGTCGCCACCAATGCGACGTTCGTTCCTTTTGAATTTAAGGACAGCGACGAATCGTCGGAATACAAGGGTTTTGAAATGGATCTGATCCGCGCCGTCGCCAAAGAAATGGGCCGGGACGTCGAATTTAACAACATCGCTTTTTCGGGCATCATCCCCATCATTCAACAAGGTGACATGGATATTGCCGCCACGGGCATGACGGTGACCAAGGAACGGGCACAGAAAGTCGCCTTTGCCGCTCCGTTCTACGAATCGAAACTGGTCATCCTGACGCCGAAGAACAGCAACATCCATTCCGTAGCCGACCTGCAGGGCAAGCAGATTGCCGTCCAGATTGGTACGACTGGTGCCAAATACGCGGAAGAACAGGGCTATACAATCAAACAGTTCGACAATAACTCCGAAGCCATTATGGAACTCCAGGTCGGCGGCTCGCCGGCAGCTATCCTCGACAAACCGGTTGCCGATTACTTCCTGACCCAGGACGGCAAAGGAAAATTCGATGTCATCGACATCCCCAATATCAAGCCGGAATACCTGGCCTTCGCCATCAACAAAGACAATAAAGAATTGTTGAAACAAGTCAACGACGCTATGGCAAAACTGAAAGAAACAGGCGAATTCCAGAAAATCTACAAGAAATGGTTCAACACCGATATGCCGAACCTCCCGACCAGCTCGGATGAAGTGTTGAAATAAGTAATAAAAAAGAGGCTGTCTTAATGCGACAGCCTCTTTTTTTTATCACTTGCTCAAATCGAGAGAGCGTACTTTTTCACGGAGCGGCAGGACCGACGGTGGGCTGACGGAGAGTTCGTCTACGCCCATGCGCAGGAACGTTTCGGTCAGTGTCAGGTCTGCACCAAGTTCGCCGCAGATGCCGACCCAGATGCCGGCTTTATGACCGTTTTCGATGGTCATCTGGATGAGCTTGAGGACAGCCGGATGATGGGGATCGAAGAAGGCATCGAGCTTGGTCTGCTGACGGTCGATGGCCAGGGTGTACTGCGTCAAGTCATTAGAACCGATGCTGAAGAAGTCTACTTCTTTAGCCAGTTCTTCACTCATGACGGCAGCGGCCGGCGTTTCGACCATGATGCCGATTTCCATGTCCTTATCATAGGCAATACCTTTTTCATCCAATTCCTGACGGACTTCATTGAGGATTTCTTTGCACCGCTGTACTTCCCAGACGGAAATGATCATCGGGAACATGATGGCAATCTTGCCATAAGCCGAAGCGCGCAGGAGGGCGCGAAGCTGCGTCTTGAAGAGGTCGACGCGGGTCAGGCAGATGCGGATAGCCCGCATGCCCATAGCCGGGTTTTCTTCCGGGTCGAGCTGGAAGTAGTCGACTTTCTTATCGGCGCCGATATCCAGGGTACGGATGACGACGGTTTTGCCGCCCAAAGCTTCGGCCGCCTGTTTATAGGCTTCGAATTGCTGGTCTTCTGTCGGATAATCGCTGCTTTCGAGATAGAGAAATTCACTGCGGAAGAGGCCGATGCCTTCGGCATCGTTGGCCAGGACCTGAGGCAGATTGCCCGGGTTGCCGATGTTGGCATAGAGATTGATCTTCTTGCCATCTTTCGTGACCGTCGGGACACCGCGGACCTGTTCCAGGGCGGCGACGCGCAGTTCTTCTTCTTTCTGTTTCTGCTTCATGGCAGCCATCGTTTCGTCATCGGGGTTGATGTAGACCGTACCCGTCGTACCGTCGATGATGGCCGTCATGTTGTCGACGTCATTGTGGAGCTGTGTGCCCGTGCTGACGACGGCGGCAATGCCCAGCGTGCGGGCCAGGATTGCCGTATGCGAATTCGTGCTGCCTCCCGAGGTTACGAAACCGAGAATCTTATCCGTATCGAGCTGCAGAGTTTCGCTGGGAGCCAGGTCGTCAGCAGCAATGATGACGTGGTCATAGTTGCTGAAATCGATGCCAGGGCCGCCACAGAGCTGCTGTTCGACACGACGGGAAATATCCAGGACATCAGCGGCACGAGCCTGCATATAAGCGTCTTCCATGGAACGGAACATTTCGGCAAATTCCTGGGCCGTCTGGTCGACAGCCGCTTCAGCATTCATTTTTTCATCGCGGATTTTCGTTTCGATGCCTTCGACGTAATCGTCGTCATCGAGCATCATCTGATGGACTTCAAAGACAGCCGCTTGTTCTTCACCGACTTTATCTACAGCCTTGACATACAAGTCCTTGAGCTGGCCAATAGCTTCTTCGCGGGCTTTCTGGAAGCGGGCGACTTCAGCTTCGGCATCATCAATAGGCCGTACGGCCGTAGAAATCGTATTGCGATGGAACAGTGCCAAGGGTCCGATGCTGATACCGGAGAAGACACTTTTACCTTTTAACGTCAGCATGTACTTTCCTCCTCAAAGAATTAGAAGTTTTCTTTCAAGAAGGCTTCTACAGCGCTAGCTGCCTGTTCTTCGTCTGCGCCTTCTACCTGTACTTTAATCGTTTCGCCCTGTTTTACGCCAAGGGCCATGATGGTGAAGATTTTCTTCAAATCGCCTTTGCGGGCGCCTTTGAATACGCTGATGTTGGATTCAAATTTCTTCGCTTCTTTAACCAAAAGGCCAGCCGGACGAGCGTGGATACCCTGGGGATCGGTGACAACAAATTCGAATTCTTTCATGACAAATTCCTCCTTTTAGGAAATATAAAATAGTGAGATAAATCTATATTATATAGTGTATACGATTTATAAAGATAACGCAATTAGTCTTGCGGACGTTTTTTGCGGAAAATACCGAGCAGGATAGCTGCGACGATGACGCCGGCGACTAAGGCTGCGATATACATAGGCCAGTTTGTGATGACGCCGAAGACGAAAATGCCACCGTGCGGAGCCGGAAGAGTGCAATTAAAGAGCATGGAAAGAGCACCAGCAACGGCTGCGCCAATAGCGCAGGGCGGGATGACATGGACCGGGTCCGATGCGGCGAAAGGAATAGCCCCTTCGGTAATGAAGGACAGGCCCATGATGAAGTTGGTAATCGTCGACTGGCGTTCTTTCGGCGTGAATTTGCCTTTAAAGAGGAGCATGGCCAAGGCAATAGCCAGAGGCGGAACCATGCCGCCGACCATGACCGAAGCCATGATGCCCGAGCTGACAGCCTGACCGCTGGCACTCATGAGGGATGCCGTGCCGAAGACGTAAGCCGCTTTGTTGATCGGGCCGCCGAAGTCGATGGACATCATGCCGCCGAGGATGAAGCCGAGGACGATGCGGCTCGACGTGGTCATGCTGTTGAGGACATCAAAAAGCCAGGTATTGAAGATGGACGTCGGCGGATTGATGATATAGGTCATGATGACGCCGATGAGGACCAGGCCGAGGACCGGATAGAAGAGGATGGACTTCGTGCCGTCCAAAGCTTCCGGCAGATGGGACAAGGCTTTTTTCAAGAAAATGATGAGGTACCCTGCAATGAAACCAGCAAAGAGGGCGCCGAAGAAACCGGATCCGCCTGTCGTCGCCAGGAAGCCGCCGACGATACCGGGCATGAGGGCCGGCCGTTCGCCGATACTCATGGCGATATAGCCTGCCAGGATCGGCATCATCATGCTGAAGGAAAGGCCACCGACGTTCTTCAGGAAGGCAGCCAGCGGTGTGCCGCTGCCGAAGTTGGCCGCACCGGCGTTGTCCATATCGAAGAGGAAGGCCAGGGCGATGAGGATCCCGCCGCCGATGACGAAGGGAAGCATATGGGATACGCCGTTCATCAGGTGTTTATAAATCTGGCGGCCGACGCTTTCTTTTTCAGCGCTTTCGACGTCGACAGCTTCCGACGAAGAATCATTGCCCTGATAAATAGGAGCCTTGCCGTCGAGGACGGTCTGGATGAGTTCTTCCGGAATCTTGATACCGTTGGCGACTTTCGTGAAGATGACCGGTTTGCCGGCAAAACGCTGGACCGGTACGTCTTTATCGCAGGCGACGATGACGCCGACAGCGCGGTCGATATCGGCCTGGGTCAGGTGGTTCTTGACACCGCCGGAGCCATTCGTTTCGATTTTGATGTCGACACCCATGGCAGCGGCTTTGTTTTCCAGGGCTTCTGCCGCCATGTAGGTATGGGCAATGCCCGTCGGGCAGGCTGTAACGCCGATGACGTAAGGACGGTCCGACGGAGCTGCCGTTTCCGGTTCAGCCGGTGCTTCTTCGGCGGCCGCTTCGGCAGCAGCTTCTTCTTCTTCGGCTGCGACCTGTTCGGCTTCAGCTTTATCGATGATAGCCAGGTATTCTTCCGGTGTCTTGGCATTCATCAGGTTGTCGCGGAAATCGTCGTCCATGAGCATACGGCTCAGGCGGCTCAAGACTTCCAGATGGACGTTGGCACCGCCAGCCGGAGCGGCGATGAGGAAGAACAGGTGAGCCGGTTCGTCGTCGAGGCTTTCGTAGTCGACGCCGTCGCGGACGATCATCGAAGCCAGGCCCGGTTCATTGACGGCTTCCGTCTTGGCATGGGGAATAGCGATGCCTTCGCCGATACCCGTACTTCCTTCCTGTTCACGAGCCAGGACGCGCTGTTTGTACAGCTCTTTGTCGTTCAGGTTGCCACCGGCAGCCATGAGGTCGACCAGGTGGTCGATGGCAGCAGCTTTGTCGGCTACAGACGCATTGAGGTCGATGCTCTGTTTCTTGAGTAAATCTACAATACGCATTATTTCTCTCCTTCTCTTCTCAACTTTCTACACAAAACTACGTGTTTCTTTATAAGGCCGCGTATACTTCTTTGATATCGTCTTCCGTAGCCAGCCATTCATGGAAAGCCGAAGCACTACCGGCGCTGATGCCCATTTTCAGGGCTTCGTTGAGGTCGCCTTTCGACGCTTCAAAGCCGGCCAGGAAGCCAGCGACCATGCTGTCGCCGGCGCCGACGGAGTTGACCAGCGTGCCATTTGGGGATTGGCGGCGGTATACCTGGCCGTCTTCGCCGAGGAGCAGGGCGCCGTCGCCGCCGAGGGAGACGAGGACGTTGCGGGCCCCCATGGCCTGGAGCTGTTTGGCGCAGACCGTGATTTCTTCATCCGTATGGAGGTCGACGCTGAACAGTTCGCCTAATTCAAAGTTGTTCGGCTTGATGAGGAACGGTTTATATTTGATGACATTCTTCAAAAGGTCGCCCGTAGCATCGACGACGACGCGGATTCCGCGGCCCTGGAGGCGTTTGAGGATCTGTTCGTAAATATCATCGGGGATATCGCTGGAAATACTGCCAGCCAGGACCAGCGTGTCGCCAGCTTTGAGGGTATCGATCTGAGTCAGCAGGGCCTGCAGTTTTTCTTCCGGAATATGCGGTCCCATGCCGTTGACAGCCGTTTCATCATCGGCGCTGACTTTGAGGTTGATGCGCGAGCAGCCTTCATCGAGGACGATGAAATCCGTATCGCCGCCATTGGCTTTGGCCAGCCGTTCAATTTCCCGGCCCGTAAAACCGGCGATGAAGCCGAGCATCTTGGACGGGATGTGAAGGTTCCCCAGGACGAGGGATACATTGATGCCCTTGCCGCCGGGATAAATCATTTCCTGTTCGGCGCGGTTGATATCACCGGCCGTAAAGGTCTTCATGTGGACGACATAGTCTAAGGATGGATTGAACGTAACTGTATAAATCACAGGATATGCACCTCCGTAATCTGCTGATACGGCCGGTAGTCAATGTGCTCTTCGGCCTTTGCCGTAATCAGCGTAACCATTGATAAATCTGCAAAAGTAATGTGCGAAGATAAACCGAATTTACTGGAATCGGCCAGGACGAAGCGGTCCAGGCACTGGCCGACGGCAGCGCGCTTGCAGACAGCTTCTTCATCATCTGGCGTCGTACAGCCGGAATGGGGAGCGATCCCATTGGCTCCGAAGAACCCTTTGGTGAAATGATAGCGGCCGATCATGTCCCGCATTTCGCTGCCGACAATGGCTTCCGTATCGCCTTTGACCCGTCCGGGCAGGATATAGATGCGGCTGCCGCTGCGCCCTAATTTCTGAGCCAGCGGGATGCTGTTGGTCACGAAAGTCGCTTCGGACCCGGCCAGGAAATCGGCCATCTGCTCTGTCGTCGAACCGGCATCGAGATAGACGAAATCATCTTTCTTGATCAGGCTGGCCGCATACTGGGCGATGCGGCGTTTGTCGCTCATATGGATGGAATATTTATCCTGCAGGTTTTCCATATCCGCTTCATACGAAGAATCATCGCGCAGCGTCGTGGCCCCGCCATGGACGCGGCGCAGACGGCCTTCGCGGTCCAGCGTGAGCAAATCCCGGCGGACCGTCGATTCGGAAATGTTCAGAAAACTTACTAAGTCCTGGACCGAAACGGCACCGCTCGTATTGACAAGACGCATGATTTTTTCATGTCTTTCTTCTGTCAACATCGTATCACTTCCCTTTTATCCTCCTTTGGCCTCATTATACCGTTATATTCAATCAATTTCAATCAAATCCAATCATTATAATCAAAAAGCAATCATTTTCATTCATCTATGCGCCCAACTCATTAAGTGATTTTATTCACATTCGTAGTAGGGGCCGTCCCAAAGGGCGGCCCGTTGTGGGAATCCCGCGAAATGCTGTTCGTCGATATCATTATTCGCCGGCCGCAAAGCCATGCCTCATGGACCAGTTGGGTATATCTTCCATTGTTCACAACGGGACGCCTTAACAGGACGTCCCCTACGCACAAGGCCACAGGCCGTGAATGATTTACCGCTTTCAGCGATGGCGTTCATCGTTCGTCGAAAAAAAGCTGCCGCATAAGCGACAGCTTTTTTCATTGTAGGGGCGACCACGTGGGGCGCCCGCTTCAGGATATGTGAATTTTCCAATCATTTTTCTAGGAGAATCCCCCAATTTCCGAACGGGTCGCCCACGTGGCGACCCCTACGATGAACGATTATCCCCGCGCTTCTGCGACCCTGGCGATGCCGTGGCGGGTGCGGTATTTCAGGAAAATCATCAAGGCCAGGGCAGCGACGAAGGCGCCGACGAAGAAGTACAGCGTCACGGCGTAGCTATTGGTATTTTCTTTGATAAGCGACAGGACCAGGGGACCGGCGACGCCGGCAGCCCCCCAGGCCGTGAGGATACGGCCGTGGATGGCGCTGAGGTATTTCGTGCCGAAGAGGTCGCTGAGATAGGCCGGCATGCACGAGAAGCCGCCGCCATAGCAGGAGATGATGAGCAGGACCAGGACCTGGAAGCTAAAGGCGCTGGTAACGCGGGCCAGCTGCCAGAAAGCCAGGATTTCGATAAGGAAGAAGAGGACGTATGTAGCCGAGCGGCCGAGGTAGTCGGATACAGTCGCCCAGGCAATGCGGCCGGCACCGTTCATGAGGCCGATGAGGCCCACCATGGAAGCCGCTGCCAACGGCGACATGCCGACGACGTCCTGGGCCATCGGCGAGGCGACGGACAGCAGGGCGATGCCGCAGGTGATGTTGGTGAAGAAGAGCCACCAGATGGCGTAGAACTGCCAGGTCTTCATGGCCTGGCGGACGGTGAACTGCGGCTGGGCGTCGGCATATTCGACAGTTCCTTCTTTTTCGGCCTTGGCCGGGACGTCACCGGCAGCAGGCGACGCCAGGTAGAGCGACGAAGCCGTCATGATGACCATATAGACGCAGCCAAGGATGATGAAATTGGCGACCAGGCCGAAATGCTGGACCAAGAGCTGCATAGCCGGGCCGGCAATGAGGCTGGCAAAGCCGAAGCCCATGATGGCCAGACCCGTAGCGAAGCCCCGGTTTTCCGGGAACCATTTGACCAGAGTCGATACGGGCGTGATATAGCCCGTTCCCAGGCCGATGCCGCCGATGACGCCGTAAAAGGCGTAGAGCATGGGCAGGCTGTGGGCGTAGAGAGCTGCTGCCGTACCGAACATGGCCGTGACGAAGCAGGTCATCGATAAGAGGCCCGATTTACGGGGCCCGATTTTCTGGACAAAACTGCCCAAAAAGCCGGCCGACAAACCGAGGAACAAGATGGCCAGGGAAAAGGTCCACGTCGTTTCCTTGAGGGTAAATCCCATAGATTCCATAATGGGCTTGGTGAGGACGCTCCAGGCATAGACACTGCCGATACAGAGGTGGAGCCCCATGGCAGACAGGGCGATGAGCCAGCGATTTCGTTTCATTAGACAACACTCCTTATGAGGAGCCAGGCTGGCGAAAAAAAATACCGGCCGCCTGGCTCAAGAATATGTAGCATACTCTTGCCCAGACGGTCGGCATGAAAGGGTCCGTACAGTTCACGTGGTGACTCCACTTGATTCCGTCAGTCCTGTACGGATCTGCTGATGCGTTTATTATACGAATATGGACAGAGATTGTCAATATCCTTTTTTAGGCGGCCGGCGAAAAGGGAACGTAAGGCTGGCTGGAAACAGCCGGCTTACTTGTCTTAGCCGTATCCGCTTTGGCAGCGGTCTTCACCGTCGTCTTAGCTGCCGTTTTAGCCACTGTCGCAGCCGTTGTCTTTACGGCCGTATCTGCTTTAGCAGGTGCTTTGGCCGCAGCCGTAGAAGCTGCCGCCGTGGCTGCTTCTTTCTTCTGCTGGGAAGCTAATTCAGCAGCCTGGGCCTGTTTTTCCTTGATATCCGACAAGGTCTGGCCTGCCGGTGCCTGGCGCAGGATATAGACGTTTTCTGCCGGTTCGACCGGTTTCAGTACGGAGAAGCCATAGCTCATGAGTTTCTGGGCATCGCCGAAGCGGTCGTCCGAATTCATGATAGAGGCGATGACGGTCCGGCCGTCCTGCGTAGCCGATGCGACCAGACAGGGACCGCCGGCATTGGTCGTACCGGTCTTGATGCCGTTGGCACCGGGGAAGCCGCTGGTCAGGAAATAGTTCGTCGTCGTGCAGTGCTTGGAGCCGCCGTTGATATAGGGCATGTCGTATTCACTGTGGCTGACCATATCGCGAAATTCCGGCAGTTTCATGCCGTAAGCGGCCATCGTCGCCATATCGCGGGCTGTCGAATAGTGGTCGCTGTCCGGCAGGCCATGGGGATTAGCGAAATGAGTATTCGTACAGCCCAGGGCGGCTGCTTTTTCGTTCATCTTGGCGACGAAATCGGCCTGACTCGGCGTAACCGTTTCGGCGACGGCAATGGTGGCATCACAGCCGGATACAGTCATCATACCGGTCATGGCATTGCGCAGGGTAATCTGGTCGCCCGGGTCGATACCCAGGACGGACGCATCGCTTTCGATATCGTAGACATCTTTCGTAATGTTGATAGGCTGATCCAATTTACCCTGTGCCTTTCCCAGTTCGACGCCTAGGATGCAGGTCATGATTTTCGTCGTGCTGCCCGGATAGGCCCGGTCATCGGCATTTTTCGCATAGAGCGTGTCGCCTGTATCGGCATCCATGACATAGGCAGCATGAGCACTGATTTCAGGCGGCTGCGGTGTATCGGCAAAGACAGCAGCCGATACGGTCAGGCAGGCCGCAGCGGCCAGACAGAGGATTTTTTTCAAAGACATAGCGTACACTTCTTTCTCTATAAGGGATTTTTCGCAGCCATCTTTGGCTTGCGGGGATATTTCTTGGGGCTTTCCTTTACTTTTTCGATATAGAGGACAGCGCGGACATCGTCCAGGCCTGGCAGGCGGACCGGCCGGACTTCGGCGACTTTGCCGCCCAGGATCTGCAGGGCTTTTTCGCCTTCCGCCAGTTCTTCTTCATACTGGGCCCCTTTGAGGGAAATGAAATAGCCGCCGGTCCGGACGTAAGGCAGGGCCCATTCGGCCAGGATGTTCAGGCGGGCCACGGCCCGGCTGGTGACGATATCGAAGGCACTGCGGTATTCCGGTTTATGGGCCATTTCTTCAGCCCGGCCGTGGAGGAACGAAGCGGTCAGTCCCAAATCGCAAACGACCTTTTCCAGGAAAGTCAGCCGCTTCTGCAGGGAATCGAAGAAGGTCACCTTCAGATCCGGCCGGTAAATGAGCAGGGGCAGGCCGGGAAAGCCGGCACCGGTCCCCAGATCGAGGACGCTGGCGCCATCTTTGAAATAAGCCGGGTCATAGCAGGACAGGCTGTCGGCCATGTGCTTGATGGCGACGCCTTTCGGATCGGTAATGGCCGTCAGGTTCATGACCTTGTTCGTTTCGACTAAAGCTTCGTCAAAGGTGCAGAACTGTGCCAGCTGGCTTTCTGATACGCTGAGGTCCATGGCCTTCAGGGCCTGTGCTAATTCACTGCGAAACATGATTTTTTTCCTCCCGGCTGTGCTGTTCCAGTACGATGAGCAGGGCCGTGATATCCGCCGGCGAGACGCCGGAGATACGGCTGGCCTGGCCCAGGGACAAGGGCCGGATTTCGTCTAGTTTCTGCCGGGCTTCGGCCGACAGGGTATCGATATCGGCATAGACGATGTCGGCAGGCATCTTCTTCTGTTCCAGGCGGTTCATCTTTTCAACCTGTTCCATCTGACGGCTGATATAGCCTTCGTATTTGATCATGATCTCGATTTCTTCTTCCACATCGGCAGCCAGTTCCGGCAGGTCGAAGACCGTCCGCAAGGCTTCATAATCGACATCATTGCGGCGCAGGAGGTCATAGGCCGTAATAGCCGTGTGAATCGGTGCCGTACCCAGGCGTTCCAGTTTTTCCAGGTTGGCCTTGGACGGCGTGACCGAAATCTCTTTCAAGGCGGCAATGCCCTGTTCGATAGCCTCTTTCTTGGCCGAGAAACGGTCGTACCGTTCCTGCGTGACCAGGCCCAAATCGTAGCCTTTCTGAGTCAGGCGCAGGTCGGCATTATCCTGGCGCAGGATGAGGCGGTATTCGCTGCGGCTGGTCATGATGCGGTACGGTTCATTCGTGCCCTTGGTGACCAAGTCGTCGATGAGGACGCCGATATAGGCTTCAGAACGGGTCAGGATGAACGGATCCTTCCCCTGTATCTTCAAGGCCGCGTTGATGCCGGCCATGAGGCCCTGGGCAGCCGCTTCTTCGTAGCCGCTGGTGCCGTTGGCCTGGCCTGCCGAGAAGAGGCCGGAAATCTTCTTCGTTTCCAGCCATGGTGTGAGCTGTGTCGGATCCAGGCAGTCGTATTCGATGGCGTAACCAGGACGCATGATCTTGACATCTTCCAGGCCCGGAATGGTCCGCAGGAAGGCGTACTGGACGTCAGCGGGCATGCTGGTGCTCATGCCCTGGACGTACATTTCTTCCGTCGATTCACCTTCCGGTTCGATGAACAACTGATGCCGCTTCTTATCGGCAAAGCGGACGATTTTCGATTCGATGGACGGGCAGTAACGCGGGCCGATGCCGGTGATGATGCCGTTACACATCGGCGCCCGATCGAGGTTGTCGCGGATGATCTTATGCGTTTCTTCATTGGTGAAAGTCAGCCAGCAGCATTCTTTGTTGCGGTCCTTGCGTTCCGACAGGAAAGAAAAGGCATGGCCGTCTTTATCGCCTTCCTGTTTGGCCATTTCGTCCGTCCGCAGGGTGCGGCGGTCGACGCGGGCCGGCGTCCCTGTCTTGAAGCGCATGAGCTTGAGGCCCGCCTTGAGGAGCGACCCCGACAGGTCTTCGGCCGAGCGCTGGCCGATGGGGCCGCCGGAATAGGTGCAGGTGCCGATGATGATTTTCCCCTTGAGGTAGGTCCCCGTCGCCAGGATGACGCACTTGGCTTTATAGACTTCGTCCAGTTCCGTCCGGACCCCGATGACGGCGCCGTCTTCGACGAGGAGATCCGTAATCATGAGCTGCTTGACATCGAGGTTTTCCTGGTTTTCCAGGGTCTTGGTCATGGCCAGCTGGTACATCTTCTTATCGGACTGGGCCCGGAGCGAATAGACAGCCGGTCCCTTGCCGGTATTGAGCATCCGCATCTGGAGGCAGGTCTTATCCGTATTGATGCCCATTTCCCCGCCCAGGGCGTCGATTTCCCGGACGAGATGGCTCTTGCCCGGACCACCGACGGCGGGATTACAGGGCATGAGGGCAATATTATCTAAGTTCAACGTCGCCATCAGGGTCTTGGCGCCCAGACGGGCACTGGCCAGGGCCGCTTCACAGCCGGCATGACCGGCACCGATGACGATGACATCGTATGTATCGACTACAAACATAGTTCCACCCCTTTATTTACCTAAACAGAATCGGCTGAATATTTCTTCGACCATATCGTCGTGAACGGTATCGCCAGTAATCGAACCCAAGAGGTCCCAGGCTTCGCGCAGGTCGACGACGGCACAGTCGACAGGCATGCCGGCTTCGATGGAATCGAGGGCCCGTTTCAAGGCTTCCCGGCTCTGGCGCACCAGTTCGATATGGCGCGTGTTGGTGAGCAGGGCGCTGCCGGCCGTATCGGCATGGGACAACGCCAGGGACAGGAGCTGTTCTTTCAAGGCTTCCAGGCCTTCCCCGGTGCCGGCCGACAAGGACAGGACGGGATGACCATACTGTCCCAGGTCTTTTTCCGCAACGACAGGCGTCAAGTCGCTCTTATTGAGGACGATGAGGACATTTCGCTCCTTCGTGTTCTCCAGGATGGCCCGGTCTTCCTCGGAAAGGGGCCGCGAGCTGTCGATGACGACGAGGATGATATCGGCCTTATCCATGTAGGCCTTGGCCTTGGTGACGCCGATTTTTTCGACTGTATCATCGGTCTCCCGGATACCCGCCGTATCGACGAGGCAGACCGGGACGCCCTTGAGGGAAATCCATTCTTCCAGGACGTCCCGCGTCGTCCCCGGCACGTCGGTGACGATGGCCCGGTCTTCCTGGAGCAGGCGGTTCAGCAGGCTCGACTTGCCGGCGTTCGGCGTGCCGGCAATGGCGGCCATGACGCCGTCGCGAATGATGCGGCCATCGTGGGAAGCTTCCAGCATCTCATCGAGGGACGCCAGCTGCTTGCGGATGGCACCGGCTACATCGGGGACCGTAATGTCTTCCAGGTCTTCTTCAGGATAATCGATAGTCACTTCCAGGCGGGTAATGAAATCGGTCAGCTCATGGCGCATGGCGCCGATGACCTTGGACAGGCGGCCTTCGAGCTGATTGACGGCACTGGTCAGGCCCTGACGGCTCTTGGCCTGGATAACATCCATGACGGCTTCGGCCTGGGCCAGATCGATGCGGCCGTTGACAAAAGCCCGCTGCGTAAATTCTCCGGGATTGGCCAGACGGGCGCCGTGGGCCAGGACCAGGCTGAGGATTTCTTCCAGGGCTTTGCGGCCGCCGTGGCACTGGATTTCCAGTACGTCTTCTGCCGTATAGGAATGGGGGCCCTTCATGATGAGCATCAGTACTTCATCGACAGGGCGGCCGTCATCGGCGACGACGAGACCATGCTGGATGGAACGGTCCCGGCGCTGGGCCAGGGGTTTTCCGGAAGGACTGCGGAAAATGGCGTCGCCGACCGCATAAGCATGGCTGCCGCTGATACGGATGACGCCGATACCGCTTTCCCCCAAAGGAGTGGCAATGGCCGCAATCGTATCGGTCGTATCGTACATAGGTCAATACTCCTTTCATATTCTAAAAGGAGCTGCCTCGATGTGACAGCTCCTTATATAATCCATAAACTAAATACTTATTCCTGGCTATAGATGACGACGTGGCGATAGGGATCCTGGCCTTCACTTTCCGTGCGGACCTGGGGATCGTTCTGCAAGGTCACGTGGATGATCTTGCGTTCATAGCCGTTCATCGGTTCCAGGACAACGCGGTCGCCGCTCTTTTTGACGCGGTTCGCCAGGCGGATAGCCAGCTGTTTCAGCGTTTCTTCGCGGCGATGGCGGTAATTTTCGACGTCGAGCATGATGAAATGACGCGTCGTTTCCCCCTGGTTCGTCGTCAAGTTGGTCAGGTACTGGAGTGCGTCCAGGGTCTGGCCGTGTTTGCCGATGAGGATGCCCAGGTTCTTGCCATGCAGGTGAAGCAGGACTTTATCGGACTTGATCATCTTTTCGATGACGACGTCGATGCCCATGTTCTTGAGGACTTCCTGGAGGAAGGCTTTGGCCTTAGCCGCTGCTTCTTCTGCCGTGAAGGCTTCTTCAGCAGCTTCGGCCGTTTCCGGTACAGCCAGTACCGTATCTTCCTGAGGAAGGCTTTCTGCTTCTACGCGGACAGCCGGTTCGGCAGCTTCCGGAGCCGCCGTTTTTTCGGCTTCTTCCAGCTGGCTTTCCATAGCCGGGACGACGGGTACGCCTTCTTTTTCGGTGATACGTACCTTAGCCGGCTTGCTGCCGAAGCCGAAAAAGCCGCTTTTCGGTTCTTCCAAGACTTCGATGTCGACTTCATCTTTCATTCTGCCGAGACGTACCAGGCCGGAACGGACGGCATCTTCAATCGTTTTTCCTGTAGTTTCGATGGTACTCATGCTTCTGATCGTGCTCCTTTTTTCTTGAGGTGGGTCATGAGGTACTGCTGTGCCCACTGGAATACGTTAGAAACAACCCAGTAAATGACCAGGCCGCTGGGGAAATTCAAACTGATCCAGCCGATGAACAAGGGCATGACGATCTTCATGATCTTCTGCTGCTTGGCCTGTGCATCCGAAGCCGCTACCTGCGCACCGGACATCTGGTTCTGGATGAAATAAGTCGAAACTGCCGACAGTACCGGCATGATATATGTGGGGTCCGGCTGGCCCAGGCTGGGAAGCCATAAGAAGCTTTCGAAAGCCGGGTCATAGGGATATTCCCGGAGAGCATAGAAAATAGCGATGAGGAATGGCATCTGAATGAGGATCGGCAGACAGCCCGACAAGGGGTTGACGCCCATTTCCCGATACAGTTTGGTCATTTCTTCCTGCATCTTTTTCTGATTGCCCTTATATTTCTTCTGTAATTCTTTGATCTTAGGCTGCAAGGTCTGCATGCCTTCCATGGAACGGATCTGTTTCGCCGTAAGCGGTGCCAGAACCAATTTGATGATCAAAGTAAGCATGATAATGGCAGCGCCATAGCTCGGATAGCCTACATTCTGGGTAAATGCATAGCAGTAATTCATGAATGTCGTCATAATACCGCTGAGGACATCCATTATTCCACTGAAAAAGCCCAATACGCTCAACTCCTGTTCAGTTGTAAAAATAGGGATCTACGGTACCGGATCATATCCGCCTTTGTGAAAGGGATGGCATTTTAAAATGCGCCTTAGTGCCAAATAACTCCCTTTGACAGCACCGTACTTCTGCAAGGCCTCGACGGCATAAGCAGAACAAGTCGGATAAAACCGGCAGCACGGCCGGTGAAGGGGCGATATGAACAACTGGTAAAACCGGATAAGGGCTATGAAACACCGTTTCATGTGTCATCACTTCTTCTTTAATACCCTGGCATGCCGGAATAACTGCAGGATGCTGTGTTCTGCGTCTTTGTATCCGGCGTATTTTAAACTGCTGCGGCCGATGAGGACCAAGTCGAAACCATCGCGCAATTCAAACTGGTGCAGGCGATAGACTTCCTTCATCAGGCGGCGGCAGCGGTTGCGTTCGACAGCGCAGCCGATTTTCTTACCCGTTACGAAACCAATCCGGGTCGGCTGTTTCGGTGAGCGCGGCAGGACGTACAGGACGACGCGGCGGTTGACATACGACTTGCCGCGGCGGTATACGAGCTGGTACTCATGATTTTTGCACAGCCGTTGCTCTTTTGTTAGTTCATACATACGTAATTGTCCTAAAAATGCCAGAAAAACAGAAAAATTCCGCCATCCGGAACTTTTCTGTTTATCTCGTAATAATTAAGCAGAGAGTTTCTTTCTGCCTTTCATGCGGCGTTTTTTCAAAACCATGCGGCCGCCTTTTGTCTTCATTCTTTCGCGGAAGCCATGAGTTCTCTTTCTCCACAATGTATTCGGCTGATATGTCTGTTTCAAGCTAGACACCTCCTTTGTCGTCATTGACAGTAAATGAATTTACACCATAACAGGTTAATTATAGTAAGCCAGCTTCTGGCTGTCAAGTCCCATTTTTTGAGCCCTATGCTTTTTGCGTATACCTTCTGTATAAGTATTCCAAGAAAATTTTCTTCCCATAATTTCGGTTTTGTTGTAAAATGTGGATAGATAAATAAGTTGTCAACAATCTATCCACATTTTGTGGATAAGTGGATA
Organism: Megasphaera elsdenii DSM 20460; assembly: GCF_003010495.1. Taxonomy (NCBI): domain Bacteria; kingdom Bacillati; phylum Bacillota; class Negativicutes; order Veillonellales; family Veillonellaceae; genus Megasphaera; species Megasphaera elsdenii. The sequence continues at coordinate 851,192 of NZ_CP027570.1, read as the reverse complement.
AGCCCTCGGAAATTCGATGATTATCGTCTTTCCGCCTTTTTGTGTCCCCCTTATCCCCTTTATCCACAATTCAGGCTATACACATATACACTTTATATGGTACACTCTATGTCACGCACAATTTTACGCACAGATTGGAAGGATTATTATGGACCTGCTCAGCTTATGGGAAAAAATGCTGGCTAACCTGAAACAAGTCTTGCCCAAAGAGATTTTTACCAACTGGTTTGAAGGCAACATCATTCCCTACTCTTATTCTGAAGAAGAGAATCTTCTCATATTGGACACGATGACGAATTTTCTCCGCGATTACGTCAGCAAAAAATATACGGACATCCTGGAGACGGTCGCCCAAGACGCCATCGGCCGCCCGACGCGGGTCCAGCTGATCACAAGCCAGGAAAAGAAACCTGCCGGGGAAAGCCAGTCCGAAGCCGTCGCCGAAACCATTACTCTGCCGTCCAAGCCGGCTGCCACCCCTGCACCGACGGAAACTGTAGTCCCGGATACGCACTCCGTCCCGTCAGGACAGACAGAATGGGTCCAGCCTGAGTTGCCCATCAGTGACGACAATACGGCTCCGATGCCCATCGTCAAAGAAGCCGTTCCCGTCAAACCCGATGAAACCCCTTATAATAATAATTTAAATAAAGATTATACCTTTGATAACTTCATCGTCGGCAACAGCAACCGCGTCGCTACGGCCGTGGCCAAGTCCATTGCAGCGGCACCGGCCCAGAAGTGGAATCCTTTCTACATCTACGGCGGCAGCGGCCTGGGCAAGACACACCTGATGCACGCCATCGGTCACGAACTGCTGAAGAACTTCCCCAATATGCGTCTCCTCTGTATCACCAGCGAAGACTTCGTCAACGAATTTATCCAGTGTATCCAGGACAAGAACACGGAAAGCTTCCGCCGCCGTTACCGCAACGTCGACGTCCTCTTCGTCGACGACATCCAGTTCCTGGGCCGTGGCGATAAAGAAAGCTCGAAAGAAGAATTTTTCCACACCTTCAATAAGCTCTACCAGGACAAAAAGCAGATGGTCTTCACCAGCGACCGGCCGCCACGGGATATCAAAAAATTGGAAGAACGCCTGCGTTCGCGCTTTGAAAACGGCATGGTCACCCAGATCGAACCGCCTGATCTGGAAACGCGCACGGCCATCTTGCGGGCCTGGGCTGAAAAAGAAAATATCACCTGCGACCTGGATGCCCTCAATTATATCGCAGCCAATGTCAGTGAAAATATCCGTAAACTGCACGGCGCCTTTATCCGTGTCCTCCTGGAAGCGTCACAATCCAAGAGCAACGTCACTTTGCCCCTGGTCAAGCATGCCATCCACTATATTACGGATGCCCAGGATGAGAAGAAATACATCACCATCGATGAAATCACGACCTATATCTGCCAGCACTATAACATCAATTATAAAGAACTGATGGGCAAGAAAAAGACCAAGGACATCGCTCTGCCGCGGCAGATTGCCATGTACATGTGCCGTGAACTGACGGGGAATACCTATCCCCATATCGGGACAGCCTTCAACGGCCGCGACCATACGACAGTCATGCATGCCTGCTCCCAGATCCGGAAAAAAATCGACAAGGACAGCCATTTCAAGGAGCATCTGGAAAAGATGATGAATGAAATCCGCGGTGTGGATAACTAGGCGGATAAAATTGTACATACATTGTGGATAAGTCGAAAAAAGAAATCCACAGTGGAAATGTGGATAAAAATCAACGTTTTATCCACACATTGTCCACAGGTGTGGATAGGTTAAAATAGCTGACTTTTTCCACTTATCCACAAATTCACAGCCACTATTACTAAGACTACTATTTTTTAATTCACATTTAATTAATTTACTCAGCGCAGAAAAGAGGATAACCCATTGAGACTAAAACTGAAAAAAGAAGATCTGAACAAAGGCCTGCAGGCAGTCCAGAAAGTCGCTCAGAACAAAAGCAACAACATATCTTCTGAAAACGGCTTGCTTATCAAAGCCCTGCATGGTATCATCGAGTTCCAGGCCAATGACTACGACATGGGCATCAAGATTACAGTTCCCGGCATCATTGAAGAAGGCGGGGAAGCTTTTATTGCCAATCCGTATTTAATGGAATTGACCCGGCGCCTGCCCAGCGATGAAATCGAAATCATCAAGGAAGATGCCGATACGCAGCTTATGATCAAAGGCGGCAAACTCAAGTTTGAATGTCTGACCATGAATCCCGATGATTTCAATGAAGTCGAAATCGTCGAAAACGGCTATGCCAGCTTTACGACGACGAGCGTCGTCATGAAAGACCTCATCGATAATACGTCCTATGCCTGTGCCACCGACGTGGCCCGGCCGATTTTCATGGGGACTTACCTCGATGTCCAGGGCGACCAGATGACCATGGTCGCTACGGATACGCACCGCCTGGCTTTGAAGACGGCCACCTTGGATGAACCTGTGGATAATCCGCTGCAGGCCGTTATCCCCAGCCGACTGTTATCAGAAATTTCCCGCCAGCTGCCGACGGATATCCCGGAAACGGTAGAAATCACGGCGGTCCGGAATTACCTGGCCGTCCAGTTCGGCAATGTCTACATCCGGACGCGGCTCATCGAAGGGGAGTTCCCAAATTATCGGCGCGTCATCCCGAGTGACTTCAAGTGCGTCGTCACCGTAGACCGGGCGGAATTTACGGGCGCCGTCGAACGCGCTTCCATCGTAGCCAAAGATGCCCAGTACAACGTCATCAACTTCATCGTCGCCGACGATCAGATCAAGCTCATGAGCCAGCATCCCGATTACGGGACCGTCGAAGATTACGTTCCCTGCCATCTGGAAGGCCAGGGCCTGGATATTTCCTTTAACGGGAAATTCATCCTCGATATCCTGAAACATTGCCATGATTCGGAAGTCATCTTGAAATCTAAGGAAAACAGCCCCATGCTGGTCCAGGATAAAGAAGATACGTCTTGTGTATTTGTTGTAACGCCTATGAGGACAAAATGATGGAAACAGTAACTATTACGACCGCGATGATCCAGCTCGACCAATTCTTGAAATGGGCCAGTATTTTACAGAGCGGCGGTGAAATCCGCTTCCTGCTGGACGAAAAGAAAATTTTTGTAAATGGAAATTTATGCACTGCTAAACGCAAAAAACTCTATCCGGGAGACAAAATCGAAATTAAAGGTATCGGTACGTATTTGATTAAAGGTGAATAATTATGATGATTGAATCGGTCCGGCTCCACCGTTTCCGCAATTATGAGGACGAAGTGATCACTTTTCCCAAAGCCATCATCCTCCTGTACGGGAGGAATGGCCAGGGCAAGACGAATCTCCTGGAATCCTTATATATGGGAGGCATCGGCAAGTCCTACCGGGGCATAGCCGACGCCGACCTCATCAGCTGGAACCAGGACCAGGCCAGCGTCATCATCCAGTTCAGGCGGAGCGAAACGCGGCAGCAGCTGAAGATCATCTTATCGAAGACGGCCAAGAAAGAACTCTGGGTCAATGAAACAAAAGTTCCCCAGAAGGAACTTGTCGGGACGCTCAACGAAGTCCTGTTCTCGCCGGACGACCTGCAGCTCATCAAGGGCAGCCCGTCCCTGCGGCGCCGGTTCATGGACATGGAGATTTCCCAGGTCAGCCGGTCCTATTACCAGGAACTGCTGCAGTATAACCGGGCTATTTCCCAGCGCAATCTCTTGCTGAAGAAAATGAAATATGAAGGCATCCATCCCATCGAGGAATGGGACCGCCAGATTGCCGGCTTTGCGGCCTCGCTGGTAGCCAAGCGGCTTTCGGCCCTGCACAAGCTGGCCTTTCTGGCCGGCGTCCTCCACAAGCGATTGAGCCGGGGCCAGGAGATGCTGGACCTAACATATGTTCAGCCCTACGGCGGCGGCGACCGGAGCCATCAGACCGATCCGGAATGGTACTATACGCTCTTGCAGCGCCATCTGGAAGAAGACGTCCGCCGTCAGGCAACATCCGTCGGCCCTCATCGGGACGACCTCGTCTTTTCCGTCGGCCCGGCAGACCTGCGGAAATACGGTTCCCAGGGACAGCAGCGGACGGCCGTCCTGGCCTTGAAATTATCAGAGCTGGAATACGTCAAGTCCGAGACGGGCGAATATCCCGTATTGCTCCTGGACGACGTCATGAGCGAACTGGACCCGGATCGCCGGCAGGCCTTGCTCGACTTTGTCCGCGACCGTATCCAGACGTTCATTACGACGACGGAGCCGGACATCTTTGCCGGCATGGCCGGGTGTCATCCCATTTGTATTGAAAAAGGGAAGGTGCTGTCTCATGGAGGAACGCAGTCTTGAATTAAAAAAAGCCGGTTTAGCCATACCGAAGGTATTGGAGCAGAACCGGCTTCTTTTGCCCTATCACCTGTACCAGGCCAAACGGGACTGGAAGCAGATTGCAGGCGAACAGATTGCTAAATATTCATATATATTAGATTTTAAGGATAAACAGGTCATCATTGCCGTCATGAACCCGGTCTATATGAATTACTTGTTTATGTATAAAAATAAAATAATAGAGGAAATTAATTCTTATGTCGGGCATCGGGCCATTGCCGATGTCCGTTTTGTCAAAAAGGGAAAGAAGCCGGTCCGGACGGTCTATGAGACCCTGGAAGGCGAGGTGGAAGATGTCTTTCCTAAAGAGACTATCAGCCAGGTGCGCCTGGATGACGCAACGGTGGCCCATATCCGTCGGGAAACGGCTCATCTGCCAGAAGGGCTGCGGGAAAAAGTCGTTCAGCTCCGCTTTGCCCAGGCCAAGCGGAAGAAGGCCTATGAGCTGGAAGGCTTCGCCGCCTGTCCCCGCTGCGGCCGCTGGATGGCGCCTGGCGAAAAGGAATGTCTCTTTTGCCGCAGTGAGGCCCGGCAGGCCTTGAAACGGCAGATCCGTTCCCACCTCGACGACATGCCCTGGCTGTCGTGGGAAGCCCTGGCCGCTTATCTCCAGGTACCGGTGACGGCAGGCGATGTGGAACAGGCGTATAATGAAGTCCGCCGGAACCTGATTTATACGTATATTGAAAAGGTCTATTATGAATACGATACGGCGGCCGATGATTTCACTCTGGCCATGCTCATCACCCGCCGCGTTCCCGGCGAGATTCCGCCGAAATTCATTGAGAACCTCGTTGCCAAATATAGGAGGAAAGACGACCATGTATCTTCACCTGAGCCGTGAGATTTCCATCCCTGCCGGCGATATCGTCGCCATCATCAATCTGAACGGTCATCCGGGCCGGTCCGTCCGCAAGCACCTGTGCCTTCCCCTGGTGGCTGTCGACGGGATACCGGAAAGGGACTGGCGCTGTCTGGTCATCACGGGAGAACAGGTCTTTGCCCTGCCGGTCACGGGGGAAACGATGGTCCGGCGTTATCAGAAGTGCCTGCGCCAGGCAAGGTATGTATTCAAAAATGTTTGAATTTAAGGTATAATAAAGTGTTAGATTGCCTAAATGGATCACTAAAATTGCAAGAAACAGGAGTTGAGAATCTCTATGTCGAAAGACAAAGCTAGATATGGTGCCGAACAGATTCAAGTATTGGAAGGCTTGGAAGCCGTCCGCAAACGGCCTGGGATGTACATCGGCAGTACATCGACACGAGGCCTTCATCATCTGGTCTACGAAGTCGTCGATAACAGTATCGACGAAGCCCTGGCCGGATATTGTACGCACATCGAAGTGACGATCCAGGAAGATAACAGCATTACTGTCGTCGATAATGGCCGTGGTATCCCCGTAGCCATGCATAAGATCGGCAAGCCCGCTGTCGAAGTCGTCCTGACTGTCCTCCATGCCGGCGGGAAATTCGGCGGCGACGGCTATCCTATCTCCGGCGGCCTCCACGGCGTCGGTATTTCCGTCGTCAACGCTCTCAGTGTCTGGACGAAGGTCCAGGTCAAGCGCGATGGCTACTTATGGGGCATTTCTTTCACCCGCGGCGTGACGGACGAACCGCTCCGGAAAATCCGTCCCCTGGAAGCTGGCGAAGAAACGGGGACGAAAGTTTCCTTCAAGCCGGACCACGAAATCTTCCCGGACACGGTCTATGATTTCAATACTTTGAAGACGCGCCTGCGCGAACTGGCCTTCCTCAATAAAGGCCTGCACATCACGCTGACTGACAAGCGCGGCGAAGGCAAGAGCGAAGTTTACTGCTACGAAGGCGGCCTGACATCGTTCGTCGAATTTCTCAACCAGAGCCATCAGGCCGTCAACCCGACGATCATCAACGTCGACGGCGAAAAGAATAAGGTCATCGTCGATATTGCCATGCAGTACAACGACGGCTACAGCGAAAATATCCTGACCTTCGTCAACGATATCTTCACCGAAGAAGGGGGCACGCACCTGAGCGGCTTCCGGTCCGGCCTGACGCGTACCATCAACGATTATGGCCGCAGTGCGGGTATCATTAAGGAAAATGAAGACAACTTGTCCGGCGAAGACGTCCGCGAAGGCTTGACGGCCGTTATCAGCGTAAAGGTCCGGGAACCGCAGTTCGAAGGCCAGACCAAGACCAAGCTGGGCAACAGCGAAGTCAAGGGCATCGTCGACAATATCATTTCAGATGGCTTGAAGGAATTTTTTGAAGAACATCCGTCCGAAGCCAAGGCTATCATCACCAAGACTATTTCTGCGTCCCGCGCCCGCCAGGCCGCCCGTCGTGCCCGGGAACTGACGCGCCGCAAGAATGCCCTGGAAATCAGCAGCCTTCCCGGTAAATTGGCAGACTGCTCGGAAAAGAATCCGGACCAGACGGAAATCTACCTGGTCGAAGGGGATTCGGCTGGCGGCAGTGCCAAGCAGGGCCGTGACCGCCGTTTCCAGGCCATCCTGCCCTTGCGCGGCAAGATCATCAACGTCGAAAAAGCCCGCCTCGACAAGATCCTGGCCAATGATGAAATCCGTTCCATGATTACCGCTTTCGGTACGGGCATCGGCCAGGAATTTGACTTGAGCAAACGCCGTTATGATAAGATCATCATCATGACCGATGCCGACGTCGACGGCGCCCACATCCGGACGCTGCTCCTGACCTTCTTCTATCGCTTCATGAAGCCCCTCATCACGGATGGCCACGTCTATATCGCCCAGCCGCCGCTCTACCAGGTACGTAAGGGCAAACAGGTCTGGTATTTCTATACGGATGAATCGATGCAGGCCAAGCTCGATGAACTGGGCCGCGATAACAACAGCGTCGTCGTCCAGCGCTACAAAGGCCTGGGCGAAATGAACCCGGAACAGTTGTGGGAAACGACGATGGACCCGGAAAACCGGACGATGCTCAAAGTCGAACTGGAAGATGCTGCCGAAGCGGACCGCATTTTCTCGGTCCTCATGGGTGACAAAGTCGAACCACGCCGCAAGTTCATCGAAGAAAACGCCAAGAAAGTCCGCAACCTGGATTTATAAGAGGAGACATTATGCCGAAACTTTCCCGAAAAATCGAATTGTTCACAGAATCGGTCATCGCCCGGATGTCGCGCATTGCCGAAGCTTCCGGAGCCATCAACCTGGCTGAAGGGTTCCCTGATTTCCCGCCGCCTCAGGCCATGTGCGACCGCCTCAGCCAGGTCGCTCAGGAAGGACCTCATCAGTACAGTATGGACCCTGGCGCAGCCAATCTGCGCCAGGCCATGGCCGACTGCCGCCGGCAGTTCACGGGACAGACTATCGACCCGGAAAAAGAAGTCGTCGTCACCTGTGGCGGGACGGAAGCCTTGATGGCAGCCATGATGACCCTCGTCGACCCTGGCGATAAAGTCATCCTCTTTTCGCCTTTTTACGAAGCGTACAGCACGGATGCCCTGCTCTGCGGCGCCGAACCGATTTACGTTTCCCTGCGGGAACCGGACTATACTTTTGATGGCGATGAACTGGAAGCGGCTTTTAAACAGAGGCCGAAAGTCATTTTTCTGTGCAACCCGTCCAATCCCTGCGGCAAGGTCTTCAGCCGTGACGAGTTGATGGTCATTTCCGGCCTGGCTGAAAAATACGATACTTTCGTCGTCATCGACGAAGTCTATGAACACATCCTATATGAACCGACGGAATATACGTATTTTTCGACCCTGCCCGGCATGTACGGACGGACCCTCTGCTGCGGTTCCTTGTCCAAGACGTATTCCATCACGGGCTGGCGCCTGGGCTATATCTTTGCTCCGCCGGAAATCACGGAAGCCATCAAGAAGCTCCACGTCTACCTGACCATCAGCGCGCCCAGTCCGCTGCAGGAAGCGGCTATCACGGGCCTTCGTTTCGGGCCGGACTATTACCAGGGTCTGCGGGCCATGTACACGCGCAAGCGGGATTTCGTCATGAAGCGCCTCGATGATATCGGCATCGGCCATAATGTACCGCAAGGGGCTTTCTACATGCTCGTCGATATCGGCGGCTATGGCTATGACGACGATGAGGCATTCTGCCGGGATTTGGCGGAAAAAGTCGGCGTCGCCCTGGTGCCGGCGTCGACGTTCTTCATCGAACCGGTCCATCACCTGGCGCGGCTGCAGTTCGCCGTCCGCGACGAAACCCTGGAAAAGGCTATGGAACGGCTCGAAAATATTTCTATCTTGAAAAAATGATCTGCTTTACCCTGTGTATGGGAGGGGATTTCGATGAAAAAATGGCAAATACTCTTGACCAGTCTTTGTTTCACCGTCACGGCCATGACCGCCCTGGCTGCAGAGGCGCCGGCAGCTGGCAGTACTGAAAAAGCGGCAGCCATCGTCCTGACAGACCCGACGGTCAATGTCAAGAACCTCAATGACTTTTACATCCTGAAAGGGAGTACCTACGATAAGGTCACGGGACTGCTGCAGAATTTGCCGTCCCAGACGACGGGACTCGTTGGCAGCTACTATTTCCGCGTCGATAAGAACCTCGTCGGCGATTACTTCTATCATGTAAAGGCCTATGATACGGCATCTCACGTCCTCATGGGCAACTATTTCGTCGCCAAGGATGAAAGCTGTGCCTGGAAACTGCAGGCCGGCGATGATGCGGCCCTTATCTACGGCAATACGGAAAAACTCATGGACAAAGTCGAAGTCGTCGTCTATCCGAAAAAGATTCCCCTGGGCAGCTACGGCATCATCCGCGTCCACGTACCGGGCATGATTCCTTATGACGTCAAAGCGACGAGTTTGAATACCAAAATCGCCGATATTACGGAAAAAATGAATATCCATCCGCTGCAGGCCGGCAAGACCGACCTGGTCATCGACGTGAAGATCGGTGATACTGTACGGACTGTGACCAAGACCCTTACCATCGTCGACGAAGCCGACCGTCATGGGAGTGAATCGTCCCACAGTGGACCCGGTGTCGGCGTCGGCATCGGCATTGGCTGGGGCGGCGGCTGGCACCACCACGGTGGCATCGGCATCGGCGTCGGTCCTTGGTGGTAGCGAGGTAAAAGGAGGGTGTATCTATTGTGGAGTTTTCCCTAGGGAAACAATTTATCGTCATCATTTTGCTGATTTTTGGCAATGGCATCTTTTCGCTGTTGGAAATGGCCATCGTCAGCTGCCATCAGTCGCGGCTGGAAGCCCTGGCCGATGAAGGCAGCAAATCGGCGGCCATCGTCCTGAAACTGCGTGAAAATCCGAATAAGATGTTTTCCATGGTCCAGTTCGGCATTACCCTGGTCAGCCTGCTCACCGGTGTCTACGGGGGCACGGAAATGGCCGGGCCCTTGTCGAAATACGTCGCCAAGATCCCCGGCCTGGAAAATTATGCCTATACGATCAGCCTGACGGGCATCGTCGCCTTCATCACCTATTTGACGATCATCCTCGGTGAAATCGTACCCAAGCGCATTGCCATCGACAAACCGGAAAAAATCGCCTGTCTCCTGGCCCGGCCGATGCTCTATTTTTCCGTCCTCTGTACACCGGTCGTCTGGATCCTGTCCTGGTCGACGGCAGTGGTCACGAAAATCATGGGCGTCAACAAGCCAGAAGTCCTGCCCGTCACAGAAGATGAAATCAAGCTGCTCCTGGAACAGGGCGTCGAACTGGGGGCCTTTGAAAAAGAAGAGCCGGAACTGGTAGACCGCGTCTTCCGCCTGGCCGATATGGACGTCGGCGATATCATGACCAACCGGACCCAGGTCGATTGGATTGACGTCGAGGACCCGGAAGAGACGATGATGCAGGAACTGGTGGCCTTCAATCACAATACCCTGCCCGTAGGCCGGGGTTCCCTGGATGATTTCATCGGCATGATTTCCGTCAGCGAAATCTTTCAGAAATACTATGCAGCTGTCCGCAAGGAAAAGGACGTTTCTTTGACAGCTATCGTTGAAGAGAGCGTCCACAAGCCGATTTATATTCCCGAATCCATGGACATCATGAAGGTCGTCCACGTCTTTCGCGAACACAGTGTCCATGAAGTCGCCGTTCTCGATGAATACGGCAATTTCAGCGGCATCCTGACGCTGCACGATATCCTGGAAGAATTAGTAGGCATCATGCCGGCCGGTGAAGAAGAAAAGAAAGAAGAAGCGAACCGCATCATCCAGCGCGGTCCCAATGAATGGCTCATGGAAGGCCTGCTGACCATTGAAGAGTTCAAGGACTTCTTCGACATCGAAGAGGACCTGCCCGAAGAAGACGAGGACCTCTATAAGACCCTCGGCGGCCTCATGACGTATGGCGTAGGCCGCATCCCGCGGGAAACCGATACGTATGAATGGGAAAATTTCACTTTTGAAGTCATGGATATGGATAACCTGCGGGTCGATAAGATTTTAGTGACCCGCAAGGAAATCCCGGATAGCGATGAAAAAGCGGAGAAGGGCAATGAAAAATAGTCAGCCTTTAAGAAAGGAAGGTTATATGGAAAGAGAAGAACGCCAGGCCATTTACCAGGTGTCTACGCTGCAGGCCCTGGCCCGCGGCAATTATTACGGCAGCACGGATATGGAAACACTGCTGCTCCATGGAGATACGGGGCTGGGCACGTTTCATGCCGTAGCCGGTGAACTCATCGTCATCGACGGCCACGCCTACCGCGTCTTAGGCGACGGATCGGCAGTAGAAGCGGCTCAGACCGATACAACGCCCTTCGCGACGGTAACGTGGCTGCGGCAGCAGGAGCCAGTCTTGCTGAAACATCAGCCTTCGATTGAAGCCTTGAAAGAAATCATGACGGAACATGTCCGCCGGCTGGGCATCAACGACGTCTACATCGTCCGCATCGACGGTCATTTCCGCCGTGTGTCGGCCCGGACCGAGCTGGAGCAGCAGGAGCCTTATAAGCCCTTTGCCAAAGTCCTGGAAACGGATGAACGCCGCTTTACCTTTGAAAATATAGACGGCAGCCTCATCGGGATTTACATTCCCGACTACTTGAGCGGTGTCAATACGTCGGGCTGGCATTCCCACTTCATTTCAGCGGACCGGAAAAAAGGCGGCCACGTCTTTGACCTGGATCTGGAAGAAGGCCGGGTCATCTTCAACAAAGCCGACCGCTTCATCCTCGACATGCCTCATAACAAGCAGTTCGAACGAGGTGACCTGACAGCAGCTTCACAGGAAGAAATCAAACAGATTGAACAAGGGAAATAAAAAAATAACCTGTCATTAGCATTTTTTTGACAGGTTATTTTTTATTTCGTATAATATCATCCGGTGTTGTCACGAACAATAGGCGGTTACTTAAGACCCAGAAATGGGGCGAGGCCCATGGATCATCTGAATATTACATTGTTACTTCTGATTGTCTTATTTACGGTTTTAAATAAAAAATAATCGCCTTTGCATCTCCAAGCAGTAAGGCGATTATTCTTTAGTGCTATTTGGGGCTGACCCGTTACGGACAGCACCTTTTTCATGTTTATTTTACCCTTTCCGCTAAATTACGTCAAGTTTATTATTCACATTTAGTAGAACGGAGAAATAGATTTTTCAGGACCTCGTGGGGGTCCTTTTTTTCTTTGATGATGGCATGGACGGCTGCCGTAATGGGCAGTTCTACGCCGTATTTTTGGGATAAGTCGAGGAGGGCTTCGGTCGTGCTGACGCCTTCGGCCAGTTTTTTGAAGGGCCTGCCTTCGATGAAGTCCTGGCCGAAGCGGCGGTTATTGCTGTGCAGGGAAAAGAGGGTCGCTTCGTAGTCGCCGAGGTGGCTCAGACCGTAGACGGTCATGGCCTGGCCGCCCATGGCGGCGACTAGGACCGAGAGCTCGTGAGCGCCGCGGGCCATGAGGGCCCCTTTCAGGCTGGTCAGATGGGCGCCGTCGAGCATACCGGCGGCGATGCCCATGACGTTCTTGGCGGCAGCGCCGATTTCGATGCCTAATAGGTCCTGACCATAGTAGAAGCGGATGAGGGGACTGGTGAAGGTATCGACTAAGAAATGGGTCAGGCCTTCATCAGCCGAGGCGATGACCATGCAGTTGGGCATGCCGCTGATGAAATCCTGGACGTGGCCCGGACCGACCCAGACGGCCGTGCGTACGGCCGGTTCCAGTTCTTCGGCCATGACCGTCGTCAATCGTTTGCCGCTCCCTTCCTCCAGGCCCTTCATGGCCAGGACAAAGGGCAGGGATGGGGCAAAGCCGGCTGCTTTCAGCTGACGGGCAAAGGAGCGCAGCTGCTGGGCGCTGATGGAGATGATGCAGATATCGGCAGCGTCCAGGGCGGCCTTCAGGTCCGATGTCAACGAGATGGAAGCGGGAAGGCTCAGGTATTCGTTCTTCCGGGTCTCTAAAAGTTCCTGCAAGTGCTGCGAACCGGGACGGCCCCACAAGGTGACGTCATGGCCGATGTGGTCGGCGTACCAGGCGTGGAAACTGCCCCAGCGGCCGCAGCCTAAGACGGTAATCTTCATGGAATACCTCCTTTGAGCTTACAGTTTGGCAATGACGGCGTCGCGGTATTCTTCCGTCGTGGCGCTGCCGCCCAAATCCGGTGTCAGATGCTGTTTTTCGGCCAGGACTTCGTCGACGGCTTTGCGGATCTTGGCGGCAATAGCCGTTTCGCCGATATATTCCAGGAGCATGCAGGCCGACCACAAGAGAGCCGTCGGGTTGGCGATGTGTTTACCGGCTATATCCGGGGCACTGCCGTGGACGGCTTCGAACATGGCATAGTCGTCGCCGACGTTCATGGACGGGAGCAGGCCCAGGCCGCCGATGAGACCGCTGGTCAGGTCGGACAGGATGTCGCCATAGAGGTTGGGCGTGACGATGATATCGAACTGTTCCGGACGCATGACCATCTGCATGCACGTGTTGTCGACGATTTTGTCGTCGCTTTCGATTTGCGGATAATCCTTGGCGATGGTGTGGAAGATGTCGAGGAACAAGCCGTCGCTCATCTTGAGGATATTGGCCTTATGGACGCAGGTAACCTTTTTGCGTCCATGGGCTACGGCGTAGTCGAAAGCGGCCTTAATGATGCGTTCACTGGCCTTGCGGGTGATGAGCTTGATGGCGTGGACCGTGTCTTCATTCATCTTGTATTCGACGCCGATGTACAGGTCTTCCGTGTTTTCCCGGAAAGTGACGATGTCGACGTTGGGGAAGGGCGTCTTGACGGCTGTGTTCGATTTGGCCGGACGGATATTGGCATAGAGGTCGTATTTGTTGCGCAGCGTGACGTTGAGCGAGCGGAACCCCTTGCCGATAGGCGTGGTGATTGGCGATTTCAGCAGGAGACGGGTCTTTTCAAACGAAGCGAAAGCGTCGTCCGGGATGAGGGCGCCGTGGCGTTCATATTCGGCAGCGCCGACGTTGAAAATTTCATAGGAAAGGGGAGCCTTGGCGGCGTCGAGGATCTGCAGAACAGCGTCGGTGATTTCCGGGCCGATGCCGTCGCCTTTGAATACGGTAATTGTCTTCATGATTTATCTGTCCTTTCTGGGAATATAATCCATCAGGTCGCCGACGTATTTCGCTGCCGGACGGACGATACGGTTATCATACAGCTTGTGTTCGATGTTGTGGGCCAGCCAGCCGACCATACGGCTGATGACGAAGAGCGGTGTATAGAGGTCGCGCGGGATGCCCAGCATATTGTAGGCGAAGCCGCTGTAATAATCGACGTTGCTGCACATGTTGACGCCTTTTTCTTCTTTCAAGGTCTTCATGGCCAGCTTTTCGAAGCGGTTGTAGAAGCGGAAGATATCGGTCATGCCTTTTTCCTTGGCCAGGATGCCGCAGTAGTGGCGCATGATTTCGGCGCGCGGGTCCGACAAGGTGTAGACGGCGTGGCCGAAGCCGTAGACCAGGCCATCGTGACAGCCTTTGAATTTCTTATTGAGTATCTGGTGGATGACGTCGACGATTTGTTCATCTGTGGCCTTAATGCCGATGGCGTCGATGACTTGTTCCATCATCAGGGAGACGCGGATATTGGCGCCGCCGTGACGCGGTCCCTTGAGGGCGCCGACAGAGCTGGCCATGCTGGAGTAGAGGTCCGTATCCGTCGACGAGACGACGATATTGGTGAACGTCGAGTTCGTGCCGCCGCCGTGGTCGGCGTGGAGAAATAAGAGGAGATCCAGGAGCTGCGCTTCTTTCGGCGTGAACTTGCTGTCCGGCCGCAGCATGGACAAGATGTTTTCAGCCGTCGAATAGTCTTTGCGGGGATAGTGGATGACCAGGCTCTTGCGGTTGTAATAATGGACTTTGGACATATAAGCATAGACCGCGATGGACGGCAGCTTGCTCATGATGTTCAAGCCCTTTCGGAGGGTCTGGTAGACGTCGGTGTTATCCGGGTCGGGGTCGTAGTTATAGAGGGTCAGCAGGGCGTGCTGCAGTTTATTCATTAAGTTCTTGCCGGGCAGGCGCAGGAGGTTCATTTCCAGGAAGTCGTCCGGCAGGTCGTAGCCGTTTTGTAAAACCTTGCAGAAGGCATTCAGTTCATCTTCAGTCGGCAAATAACCGAAGAGGAGGAGAAAGCTGGCTTCTTCGTATAAATAGCCTCTATAATTTTCCACTTTAGCCAGCTCGCGAATGTCGATGCCGCGATAGTACAAGACGCCGTCGCAATCGACTTTTTGGCCTTTTTCGTCGCGCTGGTAGCCGACGACATCGGCAATGCGGGTCAGGCCGACGAGGACGCCAGTATGATCTTCATTGCGCAGGCCGCGCTTTACGCCGTACTTGGTGAACCATTCGCGGGGAATCTGTGTGTAGTTCTGTGACTTGCCATAAAACTGGGCTAAATAAATATTTTTGTCCAAGATGATTCCTCTCTTTCCTGCAAGTATGAATATGGAAGAATAACTTATAAAATATCGGTTATCTACGAATATTCATAAATTTTATTTTGGGAATAATTTTTAACATATTCCTACAAAGTATAAGTTATTATAGCATAATTATGGAGAAAGTAAAATGAAAATCGCGTAAAGTATAAAACGTTTTAAGGGTAGCCATGGCCGTTTTAATTATGATATAATATTTACTGAAATGCTTAAATTTTTATATTGTGAAAATGGATTGCATTGTTTTCACGATGAGAAAAGCCATCGCCCAGGCGGTGACAAAGGAGGGCTTGGAATGATTCAGTTATATGATGGAGGCGCGTACCTGGTTCACGGGACAGATGTCGTACCGGAACAGGATGTGGCCAAACTCAGACAGCTCACAGGCAAGACTATTTCGAAAGAAGAAGGGCGGAAGGGGACCATCGCCTATTCTATCTTGAAAAATCACAATACATCAGGGTCCATGGAACACTTGAAAATCAAGTTCGATGCCATGGCTTCCCATGACATTACCTTTGTCGGCATCATCCAGACGGCAAAAGCCTCGGGAATGGAAAAATTCCCGCTCCCGTATGTGCTGACAAACTGTCACAATTCGCTCTGCGCCGTCGGCGGCACGATTAATGAAGACGACCACGTCTTCGGCTTGTCGGCAGCCAAGAAATATGGTGGCATCTTCGTTCCGCCTCACGTTGCCGTCATTCATCAGTACATGCGTGAAAAGATGGCCGGTTGCGGCCGCATGATCATCGGTTCCGACAGCCATACGCGCTATGGCGCCTTAGGGACCATGGCCGTCGGCGAAGGCGGCGGCGAGCTGGTCAAGCAGCTCTTGTGCGATACCTATGATATCGCCTATCCTGGCGTCGTCGGCGTCTACCTGACGGGGAAACCGAGCCCGGCCGTCGGCCCGCACGACATTGCCATCGCCATCGTCGGTGCCGTCTTCAAGAACGGCTATGTCAAGAACAAGGTCATGGAATTCGTCGGTCCTGGCGTCGCTTCCATGACGACGGATTACCGCAACAGCGTCGACGTCATGACGACGGAGACGACCTGCCTGTCGTCGGTATGGCGGACCGATGAAGACACTAAGGCCTATTTAACCCAGCACGGCCGCGGCGATGCCTATAAGGAATTGAATCCGGCCGACGTCGCCTACTATGACGGTATGATTTACATCGACCTGAGCACGATCAAGCCGATGATTGCCATGCCCATGCATCCCAGCAACGCCTTTATTATTGATGAGCTCAATGCCAATCTGGAAGATATCCTCCACGAAACAGAAGAAGCCATCAACGGCCGCATGAGCAATAAAGATTTGAAATACAGCCTGACCGATAAGATCCAGAACGGGAAACTCCAGGTCCAGCAGGGCGTCATCGCCGGCTGTGCCGGCGGCAACTACAGCAATGTCATGGCTGCCGCCCACATCCTGAAACAGGCTTCCTGCGGTAATGGCAATTTCACCCTCGACGTCTATCCGTCGTCGCAGCCGGTCTACCTCGACCTGGTCCGCAAAGGTGCTGTCGCCTCTCTCCTGGAAGCCGGTGCCATCTTCAAGACGGCTTTCTGCGGCCCCTGCTTCGGCGCAGGCGATACGCCGGCCAATAATGCCTTCAGCATCCGCCATACGACGCGTAACTTCCCGAACCGCGAAGGTTCCAAGCCGGGCAACGGCCAGTTCGCTTCCGTCGCCCTCATGGATGCCCGTTCCATCGCCGCGACAGCAGCCAATGGCGGCGTCCTGACCTCGGCCGAAGGTTATATGGACGACTACGTCGAAACACCTTACGATTACGATGACCAGCCCTATGCTACCCGCGTCTACCAGGGCTTCGGCCAGGCCGATGAAGGCGCTTCCCTGGTCTATGGCCCGAACATCAAGGATTGGCCGGACATGGAACCCCTGGCCGATTCGGTCCTGCTCAAGGTCTGCTCGAAAATCCTCGACCCGGTCACGACGACAGACGAACTCATCCCGTCTGGCGAAACGTCGTCGTACCGGTCCAATCCCCTGGGCCTGGCGGAATTTACCTTGTCCCGCCGCGATCCGGAATACGTCGGCCGGGCCAAAGCCGTCGACAAAGTTGAACGGGCCCGCCTGGCCGGCGACTGCCCGGCCGGTGTCGATCCGGCCTTGAAAGACGTCTTTGCCGTCTTGCGCGCTCATTTCGGCGACGTTTCCATGAAAGACGTAGAAATCGGCAGCATGATCTACTGCATCAAGCCCGGCGACGGTTCAGCCCGCGAACAGGCTGCCAGCTGCCAGCGCGTCCTCGGCGGCCTGGCCAACATCTGCCAGGAATATGCGACCAAGCGCTATCGTTCCAACGTCATCAACTGGGGTATGCTGCCCTTCCAGATGGAAGGCAAACCGGACTTTGAAATCGGCGATTACATCTATGTACCGGACGTCAAAAAAGCCCTCGACGGCGATATGAAAGCCATCAAGGCCTATGTCGTCGGCAAGGACTTGTGCGAATTGTCGCTGTACATCGCTCCCATGACGGACGATGAAAAGAAGATTGTCAAAGCCGGCTGCCTCATCAATTATAATAAAAAACGCTGATTCATTCATCGAAACTGTCGGGAAAAGCGCGGCTTCCTTCTTTTGGGGACGTGTGGTAGTGATTTTTCCAGGCCCGGTAGAACGTCGAATAATTGGTGAATCCGCAGTCATAGCAGATTTCCGTCAAAGCCCGCCCCTCCTGCATGAGGTGGCGGGCTTTTTGCAGCCGTTTCGTCGTGATGTAGCTGGCGGCGGTCATGCCCGTCTCGGCCTTGAAGAGGTGCATGAGGTAATCGGGGCTCATGAAAAAGGCCGCGGCCAGGCTGGAAATGGACAGGTCGCCGCTCAGGTTTTCTTCGATATAGGCCAGGATGCGGCGTATCTTTTCATTCTGATGGCCTTTCTGGACGACGTGGAGCTTGTCTTTCTGCAGGGCCCGCGTTAGGTGGATCATGAACTCCGTAAACAGCGTTTCCTGCAGGAGCGGGCTTTCCGGGCCCATGTCGGCCCAGGCCCGGCGCAGGCGGCACGATACATTGTATAAATTGTCCGCTTCCTGGGGCTGGCGCAGGATGGGTGCGTTTTCCCGCGTGAATATCTGCCCGGCCGGACAGCCGCGGCGTTCATAGCCCTGTAAGTAAGATGGAGAAATATAGGCTATGATGCGTTCGTAGACGGCATCGCCATAGATGATGGGGCGGTGGATCCTGCCGGCCGGGATGACGACGATGTCGAAGGGCTGCAGGTCGTAAGCCGTCCCTTCCACGTCATACGACACATGGCCCCGGAAGAAAAGGGTAATCTTGTCGAAGTCGTGATAATGATAGGGGCAGGTCCACTGCCGCTTGTCCGAGAGATGGAAGAGTTTCAGTTTTTCTGCTAAATAACCGGTTTTCTGAGCCATGGCCGTGTCACCTCGCCTGATATGCGTATAACAGGATTTGCAATATAAACAGCATTATTTTCATATATTTGCCACTTTCCGCTATTGTATAATAACAACTGTAAGGATTCAAGTAAGCAATGAAATCAGAAATAGATATTTTTTATGGAGGACTCAACTATGAAATTCGTAAAAATGCACGGTTTAGGCAATGACTTCGTCTTTTTGGAAGATAAGAACGGCGCTGACAAGGATTTTTCCCAGCTGGCCATCAAGATGTGCGCCCCTCATACGGGCATCGGTGCCGACGGCATCATCGTCATCGTGCCGAGCGATAAAGCCGACGTCCGCATGCGCATCATCAATGCCGACGGCAGTGAAGCGGAAATGTGCGGCAACGGCATCCGCTGCTTTGCCAAATACGTCTACGACAACGGCATCATCGACAAGAAAGAATTTGCTGTCGAAACCCTGGCGGGCATCATGAAACCGAAAGTCACTGTCGGCGACGACGGCAAAGTCAGCCTGGTCACGATCAACATGGGCAAACCCTTTACCGACCGCGCCCAGATTCCCATGGAAGGCCCGTCGGGTCCGGTCATCGATGAACCCATCGACATTGACGGCAAGACCTATAAGATCACCAGCCTGCTCATGGGCGTCCCCCACACCATGACTTACGTCAAGGATGTCGATGCCGTCGATCTCCATGAATTGGGCCCGAAATTTGAAACGTATAAAGCCTTCCCGCGCAAGACCAACATGAACTTCGTCCAGGTCATCGACGACCACACCATCAAAGTCCATACGTGGGAACGCGGTGCCGGGGCCACCCTGGCCTGCGGAACCGGCTCCTGCGCCTGCGCCGTCGGCTCTTTCCTGAACGGCTTCACCGGCCGCAGCGTCGACGTCCAGCTCTACTTGGGCACGCTGCACATCGAATACAACGAACAAGACGGCAACGTCTACATGACCGGCCCGGCCGCCGTCACCTTCACCGGCGACTGGCTGGAAGCGTAGGGACCGCGGGGCGGCCCGCTGTTAGCAGCTAGCAGTCAGCCGTTCGTAGGGGACGCCTAAAAGGCGTCCCGCCTGAATCTTGTGAATAATGCGTTCTGCAGTTCGTAGGGGCTCGCATGTGGTGCCCCCTACACTGTAAAATACGAATCACTAAAAAGGGCTACTATCTACTAGCTACTAACCACTAACCACTTAAAAGGCGCTGTCTTCATGCGACAGCGCCTTTTTTCACAGACAGGAGAAAAAAATGGACATGTTTTCTATCCGCAAGGGGGCCTTTATCGACAGGCCCAACCGTTTCATCGCCCATGTCGCTTTGGATGGGGATATCGTGACTTGCCATATGCCCAATCCCGGCCGCATGTGGGAACTGCTCTTTCCCGGCGTCGCTGTCTATATCCGGCCGGCAGCCAATCCCAAGCGGCGGACGGCTTACGACGTCGTCGGCATCGAGCGCGACGGCATCCCGATTCTGCTCGATACGCAGTACAATAATGATACGGCGGCCTGGCTGGTCCAGGAACACCGCATCCCCGGCTGGGAAGACTGGGACCTCATCCGCCGGGAAGTCACCGTCGGCGACAGCCGCTTCGACCTCCTCCTGGGACGGGGAGAAGAACGCTTTTTCGTCGAAGTCAAGTCGTGTACCCTTTTCAGCCGAAACGGCGCCATGTTCCCCGATGCCGTCACCGAACGGGGCCGAAAGCATATCCTGGAACTAGCCGCCATGAGTCGTCAGGGCATCCATACGGGCGTCTTGTTCTTGGTCCATTGGGACCGGGCCCGCTGGTTCCTGCCGGATTATCATACGGATCCGGCCTTTGCCCAGGCCTTTTATGAAGCGGCACCGCACCTGGACTGGAAAGCCCTAGCCCTGCACTGGGACGGCTCCTTTTCCCGGCCCGGCGTAGCCGGTGTGTTAGCGTATCCCCAGGCTATCCTGGAACGGGAGAATCACGACGGCGGTGATTATACATTCATCCTGCACCTGCCAGAAACGAAGGATATCGTCATCGGTTCCAAAGGGAGCTTCCATTTCCCGGCCGGCTACTATGTCTATACCGGGTCGGCCCGGAAGAACCTGGCTGCCCGCCTGGCCCGGCACAGCCGCAAGCGCAAGAAGATGCACTGGCATATCGATTACCTGCGGCAGGAAGCGGACGTCGTCGCCGCCCTGCCCATCCGGACGGCCGATGACCTGGAACACGACCTGGCACGGGCCGTCGGCGCCGTTTCCGACTGGTCCATCGACGGCTTTGGCTGCACGGACTGTACGTGTCCGTCCCATCTCTTCGGCTTTACGGTCAATCCCATCCATTACCGGCCCTTCATCCAGATTGTCGAAGATTTCCGCATGAACCGCCTAGACTCGTCTATTTTTTATGCTATAATGGGGTAAATCACAATTTGCTAGGGGGAGATAAAGACATGGAACGCGCACAAGCATTGGCTTTATTGCAAAAATATAATCAGGAACCGTTTCACATCATGCATGCTCTGACCGTCGAAGGCGTTATGCGCTGGTATGCCCAGGAACTGGGCTATGGCGACGACGTCGATTTCTGGGGACTCGTCGGCCTGCTCCACGATGTGGATTTTGAAAAATATCCGGACCAGCACTGTAAAAAGGCGCCGGAACTGTTGAAAGAAATCGATGCCGACGACGCTTTCATCCACGCTGTCGTTTGCCATGGCTATGGCATCTGTGTCGACGTCGCACCGGAACACTTGATGGAAAAAGTCCTCTTCGCGGCCGACGAATTGACGGGCCTCATCTGGGCTGCCGCCAAAATGCGTCCGTCCAAGAGCACGAAAGACATGGAAGTCAAGAGCCTGAAGAAGAAATTCAAAGATAAGCGCTTCGCCGCTGGCTGTTCCCGGGATGTCATCAAACAGGGGGCAGAAACCCTGGGCTGGGACTTGAACGACCTCTTTGAAAAGACGATTTTAGCTATGCGCTCCTGTGAAGACGGCGTCCGCAAGGAATGTCTGGAACTGACAGGCGTAGAAGAATAAATAGGAGGAAACCACTATGAAATTACGTAAAATGATGATGACCACTGTAGCCGCAGCCATGCTGACCCTCAGCGCTGCCGGCGCATCCTTCGCATCGGGCTTGGGCACGATCAATGCCGGTGCTCTCTTGCAGCAGCATCCGCAGTACGCTAAGACCATGGCTGCTTGGCAGTCCGACGTCAAATCGGCTCAGCAGGATTTCCAGAAAGAATTAAAAAAGACCAACGACAAGGCCGCTCAGCAGGCACTGGTACAGAAATATAACACCAAACTGAACCAGCAGCGCATCGCCCTGTTCTCGCCCTTGGAAAAGGATATCCTCGCTAAGACTCAGGCCGTCCAGAAAGAAAAAGGCCTGGACTACGTCGTCCTCTCGGGCTCCGTCGTCATCGGCCAGGCCCAGGACATCACCAAAGACGTCGCTGCTAAATTGAAATAATACCCATAGCCACTAACCACTTAAAAGGACTTGTCGCATGGCGGCAAGTCCTTTTGCATTCATGGAATTTCCAAAACGGGCAAAAAGCGCAAAGGTTGTCTTAGGGCGTTATCTTTTATTCCCTATGGCTCTAACGTATGATAAGGGTACGAAATGAGTCATTCGGAAACTAAAAGAAAAGGAGAACAAGTAGATGGAAATTGTTGCTATCGTCCTAAGTTTATTTTTACT
This sequence comes from Megasphaera elsdenii DSM 20460, assembly GCF_003010495.1. Taxonomy (NCBI): domain Bacteria; kingdom Bacillati; phylum Bacillota; class Negativicutes; order Veillonellales; family Veillonellaceae; genus Megasphaera; species Megasphaera elsdenii. The sequence goes on along the minus strand of NZ_CP027570.1, from coordinate 828,811 downwards.
TGTCACATTTGCTTATCGCGGATTTTCGGTTATTTTGTTTGCGCCGATTTTCGCCCTCTTTGCAGCCAGCTTTTCGGGGCTGCCGATTTTACCGGGGTATACGGAATTGTTCATGGCTAAAGCCGTTACCTACATCAAATCCTTCTTCCCGGTCTTCCTCCTCGGTGCCGTTTTCGGCAAGGTCATGGAAGAAACGGGCATGGCCCGCAGTATCGCTATGGAAACGATCAAGCTCATCGGGAAAGATAAGGCTGTCTTCGCCGTCGTCTTCGCCTGCATGATCCTCTGCTATGGCGGTATTTCCATGTTCGTCTGTGCTTTTGCTGTTTATCCCTTCGCTGCCGCTCTGTTCCGCGAAGCTGATATTCCGAAACGTTTGATTCCGGCCTGCTTCGTTGCCGGCGTCTTCACGGCTACCATGGACTGCTATCCTGGTTCGCCGCAGATCCAGAACATCATCCCGACGATTTATTTGGGAACGACGACTTTTGCCGCTCCAATCTTAGGTTTGATTTGCGGTACTTTATTGATCGTCCTCTGCTTCATTTACCTCGAATTTCGCCGCAAACAGATGGCCCGTTCCGGCGAAGGCTATGGCAACCATACCCTCAATGAAACGGTCATCGATCCGGAAGCTTCTCTTCCGCCCTGGCAGTTGTCCATCATTCCGCTCATCGTCGTCCTGGTCCTGAACTTCTACTTCTCCATGATTTTCCAGTGGGATGAATCCTTATTAGAACCGTTCCGCGCCATGAACGTGCCCCTGTTGGCTAAAGGCGTCCACAATGTCGTCGCTATCTGGGCCCTGGTCCTCGGCCTCTTGGCTGCTATCATCATCGCCGCTGCAACGGGCCGCAAATTCATGTCCAAGAACACCAGCGTCAAAGCTGCTCTTAATGCCGGCGCTCTCGGTTCTCTGCTGGCTATCATGAACACGGCTTCCGAAGTTGGTTACGGCAACGTAATTTCGTCCTTGCCGGGCTTCATGGAAGTCGCTGATGCCCTCCTCGGTATCGGCCAGGGCATGCCGTTGTTCAACGTCGCCTTGATGGTCAACATCCTGGCTGGTATCACCGGTTCTGCTTCCGGTGGTTTGAGTATCGCCCTCGATATCTTTGGTCAGCACTTCCTGGCAGAAACAGCTGCTGTCGGTATTCCGGCTGAAGTCGTCCACCGTATTGCAGCCATGGCTTCCGGCGGTATGGACAGCCTGCCCCATAACGGTGCTGTCATCACGACCTTGGCTATCTGCGGTCTGACTCATCGCGAAGCTTATAAGGATATGTTCGCCATTACCCTCTTGAAAGTAGTCGTCGCCTTCTTCGGCGTATTCTTCTACATGTTAACTGGTATTGTATGATTGGTTATTAGCGGGCCGCCCTTTGGGACGGCCCCTACAAATGCTAACCACTAGCCACTAACCACTCAAAAAGGCGCTGTCTTCGAGGACAGCGCCTTTTTCATTTCCCTTCTTTCAAATCAGCGGCACAGACTTTTCCGATGCGTGTGAGCAGGTTCAGTAGTTCCTCCCGCTCTTCTGGCTTAAAATCTTTAAAGACCATGTCGTTCAGTTCTTCGATACGCTTCTGGACCGGTTCTTTGATGGCCATGCCGGCAGCCGTCGGTTTGACGCGGATGCTGCGGCGGTTATTGGGGTCGAGGATGCGGTCGATGAGGCCTCGCTTCTGCATCCGGTCGAGGACGCCGGAAATGGTGGAGTTTTCGACGCGCAGGATGTTGGCAATTTCCTTCGGCGTCAGCGTTTCATCTTTCCAGAGACAGGCCAGGACGCCGTATTGTCCCGGTGTGATGCCGAACTCGGAAAGGTTTTCGGAGAAGATCAAAAAGACTTCATGTTGTGAAATGGTTAGCAAAAAATTAATGCATCTCGTGTAATCCACAGGATATCTGCCTTCCTTCTGACAATATTTCGTATTCCTAATTAGTTTACATTTTATCATATTTTTGCATATCTATCTAGTAAGTAGCTTTTATTTTTGCCTTGCCGTATAATAAATGTGAAAACATGCAAAGGAAGGGTTTTATGAAACGCAAGCAGATTTTTGGCTTTGATTATACCAATAACGAGTATATGAAAATCTTCATGTACCTTCTCGTCGGCGGCTCGGCGGCTCTCTTGGAATGGTCGCTTTTTTATATTTTCTTCCGGCTGTTGTCAGCCGGTGCTGTGTTTTCGATGCAGACGCAGACCGTCCTGGCTGCGACGACCCTGGCTTTTGCCTCGTCGACTCTATATCATTATGTGCTCTGTAACCGCTTTGTCTTCGACAGCGGCAGCCGCTATCACCGCGGGACGGAAGTGTCCCTGGTCTTCGTTGTCAGTGCCATCGGCCTGGGCTGGAATCTCCTGCTCATGTGGCTGTTTACGTCACCGGCTATTTTAGGGCTGAATCCGATGGTGTCGAAAATCATGGCCAGTGCCATCGTTACCGTTTGGAATTATGTGTCGCGTAAGAAATGGATTTTTAAGTAAGGGGGTGTCTCTATGGCACGAGCAGCACGCGTTATGGAAATTTTACAAGATATGATTCATATTGACAGCGAGACGAATACGCCTAAAGAACGACAGATGGAATTATACCTGCAGCAGTTCTTTTCTCATCTCGATGACGTCGCCAGCGGCCTCATCCACGTACCCGACGATAATTGCCAGCGGTCTGTCGTCTACGGCCTCGTCCGCGGCAGTACGGGCCATACGGTCATTTTCATGAATCATCACGATGTCGTCGACGTAGAGTCCTATGGCTATCTGCGGGACCAGGCCTTTGACCCGCAAGGGCTGTATAAGGCACTGGAACGGGCTCCGCTCAGTGAGGACGTGCGCCGGGACTGGGAAAGCGGGGAGTGGCTCTTTGGCCGCGGCTCCTGTGACATGAAAGGCGGCGCGGCTGCGCAATTAGCCGTCTTTGAGGATTATGCAGCCCATCCGGGCAAGGCCAGCCTGATTTATTTATCCCTGCCTGATGAAGAAACGTATTCGGCCGGCATGCGGACGGCCATTACCCTGCTCAATGAATTGCGTTCTTCTTATGGCCTGATCTACGATATCCTCATCGACAGCGAACCGAACCATAAAGAACAGGGGAAACTCGTGGCTTACACCGGTTCTGTCGGCAAAATCCTGCCCGTCGTCCTGGTCCAGGGCAAACCAGTCCACATCGGCTGCTATGATAAAGGCATGAATCCCGTCGGCGTCCTGGCCCACCTCATCGCGGCGACCGAAGGCAGCCGGGAACTGACCGACAGCTGCGATGGTGAACAGACGCCGCCGCCGGCCTGGGTCTATCTGCGGGACCGCAAGGAACGGTACGACGTGACCCTGCCCCAGCGCGTAGCTGCCGCCCTGAACCTGCTAACTTACGACAAGACACCGGACGATGTCATGTATGTCCTTTTGGAAGAAACGCGGCGGGCCGTCCATGACTTGCAGCAGACCATGGGCAGCAATCTGCCCGTCTCCGTCTGCAGTGCCGATGAGCTCTTGCAGCAGGCTGCGGCCTACCCCGGCTTCGACGTCTTCTATGAAGCGGCTAAACAGGCTTCTTTCGTCGCCCTGCAAGACGGGCGCAGCACCTATGCCGAAGAAACGATACACCTCTTGGAGCAGATTCTCGATTTCACGGGCATGACGGCGCCGATGGCCGTCGTCGCTTTTGCGCCACCTTATTATCCGGCAGCCGACAGCCTGTCTTTCCCGACGCCGGCCTTTACAGGCTTGCTGGAAAAGATTTCCTCGATGATGGATGTCCGCTTTGAACGCTATTTCAACGGCGTTTCCGATTGCAGTTACTGCTGCGTCGACCCCGATTTTGACGAAGGCATGGTCGAAAAGAACTTGCTCCTCTGGGGCAAAGCCTATCCCTTTGACTTGGAAAGTTTGAAAAAATTGCAGATTCCCTTCCTCCTCCTGGGACCGTGGGGCAAGGACTTGCACGAACGGACAGAACGCGTCCATATTGAAAGCGTATCGCAGAAATTGCCTCATATCCTCGATACCATCATTTCTTACGTCGGCCAGGCTGAATTATAAAATGTATGATGGTCGGTCAAGACATTACTAAAAAGCATGAAATAATGTAACCCATTTGTGACAATGATATGATATACTAGAACATAATAATGTCATAGGTGGCACTATTAAATACCAATAGGAAGCTGGGATTTATGATGAAAAAGAAATCTTTAGTATTGGCTGCAGTCATGGCAGCCTGCGCTACTTCCTTTGCTTTCGCTACGCCGCAGACGCAGTGGAACCAGGGACAGTGGCAGCTCGATTTAGGCGCTTGGAACCCGAAAGCAGAAGTTGACTCCAGCAACTGGAAAGACAGCGATTTCCAGGAAAAAACGGACTCTAAATGGAACTTCCAGGGCGGCTTGAGCTATGGCCTTACCGACAAATGGGGCTTGCAGTACAACTACTATGGCCTCAAAACCAAGTACAACGGGGACCATGACAACTACAAGACTGATGGCGATGAACACGAAGTAAACCTCGTTTACTCCATCAACAAGAACTTCGCTGCCTTCGCCGGCTGGAACCGCATTAAGAACGAAAGTGAAGATGTTAGCCAGACGAATAACGTCGCTCAGATCGGCTTGATCGCCAAAGCTCCCCTGGCTAAGAACCTCGACTTCTACGCTAAAGGCGCTGTCGGCACTAAGAAGACGACCATGTGGGAAGCTGGCCTCGGCTACAGCATCACACCGGACCTCGACATCAGCGCTGGCTATCGTTACTTGAACACCAAATTGGCTGATGAAGGCGACAACACATTTGGTGCATTGAAAGACGACGCTAACATCTCCTACAAAGGCTTCATCGCTGGCCTCTCCTATCGCTTCGGCGGCGGCCACAAAGAAGAAGCCCCGGCTCCGGAACCGGTTTACACACCGGAACCGACTCCGGCACCGGTCGTTGAAACGCCGGTCCAGAAGAACGACTACTACGTTGAAAGCGTTCACTTCGGCTTCGACGAAGACCAGCCGCTCGCTTCCGAACGCGCTAAGATGGACCACTTCGTCCAGGTTGCTAAAGCAAACCCTAGCGATACGTTCAAACTCGTCGGCAACACCGATGCCAAAGGCTCCAACGCTTACAACGATGACCTTTCCAAACGCCGCGTAGATAACGTAGCAGCATATGCTGAAAGCCAGGGCGTACCGGCTTCGCAGATGCAGCTCGACTACAAAGGCAAAACGGACCCCGTCAGCACCAACGACACCGAACAGGGCCGCGCTGACAACCGCCGCGTAGATATCTGGCAGAATCACTAAGTTTAGTGGCTCGTGGCTAGTTGTTCGTGGCTAGTGAAAAAGAAGCTGTCGCATAGCGACAGCTTCTTTTTTTCTGTAGGGGCTCGCACGTGGTGCCTCCTACAAGATGCTAGCCACGAACCACTAGCCCCTAACCACTAAATTCCCTCAAAAAGGGAATTTATCCTTGCCAAACTTCTGTTTTCACGATATAATAATGTAGCTAACTTAATAAAAGTACTGGTGCGTGGTAATCCGCCGGGGCTTGTGCAATGGGAACCTATGAACCTTGTCAGGTCCGAGAGGAAGCAGCAATAAGTAGACCTTTCCATGTGCCACGAGGAAACCTGGCGGGTTATCATACACGAGTACTTTTCAGTTGGTAAAAGCAGCGGTTAGCTGCTTTTTTTCGTATACGGAAGGGAAAGACTCATGGCATATATTGCATTATACCGCAAATGGCGGCCGAAGGATTTTGAAGATGTCGTCGGCCAGTCCCATATCACGGAAACCCTGCAAAAAGCGATAGATACGGACAAAGTAGCCCATGCTTACTTGTTTTCCGGTCCCCGCGGGACGGGCAAGACGAGCACGGCTAAAATTTTTGCCCGGGCCATGAACTGTGTCCACGGGCCGACGTCCCACCCGTGCAATGAATGTGAAGTCTGCCGCCACATCATGAGCGGCGAGTCCCTGGATGTCGTCGAAATCGATGCCGCTTCCAACCGCAGCATCGAAGACATCCGCACCTTGCGGGAAACGATTAAATTCATGCCGGCTGAAGGCCATAAGAAGATTTACATCATCGATGAAGTCCATATGCTGACGACAGAAGCTTTCAATGCCCTTCTGAAGACCCTGGAAGAACCGCCGGCCCATGTCATCTTCATCCTGGCGACGACGGAGCCGGAACGGATTCCCATGACCATCTTGTCGCGCTGTCAGCGTTATGAGTTCCGGCGTATTACCAGCGAGGATATTGCCAAACGCCTGCTCTATGTGGCCGGACAGGAACAGATCGACCTGACCAAAGGTGCTGCCCATATCCTGGCCGTCCAGGCCGACGGCGGCATGCGCGATGCTTTGAGTATGCTCGACCAGTGCGTCAGCAACACGAGCGGTACCATTGACGAAGGCGTCGTCCGCGATTTGCTAGGCCTCATCGGCAAAGACTGGCTGTTTTCCCTGGCTCAGGCCATTTTCGACGGCCAAGGCGATGTCATCATCAAGGCTGTCGACGACGTCATCCATATGGGCAAGGAGCCGCGGGTCATCTTGATGGAGCTGCTGGCTCATTTGCGGGCCGTCATGCTCTGCCAGGCCGCGTCATCTTCCGACACCCTTTCGGCTTACGACGACTGCCTCGACGAGTTGCGTAAACAGGCTGGCGAATGGACGCCAGCGGCAGTTTTTCAAGTCCTGGCCATTTTACAGCAGGCACTGCTGACGGCCAAGACGTCGCCGGTTCCGCGCATTGCCGTGGAAATGGGGCTGCTCATGGCAGCGCGGCAGCTGAATCAGCCGCCCGTTGTCCCCGTTGCAGCGGCTTCTGCCGCCAAGGCTCCGGCTAAACCGGCTAAAACTGCTGTGGCAGAAAAGCCGGAAGTCGTCCCAGTTCCGGAAGAGGACGATTACAGCGGCGGCTACGGCCTGGAAGAAGCTGTTCCCTTTCCAGAAGAAGAGTTTACTTCACCTGGACCCACCGTTGGCCAGGCACCGGTACAGGAAGCTGCGGCCGCTATGCCCCAGCCTGCTCGTCCGCCTGTGCCACCGGCACCGCCCCGGCCCGAGCCCGTGAAGGCGGCCGCTCCGGCTGCGAACGTACCCGCTCCGGCACCGTCCCCGGCAGCGCAGCCTGTCGCATCGGCCGAATACCAGGACGTCTGGAAAAAGATGTGCGCCATTCTCGATAAAGAAAAGAAGAAAGCCGTCTTGTCCTGTATTCGCAACGGCCGCGTCGTTTACATCGGCGAAGGCCAGGTCATCGTCGCCTTTAAGACGGCCTTCATGGTGAAAAGGGCCAACCGGGAAGATTACTATAAGTTTACCGATGCTGCCTTATCCCAGATACTGGGCGGTACGTACCACATGCAGGGCTTTTTGGAAGGTGATGCCGAACTGGATGGGTACGAAAAAAAAAAGAGTAACCTGACCCGGCCGGCGGAACCTGAACCGCTGCCCGAAGAGGATATTCCAGTTCCTGCGCCATCTCAAGAAGCAGCTAGTTCCAGCGATGAAACGGCATGGCAACCGGCTTCCATCGAGGATATGGATGAAGCCGAACGAGCCGCCTTGGGACCATTGCTTAAAAACGTAGGAGACTGTAATATATATATAGAAAATAAAAAATAAGTTTACACAAAATTAGGAGGAAAACAAATGTTTGGTGGAAATATGCAAGGTATGATGAAGAAAGTACAGAAAATGCAGAAAGAAATGAAGAAACTGCAGGAAGATTTGAAGAAACGCACTGTCGAAGCGACCGTCGGCGGCGGTGTCCTGACCATCGTCATGAACGGTGAAAAGAACGTCGAAAGCGTCCACATCGACCCGAGCATCATCGACCCGGAAGACGCTGAAATGCTGGAAGACCTCATGGTCGCTGCCGTCAATGAAGCCAACAAGAAAGTGGACGATATGATGGCTCAGGAAATGAGCAAGATCACCGGTGGCATGCACCTGCCGGGCATGTTTTAATGGATACGCCATTAGATAAGCTGACGGAAGAGTTCCGCCGCCTTCCCGGCATTGGCGTCAAGACGGCACGCAAGCTGGCCTACTATATCGTCCAGCAGCCGGCCAGCCGTGTCGACGAATTTGTCGATGCTATCCGCGATGCCAAAGCGAATATGCACTTCTGCTCGGTCTGCTTCAACTTATCGTCCCAGGATCCGTGCCCGATTTGCAGCGACATCAGCCGCGACCGCTCGACGATCTGCGTCGTCGAAACGCCGCAGGATGTCCAGGCCATTGAACGCAGCGGCGATTACCACGGCTTATATCACGTCCTGCACGGGGCCTTATCGCCTTTAGACGGCGTCAACGTCGAAGACCTGCGTATCCGCGAGCTCCTGCAGCGTCTGGGGAATACGACGGTCAAGGAAGTCATCTTGGCTACCGATCCTGACGTAGAAGGCGAAGCGACGGCGTTATACCTGGCCCGCCTCATCAAGACGGCCGGCATCCGCGTGACCCGCATTGCCCGCGGGCTTCCCATGGGCGGCGACATTGAATATGCTGACGAAGCGACGCTGGCTGGTGCCGTTGCCAATCGGCAGGAAATGTGAGGGTATTATGGAATATCTATGGATAGCCGCAGGCGTTTTTGTCCTGTTCTTAGTGCATAAGCTCATCTTGGCACCGATGCGCCATTTACTGGTCAATGTCGTCGTCGGCCTCATCGTCCTGTACGGTGTCAACCATTTTGGCTATCTTTTTGGCTTCCAGCACGTCCCCATCACCATCGGGACAGGCCTCATTATCGGCCTGTTCGGCTTGCCCGGGGTCGTACTGGTTACCTTGTATTACACGTTTTTTTAACCTACGCGAAGAGGGGATATCGTGAAATTGAAAAAATGGGCCGTCCTTGCCTGTACGGCTGCCTTGGCTGTATCAGTCCTTTCGGGCTGCGGCAACAGCGTGTCTACGAAAACTGAAACGGTTTCCAAGTCGGATCATCCTGTGGCTCTGACGCTGGATGCCAATATTACGGCTTTACATATGACCAATATCGTGCCGAAACTGTCGGGGAAACTCGTATCGACACCGTTGGCCGTCGGCCAGGAAGTCAAGGCTGGCGACGTCGTCGTCCAAGTCGATTCGGCACCGTATCAGCAGAGCGTCAGCCAGGCTGAATCGCAGCTTGTCGCTGCTTCATCGGCTGCGACGCCGACGTATAAGACCGTTACCGTACCGGCTGCCAGCAGCGGCGGCGGTGGTGGCGGCGATAACAGCGGCCACCGGGCGGAATTGAAGGCCTGGTATAATATGGGGGCCTTATCGAAAGTCGAATACAATCAGATGATGGCTGATGCTGGCGGCTCTTCAGGTTCTTCTCAGGGCGAGACGACTCAGACCGTCCAGGTCCAGGAAGCGCCGGCTGTGGACCATGAAAAAATCGCCCAGCTGCAGCAGGCCGTCCAGGCTGCCCGCGATATGTTAGGCAATACGACGATTTATTCGCCCATTGACGGCCGTGTCACGGCCGTATCGGATAATCCGTCTGTCGCCGTCGCCGGCAATGTCCTGGCTACGATTCAGCAGATGTCGCCGTTAGTGGCGACCTTTGCCATTCCTGAAATGTACATTGACGCTTTACAGGATGCCAAAAAAGACGGCAGCCTGCAAGTATCTATCATTGCCGCTTCGGGTGAAACGGAAACGGGGGAACTGACCTATCTGGCAACGACCAAGGATCCTTCGACCGGTTCTTATATGGCCAAGGTCACTTTCAACAACGCCAAGAACCTGTTCGTTCCCGGTGAATTTTATCACGTCCGCATCGCCACGCCGAAAGAAGTGTCCCAGATTACCGTTCCCAAGACGGCGGTCCGGACCAAAGACAGCGGTGACTTCGTTTACATCGTCAATGACAGCGGTCTGGCCGATGCCCGTTCCGTCCTGACTGGCGATGAAGAAGATGGCCGCGTCGTCATCCTCGACGGCCTCGACGAAGGCGATGTCGTCGTTGCCGATCCGCCGGATTCGCTGGAAATCGGCATGAAAGTTAAATCGTAATTCCAAGGAAGGTGAGAGCCAGTGGCAAAAGAAGAGCATCACAGCAGTTTATTGAAGTCCTTGGAAAAGAGCCTCGACGTCCTCGACCTCTTCGTGGAATGTAATACCGGCATGACCCTGAAGGACATTGCCGAACACACCCACTTGAATACGTCGACGGCCTTCCGCATTGTAAACACCTTGGAGCGGCGCCAGTATTTGACCCGCAACGATATGTCCAAGCAGTACCGCCTCGGTCCCCGAGCCCTGGCGCTGGGCTATTCGTCTCATTGGACAGAGAATGTCATCACTTTGGCCAAACCTTATTTACGGCGTTTACAGCAGTTGTTTAATGAAACGGTCAGCATTTACATTGCCGAAGGCGACTGCCGCATCTGCCTGGACCACGTCGAAAGCACCCATTCCCTGCGCCGGGTCATCCCCATCGGGGAGTCCCTGCCGCTCTATAAGGGGGCTGCCGGCCGGGTCCTGCTGGCCTGGACGAGCGATGACGAACGCAAGCGGTACATTGAAAAATACGGCAATATTTCTGAAGAAGAGTTCGCGGCCATCCGCCATAATGGCTATGCCATGACTCAGGATGAAAGCGAACACGGCTTATTTGCCCTGTCGGTACCTATCTTCAATTTTGAGGGCCAGGTCATCGCCTCTTTGACTATCGCCGGGCCGTCTATGCGTTTCTATGACTCGATCCGTCAGAAAATGCTGTTCACCATGAGCCAGTATGCCTATGAGATTTCCCATTCCCTGGGCTACCGGAAGAAAGCATGACCGGCCGGAAATGGAGGGCTGACGAATTTTGCGTCGACACCAGCGTACTGGCCCCGCGCCTGCTGGGGCAGTACCTCATCCATGAAACGCCACAGGGCCTCTGCAGTGGCCTCATCGTCGAGACCGAAGCTTATGGCGGCTGTTACGACGGCTTTGCCGACGACGGAGCCCATAGCTTTCATGGCCTTACCAAGCGGACGGCACCGATGTTCCACGCCGGCGGCATCAGTTATGTCTACCTGATTTACGGCATGTACTGCTGCTTCAATGTCGTCGCCGGTCCGGAAGGACAGGGCCAGGCCGTGCTCATACGGGCTGTTGAACCAGCTGAAGGGACTCCGCTCATGGTACAGCGCCGGAAGGCGAAGAAAGTCAGCAAGAATCTGACTAACGGGCCGGGAAAACTTTGCCAGGCCCTGGCTATTACGCGGGACCAGAACGGTCTGGATTTGACCGGTGATGAACTCTATCTGGCCCATCCGCTGCGTCAGGAACCTTTTTCTATCGTTCAGACGACGCGCATCAATATTGACTATGCCGAACGGGGAAAGCATTTTCCCTGGCGGTTCTATATAAAAGACAATCCTTATGTGTCTAAATTGTAATCCTAGTTAGGGGGAGATTACTATTATTGAATTTAGAGAAATCCGTTTGGAAGATAAACCCATTATAGATGACTATTTTCATCAGAAAAGATATGAACAGGCTGATGCTACCTTTATGACGCTATTTGCCTGGCAGAAGCCCTATGAAATCCAGTGGGCTGAAGAAGACAATGTCCTCTACATCCGCTCGGGCCGCGGCAAGAAACAGTTCTGGATCCCGCCTTTCGCCCGCAAAGACGGCAGTTTCGCTAAAGGCGTCCTGCGCATGCATGAATGGTTCGAAGAACACGGCTATCCTTTCTTGATGAAAGGCGTCACGCCGGCTGCTGTCGAACGGATCAAAGCGCTCTGCGAAGACTGTTACGACTTCACGCCGGACCGGGACAATTATGAATATGTCTACCTGACGCAGAACCTGATTAATCTGTCGGGCAAGAAATACCGCCAGAAAAAGAATAACCTCAACCATTTCCGTAATCAGTATTTCGGCAACTGGGAATACGTCCCCATTACGGAAGATATCTTCGATGAATGTCTGGCCGCTGAACAGTCCTGGTATGACCAGCATGAAGCCGGCGATGAAGACGATGAACTCTTAGGCGAACGCCATGCCATCGAAACGGTCTTTAACAACTGGGAAGTCCTCCAGCCGACAGGCGGCGCCATCCGCATGTATAATAAGATCGTCGCCTTCTCCATCGGTGAAATGCTCAACGATGATACGGCTATCATCCATTTTGAAAAGAGCGATCCGACCATCCGCGGCCTGTACCAGGTCATCAACCATGAATTTGTCGTCCATGCCTGGCCGCACACGACGTACATCAACCGCGAAGAAGACATGGGGATTCCCGGCCTGCGCCATTCCAAAGAATCGTATAATCCGGATCACTTCGTCGAAAAATACGACGTCACACTGCGCCAGAAATAAGGGGGCCTTTCTATGCACTTCCGTTTAGCGACTGAATCGGACCGGGGCCTCGTCGAAAGCCTTTGGGACTATTGTTTCGAACACCGGGAAGATCCGTTTTTCCAGTGGTATTTCAATCATTTTTATCGGCCTGAAAACGTCCTCATGGGCTTTGAAGGCGATGATATGGCCTGCCTGACCCATCTCAATCCGTATACGCTGTGCCTGCGCGGCAAAGCCATCGACACGTCGTATATCGTCGGTCTGGCAACGCATCCTGCAGCCCGGCGCAGCGGTGTCGGCGGGAAACTGTTGACGGCAGCCCTAAAGGAAATGAAGCGCCGCGGCCATTACATTCACATCCTCATGCCCAGCAAGGCCGGTTTCTATCAGCCTTATGGCTATGAACTCTATTGTCATCAGTGGAAGGAAACGATGCCCCTGGAAGCCTTGCGGCCTCTGACGGACCGGACCGTGCGCTATGCCTTTGTCAACAGCCCGGATCAGTGGCCTTATCTGGCCGCCGTTTATGAAGGCTATACGAAGGGCCTGTCCGGCTATGCCCTGCGCGATGAACAGAGCTGGCGGAGCCATATCGAGGCCCAGCTGGCCGAAGGCAATATCGCTGTCTGCTTCGATGGGGATGAACCGATTGGCTATGCCTTCTATCAGCTGGGAGAACCGACCATCATCAGCGGTGAATTTGTTTACACCTGCCGCAAGGGAAAACGGGGCCTCTTAGGCTATATGTACAACCACCGTTCTCAAGGCGAGGCCTTCCAATGGAACGAAGGCATCCATGACCAGTCCTATCGCTTTTATCCCGACGGGAAACAGGGCCATGAAACGATGCCCTTCATGACGGGCCGCATCGTCGATGTCAAAGGGGCCTTGGAACAGCTTCCCTACCAGACCGACGGTACGGTTACCTTCCATACGGAAGACCCCTTGGCGGATTGGAACTGCGGGACCTTTACCTTGACAGTAAACAATGGTAAACCCGTAGTTACCCAAGAAAAGAATGAGCAGGCCGACGTTACCCTGCCCATCGGTACCCTGGCTTTATTAGCCTTTGGCGCCATGGATGTAAACGACCTGGTTTTCAATGAAAAACTACAGGGAAATGAACAGGCCCTGCAAACCCTGCAGGCCCTCTTCCCGACCGAAAAAAACTGGATCAACGAGTGGTATTAGTGTCTTTTGTGGTTCGTTGTTAGTGATTCGTGGCTCGTAATCCGTAGGGGATTATACAAATCCATGGCGGGCCGCCCTTTGGGACGGCCCCTACGAAACCATTCACTAGCCACTAACCACTAACCACTAACCACTTAAAAATAGGCTGTCGCATAAGCGACAGCCTATTTTTTTACCGATAAACAGTGTAAACGACCACACTGGTTACGAGGAACACGGCGGTATACACCAGGAAGAGTGTGATCAGGGTATGGCGGCCGATGTTGGCGACGACCCGCCAGCCGCTCTTCATGCCGCCGGCCAGCATGACGTACAGGGAGTGGCCTGTGCTGGCCGGGACGTGAGCCGCTTCTCCAGGAAGAGCTTGGTACGTTCCTTCTACGACGGGATGATTTCCGTGATAGGACAGGTTGTTTTCTAAAATGCCGTCCGGGTTGGAGCGGATGTAGTCGTGGACATATTCCGTATGGCCGTCTGGGGCGATGCGGGTATAGCCGTTTACATGGTGGTAACCGGACGGCGCTTTGACTAAGCCTTCGTGGCTGACGACGCCGTCATGGGCAAAGGCGCTATCGTGGGCGAAGCCGTCGGCCATGCCGTCGACGACGCCGCCGGCAGCGGCTTTCAGGAAGGGCAGGACCAGGGCGATGATGACCAGGGGGATACTGCCCATGATGTTCAAAGCACCTGACGAGGAGTAACCATTCCGATAGAGCCAATACAACAAGAGCTGGAAGACGAAGGCGATAAGGGCGGCTAAGGCTGTCAAGGCCAAGACTCGAACCAGGAGAGACGCGTGAACGACTGTAAAGAAAACGTGAGGAAACGTGTTTACTATCGTTGCCAAGCCTCGGTAAATCGGCCGGTATAAGGTATTGAGCCAATCCATGCGGAAGTAGAGGACAAAGGCCAGGCCGTAGACCATAAGACCGGCAATGACAGCCCGCCAGTTCTTCAAGATGAAACCGATGCGGGCGATGAAGAGGACGATCATGATGATGAAGGCGACAGGCGCCAAAAAGGGAAATATGGCACAGAGGCCGCCGGCAATCAGGGAAAAGGCGAGCATCATGTAAATCATCTGCCAGGCCGTAACGATAAAAAAGCCGACGAAGCCGCCGATGATGACCCAGGGATTAAAACCGTGGATAAAAGTATACATGAGGATAGCGAAAATCCAGATGGCACTCAAAACATTCTGCCAAGTCGTGAGTTGTGCCGATACCCACTCCCGGCGCGTCATTTGCTGTCTGTCCATAAAATACCTCGCATACGTAGTCGTTACTTTTTATAGTAGAGAAAAAGCTGTAAAAAATCAAGAACATTACAGCCCCTTTTCCTTTTCGTCAAATAGGTGTAACATGAAATTATAATTCCCCTTATTGGCATGGAGGTGTTTCTATGGATTCTTTAGGTTATTTTGGCAAGTGGTTCCCGACAGAACACAAGAAGTATACCGCTATCATCGCCATGATGTATCTTGGCGTGGTAACGACGGTACTGGGTGTGTTGTTTGAATTGGCTCTTCGGGGACTGGAAATGATCGGCCTCTTCGGCGGCCCTGTTGGGATACGGCGGACGATCGATGTCCTGACTTTTTTCAGCGGTCTCAATACACTGGCTTCGCTGGCCCTTTTTGTCATCATGATTTATCTGCTCTATAAGACGCGGGCTTTAGTCTACCTGCTCAAAATGGCCCTTGGCTATTTCGTTGTAGACCTTTTATTGATTTTGATTGCCGACCTTTTCAGTGGGACTGTCGCTGCCATTCTCTGTATTCTGGGTATCATCGCTACTATTTATGTGAATCGCAGACGTTGGCATTATATCAGCAAATACCGCCGCTATATTTACTACGTCGTCCTCAGCTGGCTCATCAGTGCCCTTTGTACGGCGGCTGTCGTCGGCCACATCGTCTATAGTATGACCCAGCTCATGTTTGGCATGACCCGTGGTGGTTATGGGACTTTCATCGGCTATGCCGTCCTCCTGGTCCTGGTCTGGATGATTCCTGTTTTCTGCCAGCATTATATCTATCGCCGGGAAGAACGGCTGGGAACTTCCTTTTACCAAGCCTTCCGTCTCATGAATACCGTTCCTTGGACGGCCGTCTTCTTTATCTTCGGGATTTCGTCGCTGGCTTCTATCGGAACGATTAGTGGTGAAAACATGTTTACATCGTTTGACTTTGACGATACAGGTGACAACCAAGCCAATCTTGAAGATAGAAAAAATGGAATGTCAACGCGGAAAGTAAATGAAGTAAATAAAAAGACCTGCCCGTACTGCGGCCATCCTGTCGAAGGCGATGCCATTTTTTGCAGTCACTGCGGCAAACCCGTCTATACGTGCCCGCAATGCCATCACGTCGTCGACCCGACGGCCAAGTTCTGCCCTTCTTGCGGAACCAGACTGCAGACTCCCGATGCCTCAGCAGGCCCTTTGCCGGACCCTTTTAGCAAGGAAACGGAACCGGCAGCAGCGCCGTTATCTGAGGTTCCCCGCCATGACATTCAGCAGAATATGCCTCCTCAACGGCCTTTGAAGGAACAATTACGGGAACATGGCAAAGTCCTCATCGCCTTAGGTGTCGTCCTGGTCCTGGCCGTAGCGGGCGGTATCTGGTATGCCCATAGTCAGCCTAAAAGCCTTCCTGCCGGTACCGGGACCCATTCGCAGCAAGTTGTCAAAACGGCCGATTCTGAACTCTCTTTAAACGGTGTTTACCTGGGACAAAGCTGGGATGAAGCCAACGACGGGCTGGGACGGGAACTCAGTACCTCCGACAGTAAGGACGGGGCCGTTCACCATAAGTTCACCGATATGGACGTCGTCGTCAAAGACAACAAAGTCATCATGTTGACGTCGTCGTCGCCGGCAGCCCAGAGCAAGCGGGGAATCCATCAGGGAAGCTCTTTCGATGATGTCGTCAATGCCTATGGCGATGACTATCAGGCCTCGGAATACGGAGCCCAGATCCATTACGAATATACTTTTAAGACCGATGACGGGAAAACAGGAATCCTGCGCTTTGCCGTCAGCAAGAACAGCCAGGCTGTCGAATACATCAGCGTCCGCCTGGCCGATGAACAGACGGATGGCGCCAAACAGGCTTTCCTGGCTTATCATAAGGATATTTCCGGGCATCACCTGCAAGAGGCCTTCCAATTGCTGACACCTGATTTCCAGACTTCCGTCGGCGGTTATGATGGCTACGCACCGGGCTATGCCAATACTTTGTCCAGTGACGTTTCCAATATCCGCCAGATCGCTTCCGGCGGTAACAAGACGACCTTTTCCTTTGCTTTGAAAGCGCGGGACCGTATCCCAGGCAGTGCCAAAGTCAAAGTGCAGTATTTCAATGGCCAGGTCACGATGGTCAAAGATGGAGGTACCTGGAAAATCAGTGATATGAGTGCCAAGAAGTCGGGAGAACATGTGGAATAACTGGTATAGTCGTCATAAAGGGAAATTCAAGAAAATAGCCGTCCTGGTCCTCTGCATCGCTGCCGCCCTTTATGGCCTCTGCTTTTACATGAGTTATAAGGCAGCGGACATTTTCAACCAAGTCGTCGCCGAGCGCCAGCTCTTTCCCGGCACGGTAACTGTAGAACGGCTGACGGCGACGCCAGGCGGGACGGTCTCCTTTGAGAACCTGGTGTGGAACGACGAGGACGGCGATACGCTGGTCCAGATCCCAAAAGGCCAGTTCACGGTCAAGTTGAGCGATGTCCTGACCGGCCATATCGGTACACAGACCGTGGAAGACGTGACCTTGGATAATGCCTATATCCATTTGATCTTTAATGATAAAATGGAGTTACAGCATGTCAAGAAAATAAGCGGCCACCAGAGCGGAGATCCGCGGGGTTTCATCAAGGTCACCGGCCCTAAAGGCAATCACCCTTTTAACTGCCATGTCGCCCTGCACCAGAGCGTCATCGAAGCCGAAGCGCCAGGTCGTCATTTTACCATCGGCGATGTCGAGTTCTCTTCCCATATCCATACCAAGGGCAAGACGACCCTTGATCTGCGGGCCGGCCACTTTTCCGGTACTCTCGAAGCCAAGTCCCTGCGCATCCGCGGGAGCCTGGATTTCAAACCGGATACGCCACAGTATAACCTGTCCCTGTTGTTGAACGACTGCAATCCCCGTTCTCTCGGAGCTGGCCTCGACATCGACGACGCGGCGACGGTGTCGGCGGATATCCGCGGCCCCTTGTATGCGCCGGTCATCGACGGGACTTTGAAGATGGACCGCCTGGACATTACGGCCCTAGTCTTTACCGATGTCGTAGGGCAGGTCCACTATGAACAGGGCCTGCTCGATGTGACGGAAGTTACGGCCGGCGTCTTTGGCGGATCCATGAAGGGCCAGGGACAGGTGAACCTGGATGATAGGTCGTATACGGCCGATATGACCGGTTCCCGGCTCAAAGGCGGCATTGCGGCCCACGACCTCTTCCTGCGCTGTGATGTCGACTTGAACCTGCATATGGAAGAAAATAAATCGGCCGGCACGAAAGCCATTTATGGTGATTTCCGTTCCGGTCCGGGCCGCTATCACAACGTACCGTTCCGGGGCATTTCCGGTTCCTTTGCTCAAGATGGCAAGACCTTGAACTTCCGGGACGTCGTCATTTCCATGTTCTTTGGCGACGTATCGACGGATGCCTTTTCCATCGTCAACGGCAAAGTCAAGATAGGGGCCATCAACATCGACTATAAAAACGGCAAGCGGAGCCGCTGGGGAAAGGGCGGCCCGCAGACCATCCGGTGAACATAGATAGAGAAAGGAGTTTTCATCATGGATATTTCACGCTATTTAGCGAAATCAGGCGAAAAAGTCGATTTGGCCCAATGGCCGACGGCCTGCGATGTGGATATCGACAAGAAAAAAGTCAAAGAAGAACTGCTGGACCAGACGATTACGGAAATGCAGGATTTACAGGAAAAACTCTTTGCCGATAACCATTACGGCTTGGTCATCGTCCTGCAGGCCATGGACGCTGCCGGGAAAGACGGGACGGTCAAGCACGTCTTTGCTCGCCTCAATCCGGCTGGCGTCAAGGTGCAGAGCTTCAAGAAGCCGAGTTCGGAAGAATTGGACCACGACTACATGTGGCGCATCAACAAGGCCCTGCCCGGCCGGGGAGAAATCGGCATCTTCAACCGCTCCCATTACGAAGAAGTCGTCGTCGCCCGCATCCACAACCTCATCAAGAGCGACGGCATGCCGGAAGAACTGGTCCGCAAGGATATCTGGGAGAGCCGCTATCGCCAGATACGCGACTGGGAACGGTACTTGTCGGAAAATGGCTTTCCTATG
The DNA here is from genome assembly GCF_003010495.1 of Megasphaera elsdenii DSM 20460. NCBI lineage: Bacteria > Bacillati > Bacillota > Negativicutes > Veillonellales > Veillonellaceae > Megasphaera > Megasphaera elsdenii. The sequence goes on along the minus strand of NZ_CP027570.1, from coordinate 809,991 downwards.
GTCAAGATATTCCTTCATTTGTCGAAAAACGAACAGAAGAAACGCCTGATCGACCGCATCGTGACCAAGCAGAAGAACTGGAAGTTCGACATGTCCGATATTGAAGAACGGAAATACTGGAACCGATATCAGAAAGTCTATGGCGAAGTCCTGACAGCGACGTCAACGAAGTATGCGCCCTGGTATATCGTCCCGGCTGACGACAAGTGGTACACGCGCTATGTCGTTGCCCAGATCGTCCTCAAAGCGCTCAAGGCCATTGATCCGAAGTTCCCGAAATTATCGCCGGAAGTGGAAAAGCAGCTGACCCAGTTCCGTCAGCTCCTGAAAGAAGTCGATATCAAGGATTTGAAAACTATCAAGAATGTCATTGATGAGCAGAAAGTCAAATAAGAAGTGTTCCCGATAGGGCTGAATATGCTATAATTAAAAAGGTTCAAGGAAACCGATGAAGTTCTGTACAGGTTTTGAGATATATCTCAAGGAGGTACTGCCATGCTCGATGCAAAAGTAAAAGAATTAATTAACAAACAGATCAATCAGGAATTTTATTCGGAATATTTGTATTTAGCTTTTGCCAACTATTTCTATGATAATGGCCTCGACGGCTTTGCCAACTGGTATGATGTCCAGGCTCAGGAAGAACGGGACCACGCCATGCTCATGCGGACCTATCTGCACAACAACGGTGAACGCGTTACCTTCTCGGCCATTGCCGAACCGCAGAACGACTTTGATAGCATCAAAGCTGTCCTGAAAGCCGGCCTGGCCCATGAACAGTATGTCACATCCCTGATCAACAAGATCTATCAGGCCGCCGATAAAGTCCACGACTACCGGACCATGCAATGCTTCGACTGGTTCGTCAAGGAACAGGGTGAAGAAGAAAAGAATGCCGACGATTTGATCAAGAAATACAAGATGTTCGGCAGCGATGCCAAAGGCCTGTATTCTCTGAACCAGGAATTGCTGGCCCGTACCTATGTTGCTCCGACATTAGTCCTGTAAGTTTTACGATAATTCCATAAGCGCAATCAGGTGCGTAAGCTCAATAGAGAAGTCCGGTGCAAAACCGGCGCGGTCCCGCCGCTGTAAGGAGGAGCCAGGCTGCAAAGATGTCACTGTACGTTAGCGTATGGGAAGGCGCAGCCAGGACGATGAATCCGAGCCAGAAGAACTGCCTGATCCAGAATCACCGGTTGACCTGCGAGCGATGGGGATGGCGATTTTCATAGTTAGTGACTGTGATCGACTAAGTATGCAAAGGACTGTCGCATAAGGGTTTTACCCTCGTGTGGCAGTCCCTTTTTTTTTATGTTTTTTATAAAAGGAGAGATGGTTATGTTCCACAAAAAAATGAAAACAGCGTTACTCTTGTCCTTAGCCCTGACTTCGTTCGGTGCTTTTTCGGCCCCTTCGTTTGCTGCCGGCTATACGCTGAACCCCGAAGTCAAAGACGCCACGCCGGCTTTGAAGCAGGCCGCAGAAATCGGCGTCCGTACCTATAATAACCCGGCCATGCAGAACGAAGCCAATAAAGATGCCATCCTGGTGTTGAGTTTCGGTACGACTTATAAAGACAGCCGCCAGAAGACCATCGACCGGACTGTCGATGCCATCAAGGCGGCCCATCCGGACCAGAAAGTCGTCGTCGCCTTTACGTCACATATCATCGTCGACCGCATCAAGGCCAAAGAAGGCCTGACCGTACCGACGCCGGAACAGGCTATGGCCCAGTTGAAAAAAGAAGGCTATACGCGCGTGGCCATTACGTCCCTCGACGTCATCCCCGGCATGGAATACGCTTATGACTCGGCTATTTTCGACCTCTATAAAAAGGATTTCAAAAAAATGACCCTCGGCACGCCGTTGATGTATTGGATGGGTCAGGAAGACCAGCGCGATGATATCGCTGAATTTGTCAAAGCCTTTTCGACACAGTTCCCGAAAATCGGCAAGAAAGATGCCATCCTGGTCATGGCTCATGGCACGCCTCATCCGGCCAATGCCTACTACTCCGTCGTCCAGAACCGCCTCGATGCCGCTGATCTGGGCAATGTCTTCATCTATTCCGTCGAAGGCTGGCCCCATCTGGATACGGTCATTCCTCAGCTGAAAGCCAAGGGCATCGAGAACGTCATCCTCATGCCTATGATGATGGTCGCCGGCGACCATGCCAATAACGATATGGCCGGCGCTGATGACGATTCCCATAAGAGCATCCTGGAAAAAGAAGGATTCAAAGTGACAACCTATATCCATGGCTTGGGAGAAAATGAAGCGGTCCGCCAGATGTTCGTCGAACGGGCAGATGAAGCCTGGCAGGCCCTGGAAGCCCAGTAATTTGACTTCTTGGAATTTTTTCCTACCAATTTAGTCCATTCCTTTCGTCTATCATTCCACTTGCTTCCTCTGTATACTGAAGTCACGAAATGAACATAACAAACGTGAAGAAATAGGAGATGGAAGACATGAAGCAAGTGAAAATAATTACAGCGCAAGAAGCAGCACAGCTCGTCAAAGACGGTGACGTCGTTACGACTAACGGGTTCGTCGGTTCCGGCCAGCCGGAAGCCTTGACCAGTGCCCTGGAAGAACGCTTCCTCAACACGGGTTCGCCGAAAGATTTGACCCTCATCTATGCCGCTTCCCAAGGGAATACGGACGGCCGCGGCGGCGACCACTTCGCCCACGAAGGGATGCTGAAAAAAGCCATCCTCGGCCATTGGAATGCTGTTACTTCTTTACAGAAATTAGTCAATGAAAATAAAATCCAGGCTTATAACCTGCCGCAGGGCACGTTGTCCCAGTACTTCCGCGACGTCGCAGCTCATCGCTTAGGCACGATTACCCACGTCGGCCTCGATACCTTTGCCGACCCCCGCATCAGCGGCGGCCGCCTCAATGACGTCACCAAAGAAGATTTTGTCAAAGTCATCAACATCGAAGGCCATGACCAGCTCTTCTATCCGCGCATGGATATGAATATCGGCTTCATCCGCGGGACTTATGCCGATGAATGGGGCAACGTCGTTATGAGCAAGGAAGTATCGCCTTTCGATGCTACACCGCTGGCACAGGCCGTCCATAACAGCGGCGGTATCGTCGTCGTCCAGGTCGAAAAAATCGTCAAAGGCGGCACGCTCGACCCGAAACTGGTCAAAGTACCGGGCATCTATGTCGACTATATCGTCCAGGTCGATGATGAAACGAAACGGCAGCAGTCCTTTGATTGCGAATACGATCCGTCCCTGACCGGGGAAACGACGATTCCTGTCAAAGCCCTCGATCCGGCTCCGCTCAATGCCAAGAAAGTCATTGCCCGCCGGGCAGCTCTCCTGCTCCTCAATATGAGCAATGAAGCCGTCATCAACCTGGGTATCGGTATTCCGGAACTCGTTTCGTCGGTTGCTAACGAAGAAGGCATCGGCGACAGCCTGACCATGACTGTCGAAGCCGGGGCTATCGGCGGCGTTCCCCTCGGCGGCGTCCGCTTCGGTGCTTCTGTCAATGCCGAAGCTTATATGGACCAGGCTACCCAGTTCGACTTCTACGATGGCGGCGGTCTGGACCTGACCTGCCTGGGCCTGGCTGAATGTGATAAAGACGGCAACATCAACGTATCCAAATTCGGTACGCGTATCGCTGGCTGCGGCGGCTTCGTCAACATCACCCAGAATACGAAGAACGTCGTCTTCTGCGGCACCTTCACGACAGGGAAACTCCGCGAAGAAATCAAAGATGGCGAACTGCACATCACGCAGGAAGGGAAAGTCAAGAAATTCGTCCCCGAAGTCGGCCACATTACCTTCAGCGGCAACTATGCCCGGAAACATAAACAGCATGTCCTGTACATTACGGAACGTGCCGTATTCGAAATGAAGGAAGATGGCGTCCATCTGACAGAAATCGCACCGGGCGTCGACCTCCAGAAAGATGTCCTCGACCAGATGGGCTTCAAACCGATCATCGACGACGTCAAACTCATGCCGGCCTTCCTCTTCGAAGATAAACCCATGGGCCTGAAAAAGATGAAAGAAGAAATGAATAAATAATAGTTTGTAGCACAGAGTTTGTAGTTTGCAGAAAGGCTCCCCTGATAGGGGAGCTGGCCGCCGAAGGCGGTCTGAGAGGTTTTGACACAGCCGCGGACTATGCCATGAGTTGCGGACTGTAAAAAAAGAGGCTGTCGCATTAAGACAGCCTCTTTTTAAGTATTAAGTTTGTAGTTTATAGTTTTTAGTGAAGGTTTTTAAATTTAAAACCCTCTTCTACAAACTACAAACTCCCAACTACAAACTATAAAGCAAAAGGGACTACGCATGATGGCAGAAACCTTCGTGCGATAGCCCCTACTTTTTTTTACTTCGACAAGGACAAGGTCCGTTCGATGAGGGGTTTATAGGTTTCGTATTTTTTCTTGAGTGCCTCTAAATCGTACTGGCGGTACGACGGCTGGTTCTTCATGCTCTGGAAAGCGTTGAGCAGGATGGAGTGGAGACGGTTGCTGCTGATGACGTAGAAGGAATCGGCGTCATTGTGGATATTCCGCTTGTTCTTTTTCAAGAAGCCCGTCTTGTAGTTCGAGTAGAACGATAAGTCCTTGCCCGTGTACATGTCGTCGCTGACCGTCGGCAGGAGGACGCCCGTCGTTAAATGGGGATTCTTTTCCAGGCCCTCAAAGATACTTTTTATATGATCTTTCCGTTCTTCTGCGGTTAAGCTGTATTCGATATCGGTCAGGTAGATATAGCCCGATTCGACGTAGCGCAGGAGCGACGTCGTCGGCATGATGAAGGTGATTTCCGAGGCGTTGAGGATTTCTTCCCACGTGACGCAGAGGCGCTGGATGGAGAAGGCCTGTTCGGGCGAGACCCTTTCGCTGATGTGGTCGAAGACTTCGTGGGGCAGGAGAAATTCGAAGCCGATGGTCAAGTAGAAAAAGAATTTCGTCGTTGCATAGAAGGCCGTGCGGTAGCCTAATTCATCCATCCCCAGAGAGCTGACCGTCGACATGAGGGGCTTCTTTTCGGCGCCGTTGAAGCTGAATTTTTCATAAATGTCGCCGATCAAGGATTCATCGAAGATATAGGTGCACATCTTGAAGCGGGGCTGCGTGTCCAAAGCGTACTGGACGACGAACGAGTCCTTGAGGATGATGAGGTTGGCATTGGACGTATCCTGGATATCGTAAAAGACGAAATCGATGTCCAGGAAGCTGTCGAGGATGCGGTACACCGTGAGTAAGTCATCGAAGTTTTCTTCGATCTTATCCAGGTCCAGGCCGACGCGGATGGTCAGCTTGTGCTGCAATTTCAGTCCATCGAAATACTTCCAGAATCCCGTTTTATACAAGGTGCAGAATTCACCGAGGACCAGGAGTTCCCCGTCTGATTCCAGACTTTGGATGCTCTTTTGCAGTAAGTCCGACAAGAAAGCCGACGTATCGTGATGGCCGGTAATGACTTGAATGGACGGCCGGTTTTCTTTCCCCTTGGGGGAGCGGCTCTGATTGAGCGTCGTCCGGTAAGCTGCGCAGAGATACTGGCCGATTTCAAAACCTAAGTCTTCCGTATTTTCCGAAATGGGGAAGGCCTTGAAGAATTTGGCTTCTTTCTTCTGCTTGGCAATCAGTTCGGCAAAGTACTGACCCATTTCTTCGTTGATCCGTTCGACATAACGGGAAGACGGTAATTTCGTGCCATTGCTCCATTTATTGACATACGAGACGTCATAGCCGACGACGTCGGCCAGGGAGATGAACTTGGCCTGAGTGAAGGTAATGAGCCGTTTTAACGTCGATGCATATCCATCTGAAATCACGTTGGAACCCCCTTATAAATAAGTTCATGCTATTATCTAAAACGTACAGTTCGTAAAACACATGAAATACGCTCATGTGACGTATAGATTTAATTCACCAAAGCATGTACATTTTATCACATGCCTTGGTGAACCACAACGGATTTGGACAAAAAAATTCACAAGGACTTAATTCTATGCAAAAAAGGTCAAGCCTTTCCTGTTTTGTTCCAAGCCGGTCATTTGTATACTGTAGTCACAAGGTTGGTTCAAGGCAAGGCCAATCCATTGAGAAATAGTTAGTAAATCTAAGTAACTATATTAGGAGGTTTTTTATTATGGCTTACAACAACATTAAATTCGTCAACGAAGATGGTATCGGTATTTTAACGATCAGCCGCCCGAAGGCTCTCAACGCATTGAATACGGAAACAGTTACGGAACTGAATGATTGCGTTGGTAAAATCGAAGCTGACGAATCGGTCAAAGTTGTTATCATCACTGGTGAAGGTGCTAAATCCTTCGTAGCTGGCGCTGACATCGTCGAAATGTCCACCAAGAACCCTGTCGAAGGCCGTAAATTCGGTAAAATTTCCCAGGATACCTTCACTCGCATTGAAAACCTGCCCCAGCCGGTCATCGCTGCTGTCAACGGCTACGCTCTCGGCGGCGGCTGCGAACTCGCTTGCGCTTGCGACTTCCGTTATGCTGCTGAAAACGCTAAATTCGGTCAGCCTGAAGTTGGTCTCGGCATTACACCGGGCTTCGGTGGTACACAGCGTCTCCCCCGTGTCGTAGGCCGCGGCTATGGTAAAGAAATGATCTTCCGTGCTAACATGATCGACGCTCAGGAAGCTCATCGCATCGGCTTGGTCAACAAAGTCGTTCCCCAGGAAGAATTGATGGATACCTGCAAAAAGGTAGCTAAAGAAATCATGGGCAACGCTCCTATCGCTGTACAGCTCGCTAAGACCGCTATCAACCGTGGTATCAACTGCGACGTCGTCACCGGTATCGCTTACGAAGACGAAGTATTCGCTCTCTGCTTCTCCACGGAAGACCAGAAGGAAGGCATGGACGCATTCGTCAACAAACGCGCTAAACACTTCCAGGGCAAATAATAGCGTAAGTGCTTGATTGTTAGAAAAAGGGGCTTCGCATGGCAGCCAAAGCTTCGTGCGACAGTCCCTTTCCTATAAACCTTTAGTATGGAATAAGAATTATTTTTAGGAGGAATATTTACTATGGATTTCAAACTCAGCGAAATGCAGCAGGATATTGCTAAATTGGCGAAAGACTTTGCTGAAAAAGAATTGGCACCGACTGTCAAAGAACGTGACGAAAAAGAAGTCTTTGACCGCGCTATTCTCGACAAAATGGGCACCCTCGGCCTTCTCGGCATCCCCTGGGAAGAAGAAAACGGCGGCGTAGGTGCTGACTTCCTCAGCCTGGCTGTTGCCTGCGAAGAAGTTGCTAAAGTCGACCCGTCCATCGCTCTCAGCTTTGAAGTACACACCATGCTCTGCTCCTGGCCGATCTGGAAATTCGGCACGGCTGAACAGAAAGCCAAATATTTGAAACCCTTGGCAGAAGGCACGAAACTCGGCGCTTTCGGCCTCACGGAACCGAACGCTGGTACCGACGCTTTGAACGGCTCCACCGTTGCTACGAAAAATGAAGACGGCAGCTACACCTTGAACGGCTCCAAAGTCTTCAACACCAACGGCGGCGAAGCTGACGTTACCGTCGTATTCGCTTCCACGGACAAATCCAAAGGCGCTAAAGGCATGAGCGCTTTCATCCTTGAAAAAGGCATGGAAGGCTTCACCTATGGCAAAGAAGAAGTGAAAATGGGTATCCGCGCTTCCGTACAGCGTGAACTCGTATTCCAGAACGTAAAAGTTCCGGCTGAAAACCTCCTCGGCAAAGAAGGCGAAGGCTTTAAGATCGCTATGATGACCCTCGACGGCGGCCGTGTTGGCGTTGGCGCACAGGCTCTCGGCATTGCGGAAGGCGCTTACAATGCAGCTGTTCAGTACGCTAAAGAACGTACACAGTTCGGCAAACCGATTGCTAAATTCCAGGCTATCAGCTTCATGCTCGCTGACATGAAACTCAAAATCGAAACGGCTCGTCTTGCTGTTTATCAGGCTGCTTGGAAAATGGCTCAGCCCGACGTTAAATCCTACTCCGTAGACGCAGCTATCGCTAAGAAATACGCTTCTGACGTAGCTATGCAGGTCACCACCGATGCTGTCCAGGTATTCGGCGGCTATGGCTTCACTCGCGAATACCCGGTTGAACGCTACATGCGCGACGCTAAGATCACTCAGATCTATGAAGGCACCAACCAGGTACAGCAGATGGTTATCTCCGGCGCTATCCTCAGATAAGCCTTTTTTCCTGAAAAACGAATAATAGTATAGTAAGTATATAAGAAACGCTCCATAAAAAAGGACCTCACATGAAACTTCCGCCCATCATGTGGGGTTCTTTTTTTGCTGGAAATTAACAAATAAAGAATAATTATTTGTTAATTATTTCTTGACAAAAAGAGTCAAATCATGTAAGATATAGACATAACAAAGAACTAATATCAATTAAAAGTACAAAAGATTTCATGACCACCTATGAATGACATATAATATATATCTTTATATATAGAACTTGCATTTTTTATTAGAGGAGGAGTTACTATGAAAGACGTAAAATTCTATCAGCTCGAAGGTAAAAACGTATTGGCCTTGCTCAGCGGCAGTGTAGAAGGGGCTGAACCCATTGCTGTCGGCTCCGTCGATGCAGCGAAAGAAAAACACATCCCCGTCGTAAAACGCGTCGGTGATACGCTGGAAGTCACCGTTGGCTCTGTAACTCATCCGATGCTGGAAGAACATCATATTGAATGGATCGCTTTGGCAACGGACGATAAACTGGAAATCAAATTCCTCAAACCCGGTGAAGAACCGAAAGCCGTATTCGCAGCCGTAGACTCCGGCGTCGTATACGAATCGTGCAATCTCCACGGCATCTGGAAAGCTGAATTTTAATGGATGAAAAAAAGGGCTTGTCGCGCGACGACAAGCCCCTTTTTTTCGCCGGTCGCAGGCCGCAGGCCAGAGCTCATCGCCTCGAGTAACCCTCGGCTCGTAAAAAAAGCCCCGACCGGGGCCATCGTAGGGGCCGACCCGGCTAGGGCGGCCCGCTGTGATATTTGATCATGGCCCATTCGGAATGATGGTGAGCTTTTACGAGCCACGAGCCACGAACCACGGCTTTTTCCTCGGATTCAGATGCGGCGTTCCGCCGCGACAGACTCAAACGGACAACGACGCTTCGGGATGCCCTCAGCGCGTAGCGGGCCGCCTTTACAGGACGGCCCCTACGGATGCCGTTGCACAACGGAACCTCAAACTGACAACATCGCCTCGAGTAACCCTCGGCTCGTAAAAAAGCCCCGACCGGGGCCAGCGTAGGGGCCGACCCGGCTAGGGCGGCCCGCTGTGATATTTGATCATGGCCCATTCGGAATGATGGTGAGCTTTTACGAGCCACGAGCCACGAGCCACGAACCACGGCTTTTTCCTCGGAATCAGATGCGGCGTACCGCCGCGGCAGACTCAAACGGACAACGACGCTTCGGGAAACCCTCAGCGCGTAGCGGGCCGCCTTTACAGGACGGCCCCTACGGATGCCGTTACACCGCGGCATCTCAAACTGACAACATCGCCTCGAGTAACCCTCGGCTCGTAAAAAAATGCCCCGACCAGGGCCATCGTAGGGGCCGACCCGGCTAGGGCGGCCCGCTGTGATATTTGATCATGGCCCATTCGGAATGATGGTGAGCTTTTACGAGCCACGAGCCACGAACCACGGCTTTTTCCTCGGATTCAGATGCGGCGTTCCGCCGCGACAGACTCAAACGGACAACGACGCTTCGGGGAGCCCTCAGCGCGTAACGGGCCGCCTTTACAGGACGGCCCCTACGGATGCCGTTGCACAACGGCACCTCAAACTGACAATGACGCTTCGGGATGCCCTCAGCGCGTAACGGGCCGCCTTTACAGGACGGCCCCTACGGAATCGCGGCCAGGCGATGTTACGGATTGACGACGAACGATGAACGACGAACACATCGCCGCAGGCGATGATTCGTGGCCGGCGTCAAGAATTTGAAAAAAATCCTTGACATATTCTTTACACAGTAGTATACTAAATGAGCTGTCAGGGCAAGGCCCTGACGCCGCAGGAACTTTATCCTGCAAAGGTCTGTTTTATGCAGACCGGGGTGATTTGAGTTTTTAAAAAAGTTCAAATTAATCCTTGACAAGCTCTTCCGAGTTTGTTAAAATAAATAAGTCGTCGCCACCCGGTGATGACAACGATGACCTTTGAAAACTGAACAATGAACTGAATGAACGCCAGAGTGCGAGGTTCTATTTCAATAGAACGTCAAACAATGAGTAATACCAATCAATAAACAAGAGCCAAACAGCTCTTCCATATATCATGGAGAGTTTGATCCTGGCTCAGGACGAACGCTGGCGGCGTGCTTAACACATGCAAGTCGAACGAGAAGAGATGAGAAGCTTGCTTCTTATCAATTCGAGTGGCAAACGGGTGAGTAACGCGTAAGCAACCTGCCCTTCAGATGGGGACAACAGCTGGAAACGGCTGCTAATACCGAATACGTTCTTTTTGTCGCATGGCAGAGGGAAGAAAGGGAGGCTCTTCGGAGCTTTCGCTGAAGGAGGGGCTTGCGTCTGATTAGCTAGTTGGAGGGGTAACGGCCCACCAAGGCGACGATCAGTAGCCGGTCTGAGAGGATGAACGGCCACATTGGGACTGAGACACGGCCCAGACTCCTACGGGAGGCAGCAGTGGGGAATCTTCCGCAATGGACGAAAGTCTGACGGAGCAACGCCGCGTGAACGATGACGGCCTTCGGGTTGTAAAGTTCTGTTATACGGGACGAATGGCGTAGCGGTCAATACCCGTTACGAGTGACGGTACCGTAAGAGAAAGCCACGGCTAACTACGTGCCAGCAGCCGCGGTAATACGTAGGTGGCAAGCGTTGTCCGGAATTATTGGGCGTAAAGGGCGCGCAGGCGGCGTCGTAAGTCGGTCTTAAAAGTGCGGGGCTTAACCCCGTGAGGGGACCGAAACTGCGATGCTAGAGTATCGGAGAGGAAAGCGGAATTCCTAGTGTAGCGGTGAAATGCGTAGATATTAGGAGGAACACCAGTGGCGAAAGCGGCTTTCTGGACGACAACTGACGCTGAGGCGCGAAAGCCAGGGGAGCAAACGGGATTAGATACCCCGGTAGTCCTGGCCGTAAACGATGGATACTAGGTGTAGGAGGTATCGACCCCTTCTGTGCCGGAGTTAACGCAATAAGTATCCCGCCTGGGGAGTACGGCCGCAAGGCTGAAACTCAAAGGAATTGACGGGGGCCCGCACAAGCGGTGGAGTATGTGGTTTAATTCGACGCAACGCGAAGAACCTTACCAAGCCTTGACATTGATTGCTATGGATAGAGATATCCAGTTCCTCTTCGGAGGACAAGAAAACAGGTGGTGCACGGCTGTCGTCAGCTCGTGTCGTGAGATGTTGGGTTAAGTCCCGCAACGAGCGCAACCCCTATCTTCTGTTACCAGCGGTTCGGCCGGGGACTCAGGAGAGACTGCCGCAGACAATGCGGAGGAAGGCGGGGATGACGTCAAGTCATCATGCCCCTTATGGCTTGGGCTACACACGTACTACAATGGCTCTTAATAGAGGGAAGCGAAGGAGCGATCCGGAGCAAACCCCAAAAACAGAGTCCCAGTTCGGATTGCAGGCTGCAACTCGCCTGCATGAAGCAGGAATCGCTAGTAATCGCAGGTCAGCATACTGCGGTGAATACGTTCCCGGGCCTTGTACACACCGCCCGTCACACCACGAAAGTCATTCACACCCGAAGCCGGTGAGGTAACCTTTTGGAGCCAGCCGTCGAAGGTGGGGGCGATGATTGGGGTGAAGTCGTAACAAGGTAGCCGTATCGGAAGGTGCGGCTGGATCACCTCCTTTCTAGGGAAAACCTAAGAAGTCGGCACTTTGGTAATTCATTCATTGTTCAGTTTTGAGAGGTCATCCTCTCAATCGTACCTTGACAACTGCATAAAAATGTTAGAAAATACCTCTTTTTAAAAAGAGATCTTAACGAACCTTGAATTCTTGTTTATAGAAATTAGTCAAGTAAGTAAGGGCGTACGGCGGATGCCTTGGCCATATCAGCCGAAGAAGGACGCGATAAGCTGCGATAAGCTGCGGTGAGGTGCAAGTAACCTTTGACCCGCAGATCTCCGAATGGGGAAACCCGGCAGCAGTAGTGCTGTCATCCTCTATGAGGAAGGGCACCCGGTGAACTGAAACATCTAAGTAGCCGGAGGAAAAGGAATCAACAGAGATACCCCTAGTAGCGGCGAGCGAACGGGGCAGAGCCCAAACCGGAATGGGAAACCAATCCGGGGTTGTGGACTGCTATCAAATGCATGAGTGAAGCAGAATGAGCTGGGAAGCTCAGCCAGAGAGAGTGAGAGCCTCGTAGGCGTAAGCAAATGCATGGAGCAGGATCCAGAGTACCACGGGACACGAGAAACCCTGTGGGAAGCTGGGGGGACCACCCTCCAAGGCGAAACACTGATATGGACCGATAGCGCATAGTACCGTGAGGGAAAGGTGAAAAGAACCCCGGGAGGGGAATGAAAGAGAACCTGAAACCGTATGTCTACAAGCAGTCGAAGACCTTTATATGGTCGACGGCGTGCCTATTGAAGAATGAACCGGCGAGTTACTTCAGCTAGCGAGGTTAAGCGGAAAACGTGGAGCCGAAGCGAAAGCGAGTCTGAACAGGGCGTATAGTTAGTTGGAGTAGACCCGAAACCACAGTGATCTACCCATGTCCAGGTTGAAGCACAGGTAAAAATGTGTGGAGGACCGAACCAGTGAGCGTTGAAAAGCTTTTGGATGAGATGTGGGTAGGGGTGAAATGCCAATCGAACGTGGAGATAGCTGGTTCTCCCCGAAATAGCTTTAGGGCTAGCCTCATGGCGAGAGTACAGGCGGTAGAGCACTGAACGGGGTAGGGGCCTATCCGGCTACTGAACCTAATCAAACTGCGAATGGCTGTACTTATCCATGGGAGTCAGACTGTGAGTAATAAGGCCCATAGTCAAGAGGGAAACAGCCCAGACCAACAGCTAAGGTCCCCAATGCCGTACTAAGTGGCGAAGGATGTGGAATTTCGAAAACAACCAGGATGTTGGCTCAGAAGCAGCCACCATTAAAAGAGTGCGTAATAGCTCACTGGTCGAGAGACTCTGCGCCGAAGATGTCCGGGGCTAAAGTACGGAACCGAAGCTTTGGCAATTGACGTTAGTCAATTGGGTAGGGGAGCGTTCCTGCATGGGAGAAGCCTGACCGGAAGGACAGGTGGACAGGCAGGAAGAGAGAATGCCGGTATGAGTAGCGAAAAGAAGGGTGAGAATCCCTTCCACCGAAAGCCTAAGGGTTCCTGGGCAACGATCGTCGTCCCAGGGTAAGTCGGGACCTAATCCGAGGCGGAGACGCGTAGGAGATGGACAACAGGTTGAAATTCCTGTACTGGCTGAGGCCGTTTGAGCGAAGGAATGACACAGGAAGGAAGGCGCGCGTGCGATTGGAAGAGCACGTCCAAGCAGGTAGGTTGGGAGACAGGCAAATCCGTTTCCCGAGAGGCCGAGATGCGATGGGGAGCTTCTGGAGACAGAAGCGAAGGGGCTGGCACTAAACTGTCGAGAAAAGCTTCTAGTGAGGACTCAGGCACCCGTACCGAAACCGACACAGGTAGGCAGGATGAGAATTCTAAGGTGCGCGGGAAAACCCTCGTTAAGGAACTCGGCAAAATATATCCGTAACTTCGGGAAAAGGATAACCCAGCGTACGTGAAGTGCAGAAGCGCACGGAGCGGAGATGGGTGGCAGAAGAGAGGCCCAAGCGACTGTTTACCACAAACACAGGCGTCTGCTAAAGCGAAAGCTGATGTATAGATGCTGACACCTGCCCGGTGCTGGAAGGTTAAGAGGAAGTGTTAGCGCAAGCGAAGCAGTGAATTGAAGCCCCAGTAAACGGCGGCCGTAACTATAACGGTCCTAAGGTAGCGAAATTCCTTGTCGGGTAAGTTCCGACCCGCACGAAAGGTGTAACGATTTGGGCACTGTCTCAACGAGGGACCCGGTGAAATTGAAGTACCTGTGAAGATGCAGGTTACCCGCGACTGGACAGAAAGACCCCATGGAGCTTTACTGTAACCTGAGATTGGATTCCGGTAAGAGATGTACAGGATAGTTGGGAGGCTTAGATACAAGTACGCCAGTATTTGTGGAGCCATTGGTGGGATACCAACCTTGTTTTATTGGAATTCTAACGAGAAGCGTAACGAGCTTGCGGACAGTCTCAGGCGGGCAGTTTGACTGGGGCGGTCGCCTCCGAAAGAGTAACGGAGGCGCCCAAAGGTTCCCTCAGCGCGGACGGAAACCGCGCGAAGAGTGCAAAGGCAGAAGGGAGCTTGACTGCGAGACGGACAGGTCGAGCAGGGACGAAAGTCGGGCTTAGTGATCCGGTGGTAGAGAGTGGAATTGCCATCGCTCAACGGATAAAAGCTACCCTGGGGATAACAGGCTTATCTCTCCCAAGAGTCCATATCGACGGGGAGGTTTGGCACCTCGATGTCGGCTCATCACATCCTGGGGCTGAAGTAGGTCCCAAGGGTTGGGCTGTTCGCCCATTAAAGTGGTACGCGAGCTGGGTTCAGAACGTCGTGAGACAGTTCGGTCCCTATCCATCGCGGGCGTAAGAAACTTGAAAGGGGCTGCTCCTAGTACGAGAGGACCGGAGTGGACCGACCAATGGTGTACCAGTCATGGCGCCAGCCGTGCAGCTGGGTAGCTACGTCGGGGACGGATAAACGCTGAAAGCATCTAAGCGTGAAACCAGCCTAGAGATGAGGTTTCTCATTGTTTTAACAAGTAAGGTCCCACAAAGACGATGTGGTTGATAGGCCGGGAGTGGAAGTACAGCGATGTACGGAGCGGACCGGTACTAATAGACCGAGGACTTGACTTAAGCAGAGAACCAGTTTTGAAGGAGTCGGAGACGACACGCAAAACTGAGTGAATCGCTTACTCCGAATCTCAGAAAACTGTGAAACTGGAAACAGATACACAGAGGGAACGACGATTCGGAGACGAGCAGAGAGTTTGTTAAGAAAAACATTTTTATGCAGTTGTCAGGATACGAATCCTGAACAACCTAACAATTCAGTGGCGATAGCTGCGGGGATCCACCTGTTCCCATGCCGAACACAGCAGTTAAGCCCGCAAACGCCGAAAGTACTTGGGGGGAGGCCCCCTGGGAGGATAGGAAGCCGCTGATTCTTGTAAAAAAAGCACTGGAAAATTCCAGTGCTTTTTTTGTTGTTCGTAGTTCGTGGCTCGTGGCTCGTAGGGGCCGTCCCAAAGGGCGGCCCGCCTGAAATGTGATGTACACGTAATGCATGGTAAGTAAAGGAGCTTTGCGACGCGCAAAACCGTGTGAGTCGCTTATGCCGAATCTCGTGACCTGATGGTGTGAAAGTATACAGCCAGACAGAGATACCCTGGATTCGGCAGGAGAGGTGGGACGACCGCCAACCTTTTTGCGTGTGTATATTATTTTTTCACATAACGGATTGACTTTTCTTATTGTGAAATATATAATAAATACAAAGAATAAAAGCAAGGACAAAGATGTCTTGAGAATGAACATTATGCCCTTGCTCTTTTTTTACTCTTTTGTCAAATTTACATGAAAGGATGGATGGTTATGCTTTCACGGACCTTGTTGGGAATGAGATGGGGCGACTTATCGGAAGATACGCGCCAGATGTTGTTGAACCGCGCCGATATTGATGGCTTTAATGGCGCTGATGGAGACCGTTATAGTCGAGGGACGCTCCATTTCCGCGATACCCTCATGGGAATCCAGGCCTCAGTGGAAACAGATCGTTTTTCCGGCGATATGGGAAACAACGGCATTTTCATTGACGACGATGCTGTCATTTCCCGTATCTAATCTCATTTAAATACGAACACCTTGCATAAGCCGATGATGATAAAGGCTGCAACGATGATGACACTGATAACCCGAGTCTTAGTAAAGATCTTCGGGTTATTTTGTATGTTTTTTGGCGGGACTGGCGGCGGTACTTCCTGTTTGGTGCCGCAGATGGGGCACATGAGGACGCCGTCGCGCAATTCTGTACCGCATTTTGGACAAATCATAAGCTCAACTCCTGTTCTTCTTTTATGTATACTATAGAAGGCTCTTCAGGCTGTGTCAAGAAGTTATCTTTTTGTGAGGAAAAGATACGTATAAAACCTTGTATAAATGGGGAAAATAGCATACAATTTTACTTGTCTGCTGTTTTTTTATTACCAGAGAAAAGGAGATACGCCTTGAAAAGAAAAATTGGCTTGAGTTCACAGATTTTGATCGGCTTGGTCCTCGGTGCCCTGGTCGGTTATTTATTTCCTGATTTCGGCGATAAGCTGAAACCCTTCGGCGATGCTTTCTTGCGCATGATCAAGATGATCGTCGTTCCCCTCATCTTCAGTACCCTGGTTATGGGTATTGCCGGTACGGGTGATTTTAAGAAGCTCGGCCGCTTAGGCGGTAAGGCCATCATTTGGTTCGAGTTCGCTACGACCATTGCCCTGGCTATCGGCCTGCTGTTCATGAATATTGCAGAGCCTGGCGTAGGCGTTACCTTGTCGGCGTCTGCTGCCAATGCTTCCAACGCCGCTGCAGCCAGCCAGCACAGCGTCGACCTCGTCGATTATGCCGTACACATCATCCCGACGAATATCGTCGATGCCATGGCCCGCCAGGATATGCTGCAGATTATCTTTTTTGCCTGCTTCTTTGGCGTCGCCGTCGCCCATATCGGCGGTAAAGGCGAAACCATCGTCGATATCTGTCAGAGCGTGGCCGAAGCTATGTTCAAAGTGACGGGCTATGTCATGCACTTCGCCCCTATCGGCGTCTTTGCCATGATTGCCTATACCGTTGGCAGCTATGGCATTGCCATGCTTATCCCTTTGGGGAAGCTCATCCTGTCCGTTGCCTGTGCTACGGCTCTGTTCATCTGTGTCGTCGCCCTCATTGCCAGCGTCTTTACGGGCATCAATTTCTTCCACGTCATCCGGGCCTTGAAGGACATCCTCTTCCTGGCTTTCTCGACAGCCAGCAGTGAAGCGGCCCTGCCTGGTGCCATGAAGCGTCTGGAAGAATTAGGTGTTCCCAAGACCATCGTCACCTTCGTCATGCCTACAGGCTATTCTTTCAACCTCGACGGCTCGACGCTGTACAGCTCGGCCGGTATCTTATTCATTGCCCAGCTCTACGGCATCCAGATGCCCATTGAGCAGCAGCTGTTGGTCATGGTAACGCTCATGCTGTCGACCAAGGGCATTGCCGGTGTTCCCGGTGCAGGCATCATCGTCGTCGCTGCGACGGCTGCAGCCTTCAATCTGCCGACGGAAGGCGTTGCCATCCTCCTCGGTATCGACCGTCTCCTGGATATGATCCGCACGATCTGTAACGTCTGCGGCAACTGCATGGCTACGGTCGTCGTCGCCTGCTGGGAAAAGGAATTGAACAAGGCCACGTTCAATGAAAAGTACCGCGCTTTCTTAGGCGGGAAAAATAGCTGATTATTCGCCAAACTAGACTAAATCTGTTATAATAGTAGGGTAAATAAGTGCTCCGTAAGGGTTGCCTGACGGAAAACTTCATTCATGAAGCAGCCGTGCTCCTCTGCAAAGATTTGACTGCGCAGACGAGGCGAAAGCACCATTATCCGAAAAGGGACTGTCGCACGGAGGCTTCTTCCATCATGCGTGGTCCTTTTTTCTTTAATGTTTGAGGTTTGATGTATGATGCTTGAGGCGATGGCTTTTAAATTTAAAACCAGTCACATCAAACATCAAACTTTCAACATCAAACTTAAAAAGAGGCTGTCCGACAGCCTCTTTTTCTTTAGGAGGTATAAATATGGAAACAAGAGTCGCTTTAATCGGTATCATCGTAGGGAACCGCCAGGAATCGGCTAAACTGAACGAAATCCTGCATGAATATGGCCAGTACGTCGTCGGCCGCATGGGCGTTCCTTATAAAGATAAAGACATCAACGTCATCAGCCTCATCGTCGATGCGCCGCAGGACGTCATCAGTGCGCTGTCGGGTAAATTGGGCATGCTCCCCGACGTCAGCACCAAGACGATTTATCCGCCCATGCCGCAGTAGGAGGCACGTATGCTGAAAATTGCAATCTATGGTAAAGGCGGTATCGGGAAATCGACGATGACCAGTAACTTGGCGGCTTCCTTCGCTTATTTAGGCAAGAAAGTCATCCAGATAGGCTGCGACCCCAAGGCCGATTCGACATTCAACCTCCTCGGCGGCCATCCCGTCCAGCCGGTCATGAATTATCTGCGGGAACACGACGAAGATCCGGAATCCATCGAAGATATTTCCCGCATCGGCTATGGCGGCGTCCTCTGTATCGAAACGGGAGGGCCGACGCCGGGCCTGGGCTGTGCCGGCCGGGGCATCATCGCCACTTTTTCGCTCCTCGAAGACTTAGGTCTTTTTGAAAAATACGAGCCTGACGTCGTCCTGTACGATGTCTTGGGCGACGTCGTCTGCGGCGGCTTTGCGGCGCCGATCCGCGAAGGCTATGCCGAACAGGTCCTCATCGTCACATCTGGCGAAAAGATGGCCCTCTATGCGGCCAATAATATCAATACGGCTGTGGCCAATTTTGCCGACCGCAGTTATGCCAAGGTCCGGGGCATCATCCTCAACCGCCGCAATGTCCCCGACGAAGAAGCCAAGGTCCGGGCTTTTGCCGACCGGGCTCATTTGTCCATCGTCGGCGATATTCCCCGCAGCGATGACATCAACCGCTACGAAGATTTGGGCCAGACCGTCATCGAAGGCGATCCGGACCTGCCGATCAGCCGCACCTTCCTCGATTTGGCTCAGAAATTATTACAAGATAAGGAATGATTATGACAGAAAGAAAACCTTATGCCATTACCGTGCAGGACTTAGTGGAACGCGGCCGCGACGACATCCCGGCTGAACTCATTACGTCGACGCACCTCATTTATAATTCACCGGCCGCCCTGGCTTTCAACTCGCCTGGGGCCCAGGGCTTCGGCGTCAAACGGGCAGGCCTTTCCATTCCCGGTTCGGTCATGCTCCTCGTCGGTCCGGGCTGCTGCGGCCGCAATACGACCATCCTCAGCGAACTGGGCGGCTACAGTGATCGTTTTTTCTTCTACATCATGGATGAGACGGATATCGTCACGGGCCGCCATTTAAAGAAAATTCCCCAGGCCGTCTGTGAAGTCGTCGACAGCCTGGCTGAAAAGCCGTCGGTCGTCATGATCTGCATGACTTGTGTCGACGCCCTGCTGGGCACCGATATGGAACGGGTCTGCCGAAAAGCGGAAAAAGAAGCGGGTCTGCCCGTCGTGCCCTGCTATATGTACGCCCTGACCCGGGAAGGCCGTAAGCCGCCTATGGTCGATGTCCGCCGGGCCATTTATTCACTGCTGGAAAAACAGCCGCGCCGCCGCCGGACGGTCAACCTTTTGGGCTATTTCGCGCCCTTGCAGGACGACTGTGAAATCTACGATATCCTCCGCGGCGTCGGCTTTACGCAGATCAACGAAATTTCCCGCTGCCCCGACTTTGCTGCCTATAAAGCCATGTCTCAGGCCAACGTCAATTTCATCCTAAACCCGGAATCGCGCCTGGCTGCTCAGGATATGGAGAAACGGTTGGGGATTCCCAGCGTCGAACTGACGCGGCTCTACCAGGTCGCTCAGATCCACAAACAGTACCAGGCCCTGGCCCAGGTATTGGGGACGGAGATCGACGACAGTTCCTGGCACGAACGGGCCCAGGCCGTCGTCGGGAAGATGCGGGAGAAATACAGTGGGACGACTGTCGCCATCGGCGAGATGCAGAACGGCAATGCCTTTGAGATGGCCTTAGCCCTGACCCGCTATGGCTTCGTCATCAAAGAAATCTACGCCAACCTGGGACCGGATGACTTCGTCTACCTCCGCCATCTGGCCGCTTTGAGCCCGGATACGGAAGTCTACTCGAACTTATCGCCGTCTATGCTCTATTACCAGGGCCAGGATCATCCTGTCGACGTCACCATCGGCAAGGATGCCGCATATTACCATGAACAGGCCGCTCATCTTCATTGGGATGAAGATATCCAGCCCTTCGGCTATGCCGGAGTCATTTCCCTGTTACAGGGACTGGATCGGGTCCTGTCGGAAAGGAAGCATCCATGAAAGGTTTATGGAAATATATTTCACCCTTTGCTCCGGACGACTCCGGCGCGGCTGCCGTCCTCTACGGACTGAATGGCATTGTCGTCATCTGCGACGCCGGCGGCTGTGCCGGCAATATCTGCGGGTTTGACGAACCGCGCTGGTTCAGTGGCAAAAAAAGTGCCGTCTTCAGCGCCGGCCTGCGCGATATGGACGCCATCCTCGGCCGTGACGACCGCCTGGTCGACAAGCTCTGTGATGCGGCCAAGACAATCGATGCGTCCTTTGCGGCCATCGTCGGCACGCCGGTCCCTTCCGTCATCGGTACGGACTACAAGGCCTTGAAGCGCATGGCTGAAAAGCGCTTGTCCCTGCCGGTCGTTACCGTCGATACGACGGGGATGGACTATTACGACAAGGGCATTGAAAAGGCCTATGAGGCCCTGTTCCCGGCCCTGATCGACCCGTCACAGCAGGCCGAAGCCGATACGGTCGGCGTCCTCGGCGCCGTCCCGCTGGAACTGATGCATCCCGGCGATATCGAATGGATCAGCCAGTCCCTAGTGGAAGACGGCTGGCAGCAAATCCTCTTATTCGATGAAATCGATGATTACCGCAAGGCCGGCAAGGCCTCTCTCAATCTCGTCGTGTCGCCGGCGGGCCTGAAAGCGGCTCAATATCTGAAAGAGACTTTTGGTACGCCTTATGAGCTCCATTACTTCGGCCTCGACGCCGTCGTCGATTTCGACGACAACCTCTTTGCCGGTAAGAACGTCCTCATCATCCATCAACAGGTGGCCGCTTCGGCCATGGCCGCCATGGCGGAAGAAGCAGGCGCTGCCTATGTGACGACGGCTTCGTGGTTCATGGAACTTCCGGGACCGCAGTCGACGGACTACGTACAGCTCCGGGAAGAAGATGATTTGCGCCAGCTGGCCGATAACGACCATTTCGACGTCATCCTCGGCGATGCCTATTTCCGCCGGGCCCTGCCGAATTTCCACGGTCAGTACATTGATTTCCCGCATTTCGCTGTATCCGGGAGGGGATAAGATGTATACGGAACGGATTTGCGTCTTTGGTATCGTCCAGGGCGTCGGCTTCCGGCCCTTTGTCAGCCGCATCGCAACGGCCCACTCGATTTGCGGGACGGTCTGCAACAAGGGCTCTTACGTGGAAATCCTGGCCCAAGGGTCCCAATCAGACCTGGCCGCTTTCCGCGAGGATCTGGAGGCCAGGGCGCCGGAACGGTCGGCTATTTTGAAGGTCCTTAGGGAAAGCGAAGACCGGCCGCCTTATGAGGCCTTTTCCATTGTCGAAAGCGCTAGGGAAGAAGGCGATATCTTCGTCTCGCCGGACATTGCCATCTGCGATGCCTGTAAGAAAGAACTCTTTGACAAGACGAACCGCCGCTATCTCCATCCCTTCATCAACTGCACGGCCTGCGGGCCGCGGCTGACCATCCTCGACGCCATGCCCTATGACCGCGAGCGGACGAGTATGGGCGAATTTCCCATGTGCCCGCAGTGCGAATATGAATATACCCACGCCGAGACGCGGCGTTACGATGCCCAGCCCGTCTGCTGCAACGACTGTGGTCCCGAAGTCTATCTCCTGGACCGGCCCGAACGGCGCCGTCAGGCCATCGTCGCAGCCAGACAGGCTATCGTCGATGGGAAGATCATCGCCATCAAGGGCATCGGCGGCTTTCACCTGTGCTGTGATGCCCGCAATGAACAGGCTGTCCGGACACTGCGCCAGCGCAAGCGGCGGCCTGTGAAGCCCTTTGCCGTCATGATGAAGGACCTCGAAGCCGTCCGCCGGCAGTGCGTCATTCCCGACGGGGCGGAAAAGGTTCTCGACGGCCATCAGAAGCCCATCGTCTTACTGCCTAAGAAAAGCGGTCAGACCTTGGCGCCGTCCATCGCGCCGGGCAATCCGTCCGTCGGCGTCATGCTGCCCTATACGCCGCTCCATCTCTTGCTGTTTACCTATGACGATGACCTTTCCGTACCGGATGCGCTGGTCATGACCAGTGCCAATGAGTCCGGCGCGCCCATCTGCCATAACGATGAGGAAGCGCGGCAGGAATTATCCGGCCTTTGCGACCTCGTTTTGAGCCATAACCGCCGCATCCGCCTGCGGGCCGACGATTCGGTCATGGACTGGTATGACGGCAGGCCCTATATGATACGCCGGTCCCGGGGCTATGCGCCGCTGCCTTTCTTCTATGGCAGGGGAAGCGGCAAGGACGTCCTGGCTATGGGCGGGGAACTGAAGAACTGTTTCTGTATCGGCCGGAACAACTTGTTCTATCCATCGCCGTACATCGGCGACATGGCCGATATCCGCACGGTCGAAGCCCTGCGCCAGTCCATCCGCCGCATGACGACGCTCCTCGAAGCGAAACCGGCTGTCGTCGCCTGTGACCTGCATCCGCGTTATAATACGACGGCTGTAGCCCATGAACTGGGCCTGCCCGTCGTCGCCGTCCAGCACCATTATGCCCATATCTTGTCCTGCATGGCTGAAAATGGCTGTGAACAGCCCGTCATCGGCGTCGCCTTTGACGGCACCGGTTATGGGACGGACGGGACGATTTGGGGCGGCGAAATCCTGGTCAGCCAGGTCCAGGGCTTCCGCCGGGCTGGGTCCATCCAGCCTTTCTGGCAGCGCGGCGGCGATGCCTCTGCCCGCGAAGGCTGGCGCATTGCTGTCAGCCTCATCGACGGCTTGCAAGAAGACCGGGAAAAGGCCTCGGCCATCATCGATGAACTACAGCTCTGCAGCGCTGTAGAAAAGCAGGCCCAGTTTTTCCTGGCTGACCAGCAGATCAACAGCGTCTTGTCGACCAGTGCCGGCCGCCTCTTCGATGGCGTCAGCGCCATCCTCGGCATTTGCCGGGCTTCGACCTTTGAAGGTCAGGCGTCGATGGCCCTGCAGTTTGCGGCGGAGACCTGGGAAAAAGAACACCCTCAGCCGGCCGTGCAACCCATGGCACCGCTCCACGGTAAAGAGCGCCTGCTCTTGCCGACCGGGGCCCTGGTCCAACGTTTGCTGGAAGAACGCCTGGCTGGAGGGAATACGGACCAGCTGGCCTATGTCTTCCATCGTGACCTGGCGGCTATGATCGCCGGTGCCTGCCTGTCTGTCCGCGAGGAAACGGGCCTGACGACGGCCGCCCTGAGCGGCGGCGTCTTCCAGAACCGCCTGCTCCTGCGCCTTTGTGACCAGACCCTGCAGCAGCTGGGCTTCACCGTCCTGAAGCACAGTACGGTCCCGCCCAACGACGGCGGCATCGCCTTAGGACAGGCCGTTTACGCCGCATATATGTAGGGGCCGTCCCAAAGGGCGGCCCGCCTGGAACAATGATGTATGCATTATAAATACATGCGCAGGCCACCGTTCGTAGGGGCCGTCCCAACGGGCGGCCCGCCTGGACAATGCTGTATGCATTATAAATACATGCGCAGGCCACCGTTCGTAGGGGCCGTCCCAAAGGGCGGCCCGCTTGGAACAATGATGTACACGTTATACATGTTCGATGATATAAAAGGAGGAATTATCATGTGTGTAGGATTACCGGCACGTGTTATGAAAATACAGAATGGAATGGCCCTCGTCGATGCTTCCGGAGCCAAACGGGAAGTATCGGCAGCCCTTATTGATGAACTGGATCCTGGCGATTACGTCATGGTCCACGCCGGCATGGCTATTGCCAAGATTACCAATAATGATGCCGACGAAACCGACGATATCCTGGAGGAACTGGACTGATGGCAGAAGCAAAGAAGCGGACGGCCCTGGATATCATCCGCAGTTATGACGGGCCGAAAATCCGCATTATGGAAGTCTGCGGGACCCATACACATGAAATCTTCCGACAGGGCATCCGCCAGATCCTGCCGCCCCAGGTCGACGTCATTTCCGGACCGGGCTGCCCGGTCTGCGTCACGCCGGTCGGCTATATCGACCAGGCTATCTGGCTGGCTCTGGAAAAAGGCGTCACCATCTGCACCTTTGGCGACCTCGTCCGCGTCCCCGGCAGTACGATGAGCCTGGCTGACGCCCGCAGTGAGGGGGCTCATGTGGAGATCGTTTATTCGCCCCTCGATGCCTACGACTATGCCAAGGCGCACCCGGATGAAGACGTCGTCTTCTTGTCCGTCGGCTTTGAAACGACGACACCGCCGTCGTGCCTGGCCGTCAAACAGGCCGTCGCCGACGGGATGACGAATTTCTCCCTGCTCACGGCCAATAAGACCATGCCCATGGCCTATGAAGCGATGAAAGACAGCGCCGATGCCTTCCTCTATCCCGGCCATGTCGACGCCGTCATGGGGACCGGTGACGGCGAAGCCATGCTGAAAGAAGGCGTATCCGGTGTCGTCGCCGGTTTTACGGCCAAGGAACTGCTCACGGCCTTTGCCGTCATCCTGGCCAAGTTCCCCCAGGGGAAACCGTTCTTCAAGAACTGCTATCCCCGCGTCGTCAAAGCCGAAGGCAGCCCGGCAGCACAGGCCCTCATGAAAGAAGTCATGGAACCGTGCGATTCGGAATGGCGCGGCTTAGGCGTCATCCCCCAGTCGGGTCAGCAGCTGCGGCCCGCTTTCGCTGTCTGTGACGCCCGCAAGAAATACGGCGTACCCGATATGGACGGTCGCGCCAACCCGGCCTGCCGCTGCGGCGACATCCTGAAAGGTCAGTGCAAGCCGCCCCAGTGCCCGCTCTTCGGCAAGGTCTGCACGCCGGAACATCCTGTAGGAGCCTGCATGGTTTCCCATGAAGGGGCCTGCTCGGCTTATTATTTATATGGAGGCAATTTACATGAGTGATGTCATTACCTTAGCCCACGGTGCCGGCGGTAAACAGACTGCCGAACTCATCGACCGTGTCTTTAAAGCGCATTTTTCCAATCCCCAGTTCACCGGTGACGACGCCGCTGTCCTGCCCATCGGCGGGGCTAACCTGGCTTTCACGACGGATGGCTTCATCGTCTCGCCGCCGGAATTTCCAGGTGGCAATATCGGTAAACTGAGCATCTGCGGGACCGTCAACGACTTGTCCTGCATGGGCGCCAAGCCCTTATATCTGTCGTGTGCCTTCGTCATCGAAGAAGGCTTCCCCCTGGCCAAAGTCGAAGAATACGCTGCGGCCATGGCCAAGACGGCTGCCGAAGCCGGCGTGCGCATCGTCGCCGGCGATACGAAAGTCGCCGGTAAAGGCCAGGTCGACCACCTGTTCATTACGACGACGGGGATCGGCCAGATCGTCGACGGCGTCCATACGTCGGGAACTCTGGCCCGGCCTGGGGATGCCGTCATCGTCAGCGGCGACGTCGGCCGTCACGGCTGCACGATTCTCCTGGCCCGCAACCAGTTCGGCATCGACGCCGACGTGACCAGTGACTGCGCGCCCCTGTGGGGGACTGTCGAAGCCATGCTGGATACGACCAAGGATATTCACGTCATCCGCGATGCGACTCGCGGCGGCGTTGGCACGGTCCTCTACGAAATCGCCGGCCAGAGCCATGTCGGCATCCATTTGGACAGCCAGGCTATCCCCGTCGATCCGGCCGTCCGCGGCGTCTGCGGCATGCTCGGTTTGGAACCGCTTTACCTGGCCTGTGAAGGCCGTTTGGTCATCTTTGCGCCTAAAGCCGTTGCCGACGATATTGTCGCCACCCTGCGTCAGGGCAAATATTCGAAAGATGCGGCCATCATCGGCGAAGTCACAGCCGACCAGCCGGGCCGGGTCATCATGCGTACGGAAATCGGCGCGGAAACGCTGCTGCCGCCGCCGGGCGGTGAACTGCTGCCGCGCATCTGCTGAGGAGGAGGGAGAGCATGATTTACGAAAATGAAATCCATCCACCCCAGGTGCCGCGGTATCACGTCACGCCGGACGGAGCTGAAATCGCCATCGGCCAGGCATCGTTCCCCAAGCCGTTCCATATCGGCTTGCAATATGCTTCGCCGGCCCGGGGCCACTGGACCATCGCCCATTCGCCCATGCTCATCCCCGGTTGTCACGAAATCTACGTCTGCTGCGCCTGCTGCCTTCACGGTGTCGTCTTGTCGGCCGATGAAGTCCCGGACGGTGCCGGCCGTTTCTCCATGGTCACCTTGACCAATGAAAACCTGATCAAAGGCAATCTGGAAGAGATGATGATCGATGGCATTTCCCATATCATCGACGATATGCCCGAACATCCGAAGTGCGTCGAAGGCTTTACCAGCTGTATGCAGCATTTCCTGCACATCGACTTGCACGTCGTCTACGATACGCTGCGTCAGAAATATCCCGACATCGATTTCATCGACGGCTACATGATTCCGACTCTGCAGCGGCGCTTTACGCCGGATATCCTCGGTCGGCGCCAGCTCGTGCGGGCTGTCCAGCCCCTGCCGAAACAGAAGGCTGTCAACTATGTCGTCAATTACTATCCCGTCGACGAAGACAATGAATTGACGGTCATGCTCCGCCAGGGGGGCTACGCTATCCACGATTTCGCCGCCTGCAAGACCTATGAAGAATACAAGGCCATGGGCGAATCGCAGGCGAATATCTATTTCCTGGAAAATGCCGGCCCTGCCGCCAAGGACATGGAAAAGCGACTGGATCAGCAGGCCCTGTATCTGCCTTATGCCTATGACTATGAAACTTTGCGCCGCAACCTGCAGCAGGCAGCCCAAATCCTGGGCCTTGACCTGCCGGACTGCGACGCCTATGAACGGACTGTCGAAGAAAAAGTAAGGGCTCTGAAGGAACGAGTCGGCGACACGCACATCGCCATCGACTATACGGCGACGCCGCGGCCCCTGGGATTGGCCAAGTTTCTCTTGATTCACGGCTTCAATGTCTATGCCGTCTATCTCGATGCCATTTCGCCGGACGAAAAGGATACCTTCCAGTTCCTGCAGACCCACTATCCGGACCTGTCCCTGCGTTCGACGATGCATTTCAAGCGCCGTCTCCTGCCGCGCGACGACAGCCGAAAGTATGGGAAAGTCCTGGCCATCGGCCAGATGGCGGCGTATTTTACCGATACGAAGTACTTCGTCAATCTGATTGAAAACAGCGGCCTCTATGGCTATGTCGGCCTACTCAAGCTCCTCGATTGGATCGGTCGGGCTGACGAAGCCGAAAATCCCAAGATGCGGGATATCATTCAAATCAAAGCTTGGGGGTGTCACGGTTGAAACAAGCACAACGCGTCTTATCGACGTATGCTGTCGACATGTTCGGCATTGCGTCGTCGCTCTTTGAGTTAGGCGGCCTCATCGTCATGCACGATGCATCGGGCTGTAATTCGACATACGATACGCACGACGAACCGCGGTGGTACGATACGCCGAGTATGGTCTATATTTCCGGTCTCAACGAAATTGATACCATCCAGGGCAATGACCAGCGCCTCGTCGACGATATCGCTGAAGCCGTGGAAGCGGCCCATCCCCGCTTTGTCGCCATCGGCGGCAGTCCCATGCCGAACGCCATCGGCACGGACTTCAAGGCTATCGAGCGCCTGGTTGCGGCCCGGACGGGCCTGCCGACGCTGGGGTTCCGGACCGACGGCATCCACAGCTATCTGCCCGGAGCCGGCGGTGCCTATGTCTGGCTGGCCAAGACCTTCGTCAAGGCGCCGGAAAAGGCACCGCAGCGACCGGCAAAGCGGGTCAATCTCCTGGGGCTGACGCCATTGGACTTTTCCGTCGTCGGTAATGCGACGACGCTCAAGCAAATCGTCACCGATGCCGGTTTTACCTTGCAGAGTTCGTGGTCCATGGGGGACACGCTGGACCAGCTGGCGACGGCTGCCAATGCCGACGTCAACGTCGTCCTGTCGTCGACGGCCTTCTACCTGGCCCAATACCTGCGCGACACCTACGGCATCCCGTATGTCGTAGGCATCCCCATGGGCGAAAAGGGGACGGCGGACTGGCTGGAAGCTCTGCGGAACTGCGATTCGTCGTATCTCACGGGCTTTACAGGACAAGAAAAATATATTAGAGCCCAGTATGCCCTGGCCGACCTCAACGCCTGGAAGACGGAACAGGCCTACGACGATACGCCGTGCGACGTCCTGGTCATCGGTGAACCGGTCTACCTGCTGTCGATGAAGGCTTTCCTCCAGCAGGAAATGGGCCTTTCCGACGTCCGCCTGCTCTGCCCTCTGGCCGATGCGCCGCGGTGGCTCCTGGAACAGGTCGAAGTGGCCAGTGTGGAAGACGTTATCCGTCAGGAATGTTGTAAAGCCCGCCGGGTCATTGCCGACCCGATTTATGCCCGGCTCTTGCCGGACGAAAAGGAAAAATTCGTTTCCATGCCCCATGAAGCCTATTCCGGCCGTCATTACCACGATGACATGCCAATCTTCGTCGGGCCGTCCTTTACGGCATGGATGAAAGAGAAGTTGACTTGAGGAGGAAGACGTATGAGAAAATTTGCGATTTATGGGAAAGGCGGCATCGGCAAGTCGACGACGACGGCAAACTTATCGGCGGCTCTGTCCATGATGGGGAAAAAAGTCGTCCAAGTCGGCTGCGACCCTAAGGCCGATTCGACGCTGAACCTCTTGCATGGCGAACCGGTCATGCCGGTCATGGATTACTATCGGAAATATACGGAAGGACCGGACTTCGAGCACATCGGCAAAGAAGGTTTCGGCGGCGTCTTCTGCATCGAAACGGGCGGACCTACGCCGGGTCTGGGCTGTGCCGGCCGGGGCATCATTGCCACCTTCGACCTCATGGACGAACAGGAAGTCTTCCAGAAGCTCCAGCCTGACGTCGTCTTGTATGATGTCCTGGGCGACGTCGTCTGCGGCGGTTTCTCCGCGCCTATCCGCGATGGTTATGCCGATGAAATCTTTATCGTCACGTCCGGCGAAAAGATGGCCCTCTATGCAGCGGCCAACATCATCAAGGCCGTCGAGAATTTCAAGAGCCGCGGCTATGCCCAGGTCAAGGGCATAATCCTCAACCGCCGCAATGTCGACGACGAATACGAACTGGTCAAGGCCTTCGCAGACGAACACGGCCTGCCTATCGTAGCCGACATTCCCCGGAGCAAGGATATCCAGTATTATGAAAATAAGGGCATGACCGTCGTCGAAGGCAATCCGGACCTGGCGGTCAGCCAGATTTATCAGGACTTGGCCCGGAAACTGCTTCAGGCCTAGGAAGGGGACGATGTTATGGGAATGAATGATACGCCATCAGGCGAACGGGTCCATATTGGTTTCTTTGGCCGCCGCAATGCCGGGAAATCGAGTGTCGTCAACGCCGTGACCGGCCAGGACCTGTCTATCGTATCGGCGACGAAAGGGACGACGACGGACCCGGTCTACAAAGCCATGGAACTCCTGCCCTTAGGACCAGTGGTCATCATCGACACGCCGGGATTCGACGACGTCGGGGCCTTGGGGGAAGAACGGGTGCGCCGGACGAAACAGGTCCTCAACAAGACGGATATAGCTGTCGTCATCATCGACGCCGCTGAAGGCCGGTCGCCTGCCGACGATGAAGTCCTGAATCTCATCCGGGACAAGAACCTGCCTTACCTCGTCGTCTATAATAAATCGGACCTGCTGAACCAAGCCAGTAAGGCACAGGACCATGAAATCTACGTCAGCGCTTTGAAGGGAGAAGGCATTTACGAATTGAAAGAACGCCTGGCCCGCCTGAAACCTGTCGAGACAGCATCGCCTATTGTGAGCGACCTCATCCAGGGCGGTGACTTCGTCGTCCTCGTCGTCCCCATCGATACGGCAGCGCCGAAAGGGCGCCTTATCCTGCCGCAGCAGCAGACTATCCGGGAAATCATCGACAACGACAGTGCGGCCATCGTCGTCAAGGAATATGAACTGCGCCATACCTTGGAATGTCTGGGTCAGAAACCGGCCCTGGTCATTACAGACAGTCAGGTCTTTGCCAAAGTGTCGGCCGACACGCCTATGGACGTGCGCCTGACGTCGTTCTCCATCCTCATGGCTCGACATAAAGGCCTGCTGGAAACGGCCGTCCGCGGCGTCACGGCCCTGGAAAAGCTGCAAGACGGCGACACGGTCCTCATTGCCGAAGGCTGTACCCATCATCGCCAGTGCGACGACATCGGCACGGTCAAGATTCCCCGCTGGCTTCGTAATTATACGCATAAGGATATCCGCATCGAAACGGCCAGCGGCCGCGATTTTCCGGAAGACTTGTCGCCGTATGCCTTGGTCATCCACTGCGGCGGTTGTATGCTCAACGGCAGGGAAGTCCAATACCGCATGAAGTGCGCCGCCGACCAGGCTGTGCCCATTACCAACTACGGCATAGCCATTGCCTACATGCAGGGCATCTTGAAACGCAGCCTCAGCGTCTTCCCGTACTTGCAGTCGCTGGTTTAAAAAATAGTTTGTAGTATGGAGTTTGTAGAAAATGGTAGGGCGGTTGCTGAAACGGACCGCTGTAGAGGGGGCGCCCGTTTTAGGAGGGATTTGAATGGAAAAAACGCGTATCGAACGCGATGTACTGGGTGAAGTGGAGTTACCTGAAGGGACGATGTACGGTATCAATACGGCCAGGGCCTTGGAAAATTTCCCTTTAGGCCATAAGCGGACAGCGATGGATCTCATTTATGCCATGGTGACCGTTAAGAAAGCCGCTGCTCTGACTTATGCCCGCCTCGGTGTCCGTGAAGACGGGATTTATCAGGCCATCGCCGCGGCTTGCGACGCTATCTTGGCCGGTCAGTATGACGATGCTTTTGTAACCGAAGCCCTTCAAGGCGGCGCCGGTACGTCGACGAACATGAACGTCAATGAAGTCATTGCCAACGCGGCCTTGCTGAAGCTGGGGAAACAGCCCGGGCAGTACGACGTCATCCATCCCCTGGATGACGTCAACCGCGGCCAGTCGACGAATGACGTCTACCCGACGGCCCTGCGGATCGCCGCCATCCGCAAGCTGCGGGAACTGAGCCAGGCTTGTGCCGACTTGCAGGAAGCCTTCCAGCATAAAGAGCAGGCCTATGAAAAGACGTATAAATTGGGGCGGACGGAGCTCATGGATGCCGTTCCCATGACGGCAGGCGAAGAATTTGGCGCCTATGCCCAGGCCTTGTCCCGTGACCGCTGGCGTTTGTATAAAATCGAAGAACGCCTGCGCATGGTTAACCTTGGTGGCACGGCTATCGGCACATCCGATACGGCATCACGGCAGTACCGCTATGAAGTCATTGAGGAATTGCGCCGTTTGACGGGCATCGGCCTGGCTGCGGCAGAATACCCTGTCGACCTGACCCAGAACAACGACGTCTTCGTCGAAGTGTCGGGCTTGCTCAAGGCCCTGGCCGTCAACTTGATGAAAATTGCCAATGATTTGCGCCTCATGAATTCCGGCCCTCACGGCGGCATCGGTGAAATCCGCCTGCCTGCCCGTCAGCAGGGCAGTTCCATCATGCCCGGCAAGGTCAATCCGGTCATCCCGGAAATGGTCATGCAGTGTGCCATGAAAGTAATGGCTGACGACAGCGCCATCGCCATGGCCGCTGCCCACGGCGAATTTGAACTCAACGCCTTTGAACCGCTCATCGCCGACTGCCTCCTGGAAAGCCTGCAGCTCCTGATCCGGTCGGTACGCATCTTCCAGACGGCCTGTGTCGAAGGCCTGGAAGTACGGGAAGACCGGTGCCAGCAGCATTTGAAGGCATCTGCCGCCTTCGGGGCGGCCTACATCGGCGCTTTGGGCTATGATACGGTGAGCCGCATCATCAAGGACCATGAACCGGACGAAGCGCGGCGCATCTTGGAATCTATGGTGAAAAAGTAAGCCATGAATGGAAAGAGGGGCCTTATGTCGAATTTATCCTTGAAACTCGAACAAAAAGCGAAAATACTGCAGGTCCAGCGATTGACCATCCAGATGCTGGCCCTCCATGGCCAGGATTTGGTAGATTTCTTGCAGGAAAAAGTGACGGCTAACCCCTTGATGGACATCTGCTATCATGATGTCCGGGCCGACGAAGAAAAGGGCCGTAAAGCTATCGAGAATGTGCACAATCACGGCGCCTCCCTGGAAGCGAAGCTCATGGCCCAGCTGCGGGTCCAGACCCTGCCGAAACCGGTCATGCTGGCGGCGGGCCTGGTCATCGGCTCCCTCGATGCCAAAGGGTTTTTCCAGGGTGACTTAGCTTCTCTGGGCCGGGCTTACCAGTTGGGACCGGCCGATATGGAAAAAGGACTGGCCCTCGTCCAGTCCTTCGACCCGCCGGGCATTGCCGCCAGGGATCTCCGTGAAGCCCTGCTCATCCAGACCCGGCGGGCCCGCAAGGCGCCTCGCCAGGCGGAAGCCCTGCTAGAAAAGCATTATGACGATTTTCTCCAGGGGAAGTGGCAGAAAATCCAGGCTTCCCTGGGCTTGTCGGACTCGGAATTGCGGGATATCCGGGATTTTTTCAAGAGCCTGTCCCTCCAGCCGGCCAGCCAGATCGTCCAGGAAGAGGTATATATCCGGCCCGATATAGAAATCTACTGCGATGCCAAAGGCCAGCTGACCCAGCGGTCCCTTGAGGACATACCGGATGTCTATTTCCGCGATGATTTATACGACCAGTATGCCGCCCGGGGGGACAAGGAAATCTTGGATTACATCCGCAAAGCCCGCCGGGATTTTACCGATTTGGCCTCAGCCCTGGCTTACCGCCATCATTCCATCGAACAGGTCGTGGCCTGCCTCATGGACCGGCAGAAGGACTATTTCTTGCACCATCGGTCTTTGCGGCCCCTGCGCCAGAAGGATATCGCTGCCGACACCCAGCTCAGTACGGCGACGGTCAGCCGCGTCTGCCGCCACCGCTATGTCCTGTTTGAAGGGCGGATATATCCGCTCCAATCTTTTTTAGCGACGGCTTATCCTTCCGATACCGAAGGCAGTGTATCCGATAAGGTCGTCATGGAGAAAATCGCCGCCCTCGTCGCCGGTGAAGACAAAAGCCATCCTTATTCGGACCAGGACCTGTCTGAGTGCCTGGCTTTGTCGGACCGGATTTCCGTGGCCCGGCGGACAGTAACCAAACTCCGGCAGAAGCTGAATATCCCCAACAGCCGTATCCGCCGGTTGTAAGCGAGGCGTTACCACATCTTAATACCCTCTTAACGCACATATGCGTTAGGGTGAGTTGATTTTAACGCACGTGTGTGTTAGAATCGACACAAAGGATGTGATACGATGTATAGGTTTCCTACCGAAGAAAGCTTGACCGTAGAATTTAAAAGCGACAGAAATTGTTTACCTGATAACGATATTATTGATGCTGTTGTAGCTTTTGCCAATACAGAAGGTGGCGATTTGTATCTTGGTATAGAGGATGATGGTACAATAACAGGTCTCCATCCTAAACATAGGGATATCACTCGTCTTACTGCCTTCATTGCCAATAAAACAGTTCCTCCAGTCAGCACACGTGCGACAATACTTCATGATGGGCAATGTGATGTTTTGAAGTTAAGTGTTCCCCGATATACTTCGATTGTAGCAAGTGCTGCTGGAAAAATACAAAAACGTCGATTAAAAGCAGATCATACACCAGAAAATGTTCCTTTATATCCCTATGAAATTCCTCAGCGGCTTTCCAGTTTGTCTTTATTGGATTTCTCTGCACAACCATTGCCTGACTCAACCCGGGATGATTTGAGTGTTGCCGAACGGGAACGGTTGCGTCATATTATTCGTACCTATCATGGAGAGTCCGCACTTTTGGAGCTAGATGATCTGGAGCTGGATAAAGCTCTTCGGCTTGTCACCCAAATAGGCGAAGGCTATATTCCTACGGTCACCGGAATGTTGCTCATTGGTCGTGCAGAGCGCCTGCAGGAACTTATCCCTACAGCGGAATCATCTATACAAATTATGGATAATGCGCAACTTCGCGTCAACGAAACATTTACTCTCCCTCTGCTGGCCAGCATTGAAAAAATTAATACGTACTTTCTTTCTATTAACCAGGAAGATGAAATTGATGTTGGCTTATTCCGTGTTCCCATTCCACATTATGCTCCTCAGGCATTTCGTGAAGCGCTCATCAATGCGTATAGTCATCGGGACTATTCCATGCTGGGACGTGTCCGTGTTCTTATTGAACGCGATGGCATGACTATTGCTAATCCTGGTGGCTTTATCCAGGGCATTACTTATGATTCTCTGTTAGATGCTGAACCTCATGGTCGAAATCCCGTGCTTGCTGATTGTTTAAAACGCATTGGAATGGCCGAACGGTCTGGCCGGGGTATTGACCGTATCTATGCTGGTAGTTTGCGCTATGGCAAACTGCCACCAGACTACAGCCAATCTACTGATACTTCTGTGCGGCTTTATATCCCGGACAGTCGTCCTGATAAAAATTTTGTCCGCTTACTCATAGAAGAACAAGAAAAACTGAACCGTGATTTTACCGTTTATGAACTCTTAATTCTCAATTTATTGAAAACACATCACCGGATGTCACAAAAGGAAATAGCTGATGCTGCCGGAATTCCTTCATATAAGCTCCCAACTACGCTTGAATCGCTTGTAGAATCTGGCCTGATTGAGGCGATAGGACGGGGAAAAAGTCGTGGATATTTTCTCAGTGCCCATCTATATCAGCGACAAGAGAACACCATTGGATATGTGCGTCAAACTGACATTGATACAGTTCGTTACCCGGAACTCATCTTGAAGCTGGCTCAAAAGCAAGGACTGGTAACAAGATCAGATGTTGTCAAGCTTCTTCACGTTTCACCAGCTCAAGCTTATCATCTACTTAATAAGTTAAAGAAAAATCATAAACTTATTTTAGAAGGGCGAGGGAAATATGCCCACTATAAGCCAGTGAATCGGCAATAGTCATGAAGATACTGAGAGGAAAATTGTATTTCAGCACACGTTTCACACATCTTAACGCACATGTGCGTTAAATATATTGATTCTAACACATGCATGTGTTAAGGTGCGTTGGTTACCGGTGCAACTTGTTGAAAATCGTCTGGCGCGATACATTGAGTAATTTGGCTATATCCTTCTGGCTATAGCCTTTTTCTTGCAGCTCTCCGATGAGTATCTGCTGGATCGTCTTTTCCAGATGTTTCATGTCCAGCTGGAGCGATGCTGTATCGAGGAGACTTTCCTTCCGGTTTTCGTCGGGGATGTCAAATAATGAATCATAAGCCCCATTCAGGGTGTCGCCGAAGATGTAATAACGCAAGGTAACACTGTGCAGTTCGCGGATATTGCCCCACCAGTCATGCTGGATGAGGGCTTTTTTTAATATTTTGGGAAGGGAAACTTGGCGATGGCGGAAGCTTTGCAGGAAGTACGAGAATAAGTAGAGAACATCATCAGGCCGGTCGTTCAGAGATGGCAGGCTCAGGCGCAGGGTATTTGTCCTCAAAATGGTGAGCCGCCGTCAGGCCCGTCTTGGACGATTTGCGGCAGAAGCGGACAACCGACGATGGCCGTATCTGGTGTGACCGGAATCTGACGGACCTGGGCCAGTAGTTCTAAATGGGTCTTATCCAGGCTGTAGCGGCGATAGAAGACGATTTTTTTTACGCAGCTCTTCCGGGCAGGCGTCTTTGTTGAACATGAAGTTTTCGTTGAGGAGCAAATGGATCTTCTTATATTTCGGCGCAATGGAACGGAGCGTATATAAGGCATCGTTCATCGAACTGAACAGGCAGAGGATGGGGATGGTGTCGATGAGACGGGGAAAATCGATGATTTCTATTTTGATGCGGAAAGAGTGTTGGGTTAATTTTTCATTACTCAGAATGAACAGGACAACCGGAATTATGCCAAATTTGCCAAAATCGCCATGTTCGAGCCGTCCGATTCGCAGGAATGCATCGACATGACCAAGGAAGCCTATCGGGTCAGTGAAACCTATGACGTCCCGGTCATGATTCGCATGACGACCCGAGTCTGCCATTCCAAGAGCCTCGTCGAAGAAAAAGACCGCCAGGAAGTGGCGCCCGTCCTCTATCAGAAACAGCGGGATAAAATGGATGCCGTACCGGCCATTTCCAAGAGACGCCGCTATGTCATCGAAGAACAGGAAGAAAAATTGAAGGGCTATGCCGAAAGCTGTCCTTTCAATGAAATCGAGATGAACGACACGAAAATTGGCATTATCGCAGCCGGTGCGGCTTATCTGTATGCTAAGGAAGCCTTAGGCGATAAAGCGTCGTATTTGAAGCTGGGCTTTACTTATCCTCTGTCGATGGAGATAATCAAAGCCTTTTCCGATAACTTTGATGAACTCTACGTCATCGAAGAACTGGACCCCCCTTTATGGAAGAACAGATACGCCATCGGAAAGACACGGTCATGATCGGCGATATCGGCTGTTACGCCTTAGGCGGGGCGGCGCCGCTCAACGCCAAGGACCTGGCCGTCTGCATGGGCGATTCGACGTTCTTCCATACGGGCATCAATTCCCTGACCGATGTGGCCTATAACGGCTCGAATGCCATCTGTGTCATCCTGGACAACCGCATCACCGGTATGACCGGCCATCAGGATAACCCCAGGACGGGCTATAACATCAAAGGGGAACCGGCCACGCTCATTGACGTCGAAACGGTCGTCAATGTCCTGGGCATCAAGCACGTCCGGACGGTCAATCCCCTGGACCTGAAGGCCATGAAAGAAACGCTGGACTGGGCTTTTGCCATGGAAGATGAACCGTCGGTCATCATCACCAAATGGCCTTGTATCCTCAAAAAGTATTCCAAAGAAGATAAAGCCCAGTTCAACCTCGACAAGACGCCGTGCGTCGTCGATGCGGATAAGTGCATTGGCTGCAAGAAATGCCTCTCCACCGGCTGCCCGGCCCTGCGCTATGACAGTGAAACGAAGAAATCCAGTATTGCTCAGGCGGATTGCGTCGGCTGTACGGTCTGCATGCAGGTCTGCCCGGTTCAGGCCATTTCCAGAAAGGGGGATAAATAATATGTCAGATATAAAGAGTGTACTCTTCGTCGGTGTCGGTGGCCAGGGTACGATATTAGCCAGCAAAATCCTCACCATAGGCCTCATCGGACATGGCTACGATGTCAAGATGTCCGAAGTCCACGGCATGAGCCAGCGCGGCGGCAGCGTCAGTACGCAGGTCCACTTTGGCTCCAAAGTTTACTCACCCATCATCGGCGAAGGCTCGGCGGATATCCTCGTTTCCTTTGAAGAAATGGAAGCGGCCCGCTATGCCCGGTTCCTGAAGAAAGACGGCAAGATGGTCGTCAATACGACGCAGATTCCATCGCTGCCTGTCCTGTCCGGGGTCTGCCAGTATCCCCGGGGAATCGTTGAAGAACTGAAGAAACACGTGCCCGTCTGGGCTTTCGATGCGACGAAGGTCGATGCCATCGTCGAAAGCGAAGAACCGATTAGCCTGGCGCCGAACCGGGAACCGAGTGCTATTGACCAGCAGATTGCCGAGAATATTTTCCCTTACTTGCACGACGGCATTACCTTGCAACTCGGTATCGGTGGTATGCCCAATGCCTTAGGCAGCCTCATTGCCGGATTGGACTTGAAAGACTTAGGTATGCATACAGAGCTCATGAGTGACGGCTATCTCGATCTGTACCAGTCAGGGAAGATTACTAACGACAAAAAGCCTTTCCAGCGGGGGAAAGGCGTCTTCTCCATTTGTATGGGCTCGAAAGAACTCTATGAATTTTTGGACCATAACCAGGATATCCTGTCGGCACCTATGCATTATGTCAACAATCCAGAAACAATCCGCCAGCTCGATGATTTCATTTCCATCAACAGCTGTATTGCCGTCGACCTCTATGGCCAGGTCTGCTCGGAATCGGCAGGGACACGGAAAATCAGCGGGACTGGCGGCCATCTGGACTTCGTGACCGGCGCCTATGTAGCCGATCATGGCAAAGCCTTCCTGGCCATGCCGTCGAGCCGGGTCGATAAGCAGGGCATCCGTCATTCCAATATCCTGCCTAAGTTCACGGCCGGCGACATCATTACGACGCCGCGGACCCAGGCGCCGTACATGGTCACGGAATACGGCGTAGCCAACCTGTCCGGTCTGGCTACTTGGCAAAGGGCCGAAGCGCTGATTAACATCGCTCATCCCGATGTGCGCGAAGCCCTGATTCAAGCTGCTGAAGCCCAGCGCATCTGGCGGCAGAGAAACAAATGCTAGAAAGTGTCAGGATATTGAACCTCTCCCGCTTATAGAAGCGAGAGATTCTTGAGAAGTTTGATACATGGACTAACGCCTAACAGCCTATTCCAAAGGAGTTAGCTGTCAGGATATCCTTATTCTCAAAGGGCTGTCCAAAAGCCCCTTACACAGTCCCTCGAAATCGAAGTTCTGCTTACTTGAGTAGATACACATTTTGCACTTCTTTTCTACCCGTCGCGATTCGCCTATGGCGTCGTGCTGCGGCAAGGGGGAGTGCTCCTCCGAAAACGGCTCAAAGACCGTTGATTGAAAATACTTTTTTGTTCTCGCAGAAGTTCTAACTGCTATTAATATTATACCACAAGCTCGCCATTCATCCACCACCTAAGAGGTGGGGACGGTGTCAACGAACGCATTCCTGCTGCCACACTTCCGGGATCTCGTAATTTCTTCCGCAGACTGATGGAAAATTACAATGCATAACAGAATAAGCCTAAAAAAATGGTTTATGGAGTATTTTGTTCCATAAGCCAGTTTTTTTACTTATACGAAAGATAGCATGTTGTATTGCTTCATGCGGCGGATATCCTCTTTGGAAATCATCAGAGATTTGATGAGGTCGTCTGTTTCCGGGAGAATTTTTTTTGAAATAAGCATTTTGGTAGCGACGGGCATTAATGGTCGGGAAGAAACGCCGAATCCCATGGCCCATTTGGTGGGAGCATCTAAAAACGACGCGAGGATGCGGATAATATATTTTTCTATATAGGTATCCTGATTCTGGAATTCCATAGTGGTCAGGGCGTCGTAATGGGATATTGTTCCTGTATAAGTGTTTTCACAATTCTGATATTCATTATAATTCTTTATATTCATGTACATGATGGCTGGAAATATATGCTGATTTTCCGGAAATACATTGATAATCGTGCGGTTCAGATGGTTATTACGGCCATCATACATATATATGTACATGTGATTCAGATTTTTGAAGAAATTGGGAACGGTTACAGTTTCTGTTGGGACATTTTCCGGTGGCATGTATAATAACTGCTCGAGGCGGACCTGTAATACCTGTGCAATATCGAACAGGGTATCCAAATCCAAAGAAATTTTACCGCTTTCATATTTGGAAACTGTTGCTTTGCTCTTACAGATGCGATCCGCCAGTTCCTGGACGGTCAGCTTATTCTTTTTCCGGAATGTACGGATTGCCTTACCCGTATTTTCTGTTACCAGAGACATGAAATCACCTCTGATGTCATTGTACACGTTTTTTTGTTTCTTTAAAATATTCAAAATAAAAAAAACAATTGAAAAAACATGTCTTCTGATGAAATTGGAAGATGATTGGCCCTTATGTTTCGCCTAAAGAAACACAGTGACTATGTTTATGTCTTTAAACGAAACATAGGGGCTTTTGCCAGTGGACATCGGAACTGATATAGTATAAGCATAAACAGAGAGCTCTTACCTATAATAATTATAATTCTGAATAATCGCATATTTGTAGAAAAGAGGAATACTGATGACGTACGATTTTGATGAAATCATTGACAGAAAACATACGAATGCACTCAATACGGATGGGTTCCGTGGCTACATTTTCCATGATTTTGAAGGGAAAAAGACCTTTCCGTTCAAGGACGATGAATTTGTCCGCATGTGGGTAGCCGATATGGAATTTGCCATGTGCCCGGCTATTATCCAGGCAATCAAAGACCGGGCCGACAAGCGCATCATCGGATACAGCCAGGTGTTTGAACCGGAATTTTTCCAGGCCTATAATTCCTGGTGTGAAAAGATGTACGGCTGGACCTATCCGAAAGAAGAAATCTGCTTTTCTCTGGGTATCATACCGGCATTGTATACATTAGTCGATCTGCTTCTTGGCGACTATGATTATGCCATCATCAATACGCCGGCATACGGATATTTCCAGCACCCGATTGATGAACGGCATAAACACGCTATCCACAATAAGCTGAAATGTGATGCTCAGGGAAATTGGACCATCGATTTTGATGCATTAGAAAAAGACGCCTCCAATCCGTTTGCCAAACTTCTTATCTGGTGCAATCCACAGAATCCGACGGGACGGGTCTGGACAGAAGAAGAACTCCGCAAGGTAGCGGCTATTGTAGAAAAACATAATCTTTGGATTATCAGTGACGAAATCCATTGCGATCTCCTGCGCCAGGGCGTTAAACATATCCCCATGGCTAAGATTATGCCAGAATATAAAAAACTGATTACCTGCACCTCTGTATCCAAAGCATTCAATATGGCGGGGATGATGTTTGCCGAAATCATCATCCGCGATAAAGGGCTGCGCGATCTCTATATCGGTACGACCAATGCCTATGCCATGAACGTAAATCCCCTTTCTATCGCCGCCCATCAGGCAGCTTACGAACACGGGAGTGAATGGCTGGACCAGCTCAAGACGTATCTGGACGGGAATTTCCAGTTTGTGAAGGACACTCTGGACAGAGAACTCCCGGATATCACCTTCCAGATTCCACAGGCAACCTATCTGGCATGGGTCAACATGAATCCGTATCTCGGCGATGTGGAAGATATTCCTGATTTCATGGCTAATAAAGCAGGGGTTCTCCTGGAAGGAGGAGATGCACTCTTTGTCGATAATGCAAAAGGCTATATCCGCCTCAATCTGGCTATGCCGCGGGTTATCGTTGACAAAGGCCTGCAGCGTATCGTAAAGGCCGTTAAAGCCCATCAGGCTGAATAAGGGGTGGCCTACTATGGAAAATGCTACAAAACGTATAGGAATGGCTTCGGGCAGTACCCATTGGGAAAAAGCGGGTATGACTAGGAAGAATGGAAGAAGGCCGTAAAATTCGATAGTACAGACTGGGGCTGGGTAATTATGAGTATTGGCATGGCTATCGGTTCGGGCATTGTCTTCCTGCCGGTACAGGTCGGTCTAGTAGGTCTCTGGGTATTTCTCGCTTCGGCAGTCATCAGCTACCCAATCATGTATGGTTTCCAGCGGCTGTACATTAACACCTTGGCTAGCTCGCCGAAGTGTGAAGATTATGCCAGTGTCATCAGTGGCTATCTGGGAAAAAACTGGGGATTCTTCTTGGGGATTATTTACTTCATCATGATTATTATGGGAGTCATGATGTACTCTACGGCTATCACGAATGACAGTGCTTCCTTTTTGTACAGTTTTGGAGTAACGGATGCTATTTTATCTGAAAATCCTCTGTATGGACTGGTCATCATTGTATTATTGGTCGCAGTCGCTTCCCGTGGGGAACAAATCCTTTGTGAACGTACTCCCGCCTATAGAGGCGGGAGCTTCCTGCTTCAACGAGAACAGCGCCACTGACTCCAAAGAGTTGCGGCGTCTTACACTCTCTCCACAGGCGTAGATTCCCGTGCGACCCACGGTATTTTATGGATTACGTCAGGCTGATATTCGCCTGGCTTCTTCTCGGATATTGATGGCTGCGTTTTTATCGCGATTATGGTGACTTCCACATTTCGGGCAATTCCATTCCCTTACAGACAATTCCTTGGTTTCGTGGTTCTGATATCCGCAAATATGGCACAGCTGGCTGCTCGGATACCACTTGTCTATCTTGATAAGCTGTTTGCCTTGCCAAGCCAGCTTATATTCCAGCATGTTCGTGAACATATTCCAGCCATTGTCCGCTACGGATTTGCCAAAGCTGAACTTGCCACCCTTTTTCCGCTTTGCCATCGCTTTGACGCTGATATCCTCAATACCAATGGCATCATAGCGGTCTGCAAGGTAGCGGGCCTTCTTGTGCAGGAAATCCCGGCGTTGATTGGCCACTTTCTCATGAAGAATAGCTACGCGCAGTCTTTGCTTTTCCCTGTTGTGACTTCCTTTTTGCTTTTTGGATAGCTTCCGCTGCGCCTTAGCCAGTCTTTTCTCTGCCTTCCGCAGGAAATCTGGATATTTAGCATCCTCCTCATCGGAAGCCACATACAAGCCGTGCATCGCAAAATCCAAGCCAAGGAAGGTCTTCGGTATGACAGGGAGTACTTGGTTTTCATACTCCACCAGCATACTGATATAGTACTTTCCTGATGGCGTCTTGCTGATGGTTACGGTCTTTATGATACTGTTCTCTGGCAAGGGGCGATGCTGGCATAATTTCACCCAGCCGACTTTTGGCAGTTTCACCTTATGGTCCTCGATTCGGACAGAACCCTTCTGGTTGTTCGTAGAATACGAAGCGCGACTATTTTTCTTTGACTTGAAGCGCGGCTTGCCGAAATGCTGGCTGTCATTCCAAAAGTGGCTGTATGCCTTGTTCAGATTCAGTTGGGCATTGGCAAGGGCTAAACTATCGACTTCCTTTAGCCAAGGGAATTCTTCCTTGTACTGCGCAGGCGTGTTATTCAGCTTTTGGCCGGTTTCCTTATAATAGTCAATGCGGTCACTCAGCATCTTGTTGTAGATGAATCGGACACACCCAAAGGTCTTGGCAAACATCATTTTCTGTGCCGTTGTCGGATAGATTCTGTATCGGTATGCCTTATTCACTATCATCACCTGCCTTGACTTTCTATATACTTTCACTCTTACTACTGATTATACTGCAAATCAACTTGTGAAGCTATTGTTTTTCTGATGGCATCGAGCCCTCAGAAAAACCTGCAATTCATCTCACCGCCTAAAGAGGCGGGAGACTTCTTGCAGAATCAGGTTAAAGTATCGACCGGTATGGTACTGACGAAATTAATCGTTATAGCCGTATTGGGAGCTGTCATGATTCCCTATTGGAATCTGGCAAATGTAGGTGCATTTCCTAATATGAATGATTTTGGTGCTGTTAATGCCGTATATGCCAGTTTCTTTAAGAAAACGCTGCCTGCCCGGTCTTGTGTGGAAATCGGCAAACTCCCCATGAATGGCGATGTAGAGGTAGAAGTAGTTGCTTACTGCAAGTAAATCATGCTTTGCGCTTAGATAAATGCCCACCCTTCTTCCCTGGAAAAGGAACAATGGTTCCTTTTTCAGGGATTTTTTTGGCGCCGAATAGGCATGATTAAACCCCCAGTTCAACTGGGGGTAAGTAAAATTTCTTAAAGTAAAAAAAGAACCTCTCATGATACAATGTAG
Organism: Megasphaera elsdenii DSM 20460; assembly: GCF_003010495.1. Taxonomy (NCBI): domain Bacteria; kingdom Bacillati; phylum Bacillota; class Negativicutes; order Veillonellales; family Veillonellaceae; genus Megasphaera; species Megasphaera elsdenii. The sequence continues at coordinate 766,478 of NZ_CP027570.1, read as the reverse complement.
ATGGTCTGGCAACCACTACATTATTCAGAAGAGAGGTTCATGTCAATGAATGACGTAAAAAGTTTATCACATAGCAAATGGCGATGCAAGTATCATATTGTATTTGCGCCTAAGTACCGTAGACAAATTATTTATGGACAAATAAAAGAAGATATAGGAAAGATATTAAGGTCACTTTGTAATCGAAAGCAGGTTGAGTTAATTGAAGGAGAATGCTGCCCGGATCATATTCATATTTTAGTGGCTATTCCACCGCATCTTAGCGTATCTCAATTCATGGGATATTTTAAAGAGTATAAAAGTAGCCTGATGATTTTTGACCGCCATGCAAACCTGAAATATAAATATGGGAATCGACATTTTTGGTGCCGAGGTTATTAAGTGGATACAGTGGGAAAATATGAAGGAGCTATTAAGGAGTATATTCGCAATCAATTACAAGAAGATATTGAAATGGATACATTAGATTTCAAGGAATACGTAGACCCGTTTACGGGTAGCAGGAAAAAGTAGGCAAAAAAAAGCCCCCGAGTAGGGGGCAGCCTGTAATAAAAGTGTGATTGCCAGACTTTTATTCGGTGCACTCTTTAGAGTGCTACCACGGGAGTTAGGCCCTTATAGGGCCTGAGCAAACCACCAGTTTTACTGGTGGTTATGATTCTTCTGTCGGAAAGAGATGTGCGGCAAGGGAATCTGCGCTAAGATGACGGCGGCGAAGACGAGGACGCAGCCGGTCAATTCTTTGGCTGTCATGACTTCTCCCAGGATAAGCCAGCCTGCTAAGGCGGCAAAAACTGATTCCAGGCTCATGATGAGGGTCGCCGTTGTCGGTTCGGTATATTTCTGGCCAACGATTTGCAAGGTGTAGGCGACGCCGCTGGACAGGCCGCCGGCGTAGAGAAGGGGCCATTTGGCAGCCCACAGGGCGGACCAGTCGGGCTGCTCGAAGAGGACTGTCAGGGTGCCGGAAAAGAGAAAGGCCGTGGCGAACTGGACCCAGGACAACTTGATGCTGTTGGCTTTTTTCAAGAGAAAATGGTCGATGACCAGGATGTGCAGGGCGAAGAAGACGGCACAGCAGAGGACCAGGAAGTCGCCGAAAGAAACTTGGAAATCGCCGTTGATGCATAAGAGGTAAAAGCCGGCAATGGCCAGGGCGACGCAGATTACGATGATCCGCGAGACCTTGCGGCCCATGAAGCGGCCCAGGAGGGGGACGAGAATGATATACAGGGCCGTGATGAACCCGGCTTTCCCAGCTGTCGTCATGGAGATACCGACCTGCTGCAGCGTATCGGCGGCGCCCAGGACCAGGCCGCACCAGGCCCCGCCTATGAGGGTGATGCGATCCGGCTTCAACTGGTGCAAAATTGGCGGATACGTCCCATCTGCCCTTTTATCGGTAAACAGCAGGATGACCGGGATGAGGACGACGATGGCGATGACATCGCGGGCGGCGCTGAAAGTAAAAGGGCCGATATAGTCCATGCCGACGCTCTGAGCGACAAAGGCCGCCCCCCAGATGAGGGCTGTAATGAGCAGCAGTATCGTGCCCTTTGCTTGTGACTGATACATGAGATAAATCTTCCTTTATTGTGGATTCGTCAAAGTGACAATAATATAATTGTACCATAAAACAAAAGCTTTTTTAGACGTTCTACCTCCAGATTTTGTAATATTTTTCACAAAATGTCGTTGCAGTTGTCGCAGGAAAGTTTTATACTATATGTAAGGTTATCTCATACTACTATTGCAAAGTCATGAAGGAGGAGACTTTAGAATGTACAAACTTTCACAAATCCCTGAAGAGTATAAGAAAAAATTGATTACGGCTGAACAGGCGGCAGCCCTCGTCAAAGATGGCGACCGCGTTTCTTATGGCCTCGGCTGCGCTGCTCCGTATGATATCGATATCGAAATCGGTAAGCGGGCTAAAGACCTGCACGGCGTTGAAATCGTCGCTACGACTGTCGTCAAAGACGAACCGTATGCAGCTTATCTGAATAGTGATTCGAACGAACAAATCCGCTTCGCAACGGCTCATATGAACGGGTTTGAACGCAAGATGTCCAAAGATGGCCGCTGCTGGTTCATTCCTATTCTCTTCAACGAATTGCCGAAGTATTGGGAAAACATCGATAAACTCATCATCCAGGTTCATCCTATGGACCAGTGGGGCAACTTCAATCTCGGGCCTCAGGCTTCGGACCTTCGCGGCTTGATCCGTGCAGCTAAGACGATCATTCTCGAAGTCAACCAGAACATGCCGAAAGCCCTGGGCTATGAAACGGAACTGAACCTCTGCGACGTTGACTATGTCGTCGAAGGTTCGAATCATCCTATGCCGCAGATCCCCAACCGGGCAGGTACGCCGGTCGACGACAAAATCGCCGATTACATCATCCCCATGATTGAAGACGGCAGTACGCTTCAGCTCGGTATCGGCGGTATCCCGTCGGCTGTCGGCCGCAAACTGGCTGAATCGGATGTCAAAGATTTGAGCGGTCATACGGAAATGCTCGTCGATTCCTATGTCGACCTCTATGAAGCCGGCAAGATTACGGGCAACAAGAACCGCGATAAAGGTAAAATCATTTATGCTTTTGCCGGTGGTACACAGCGCCTCTATGATTTCATCAACGATAACCAGATCGTCTTCAATGCGCCGGTAAGCTACGTCAACAACGTCGGCGTCGTTGCCAGCATCGATAAATTCATCTCCATCAACGGCTGCATCGACCTTGACCTCTATGGCCAGGTCAACGCTGAAACGGCTGGCTATCAGCAGATTAGCGGAACCGGCGGCCAGCTCGACTTCGCCCAGGGCGCTTTCGCATCCAACGGCGGCAAGAGCTTCATCTGCGTCCATTCGACGCGTAAATTCAAGGATGGCCATGTCGAATCCCTGATCAAACCGACCCTCCCGGCTGGCACGGTCATCACGACGCCGCGTTCGGCTGTCCACTACATCGTCACCGAATACGGTACAGCCCTGCTGAAAGGCAAATCGACGTGGGAACGCGCCGAAGCCTTGATCAACATCGCTCATCCGGACTTCCGTGAAGAACTCATCAAAGATGCAGAAAAGATGGGCATCTGGACCAAGACCAGCAAGATTTCCATGTAAATAATAGGTTGTAGTCCGTAGGGGCTTGCACGTGGTAAGCCCGCCCTACAACGCAAAAAGAGGCTGTCTTCATGCGACAGCCTCTTTTTCTATGCGCCAGCTAAACTGGTGATTTTTTCCAGCATGTGTTGGTAGATCCTGATTTTGCTTTCCAGTTCCGGACCGTTGCAAGGCTGGCAGTATGACGCCTTTGTCATGCTGTCGAAGTAGTCCAGGACCATCTTATCCAACTCTTTGTCGACGATGATGTAGAACGGGTCGGCCTGGCTGTTCATGGCCAGGGTATTCTTTTTGAAGAAGCTCATGCGGTAGTTGGAATAAAAGGACAGGTTGGCTTCTTTGTAGGACAGGAAGGCCGGCGACAAGTGCATCGTCGACAAGGTGATGCACTGGCTCTGGGTCAGCGTCCGGGCGATGACCTTCAAATGTTCAATCCGTTCGCTTGGCGTCAAGGTATACTGGACGTCGGTCAAGTCGATGTGTCCCGTTTCCAGATAGCGCATGAAGGAGGGCGTCGGCACGATGAGCGATACGCGGGCTTTGGCGATGATTTCTTCCCAGGTAATGCATAGCCGCTCGATATTGCCGGCTCGGTCGGCCGACGATTCGGAAATAAGCCGGTCGAATACTTCCTGTGGCAGGAGGTATTCGATGCCGTTGGTCAGGAAGAAGCAGAACCGCGACGTTTCATAGAAGGACGTGCGGTAGCCGTAGTCGTCGTTCCAAGGGCTCTGGATATGCGTGAGGAGTTTCGGTGTATGGTGGACGCCAAAGCGCTCGTAAATGTCGTGAACGACGGCTGGATCATCGATATAGGAACACATCATCATCCCCCGGTGGCTTTGAAGCGAATACTGGATGACGAACTGGTCCTTGAGGATGATGAGGTTGGCGTCGCTCAGGGCAGAGAAGTCGTAAAAAGTGAATTCTGCATCCATGAAGCGATTGAGGACGGCGTAGAGTCGGGTCACGTATTTAGGATGGCGGCGCAGTTTTTCCTTGTCCAGACCGATGCGGATGCGCAGGCGTTTATAGTGGGACGGCACGTCGAGGTAAGACCAAAAGCCATCGTCATAGAAATCAAAGAATTCTCCATAAATGACTAATTCTTCCTTGCCCGTCAGGGTAGGGATTTTTTTTCGGAATAAATCTTTTAAGAAGTGGGCGGCTTTCTGATGGCTCGTGACGATGCGGACAGGCCAGGATTTCTTGCTTTTTTCAGTGCGTCCGTTTTGGAGCGACGTGCGGTATGCCCGGCTTAGATAGTCGCTGATGGCGAAGGTCAGGTCTTCTGTCGTGTCGGGAAAAGAAAAATAGCGGCAGCAGTCTTCGCGGCGATCGAGTTTTTCAATCGTTTCAGCAAAGAGTGCAGCCGCATCTTCATTGACGCGTTCTATAGCCCGTGACGATGGCAGCTTGGCTCCGTTGATCCACTTACTGATATAGGATACATCGTAACCGATGCGTTCTGCCAGGGTCACAGATTTTGTTTTCGTGAATTTCATGAATTTCTTCAATGCAATCGGGTAAGTTTCTACGATCATGTATCATTCCCCCTCTATCGGGCAGCTTTTTTATTCACTCCTCCAGAAATAAGCCTGCTTTTATTATTGTAACACAGAATTTATCGATAAAAAATAAGGCGAATAAGGTGAATTCATGAAAATTTCAAGTTTTCCTGTTTTTTTCAACCTGTCTGGAGACTATACTAAGGCCATGCTTGAGGACATCAAGCGAAGAAAGAATCTAAGCATCATGATCCTAGGAGGTGGACGGACGTGAGACCCTTTGTTTTTCCTTTTTCGCAGCACATCGGTGCCCCATCGGTCCCGGTGGTCCAGCCTGGAGACAGGGTACAGCGTGGCCAATGCATCGCTGAGGCTGGGGAAGGATTAGGAAGCCCGATATATACGAGTGTATCCGGGATGGTCCTGGAAGTGACGGGGAATGCCGTCATCGTTCGAGCTGACGACGTCCAGCCGAAAGACTACGTGCCCCTTACGGCACAGGCGCCGTTGGAGTGTATCCGTCAGGCCGGAATCGTCGGCTTGGGCGGCGCCGGATTCCCGACGTATCAGAAACTGGCCGTTCCTTTTTCTCATGGCGGTGTCGTCATTGCCAATGCTTCAGAGTGTGAACCCATCCTGAACCATAATATCGACGCCTTGGAAAAAGATTGCCGTCCGATGATACGCGGCTTGCAGCTGGCTATGGACCTCGTCCATGCCGATAAAGGTGTCATCGCCATCAAAGCCATCCATGGTGACGCCGTCCGGGCTTTACAGCAAGCTATTGCTGATGATGACCGCCTGGCCCTTCATTTTTTGCCCAATATCTATCCTGTTGGGGAAGAACGGGCCGTCGTCCGGGAAGTCCTAGGGACGCTCCTCGATGCCGGCAGCCTGCCGTCGAAAGCCGGAGCCGTCATCATCAATGTGGAAACGCTCCAGCGCATGGCCGAAGCCATCGATGCTAAGAAACCGCTCATCGACAAAGACTTGACCGTAGCGGGCAAGTTGAATGGCCCGGAAGTCCAGATTTTCCATGATATGCCCTTGGGCATGGCTGTCAGCGATGTCTTGGAACGGGCCGGCGGCTTGGGAAAGGAATATGGCGAGCTCATCATGGGAGGCCCGTTCATGGGCAAGCGGACGACGCTGGATGCGCCTATCGTCAAGACGACAGGCGGCATCATTGCGGCAGAAACGTTTTTGCCAGGACCTGAAAAAATAGGGCTTCTCGTCTGTGCCTGCGGCGCCGATGAAAAACGGCTACGGGAAATGGCAGCGTCCATGGGTTCTGCCGTCGCCGGCGTCGCCTTCTGCAAACAGGCTCACGAAGTCAAGCCAGGCGTCCGCAAATGCGATAATCCCGGCCATTGCCCGGGACAAGTCCAACGGGTCATGACCTTGAAGAAAGAAGGGGCCCAGGCCCTGCTCATCAGCAACTGCACGGACTGTACCAATACGGTCATGGCCTGTGCGCCACAGCTCCATTTGCCGGTCTACCATTGTACCGATGGTGCCCTGCGGGCTGTCCATCATAAATTAATCCGCCGCATCAAGGCGTAATTCATACTACACAGGGGGAGTGATTGTATGTCTATTACGAAAGATACCTTACAGAAACACCTTACGGATCCTGCTGTTTTCTGCTGCCGCCGGGCTAAGGGGACAGTCATCGGAGCCGATGACCTGGAAGATCCGACGCTGTTTGACGATATGGTCGATGCCGGCCTGCTCACCTTGAGCGATGACGGCTTGACTATCGAAGAAGTCTTGGGCAGTACGCTCCAGAAAGACGTAGAAGCCTTGACGCCGATTACCAAAGACGTCTTGGATAAAGTCAATCCTAAGTCGGCTAAGCCTGTTGAAACGGTACCGACCGCAGCTCCGGCCAAAGCAGCTGCTCCGGAAGCCGCACCGTCCGGGACGATTCATCTGAAAATCGATAAACTGGAAGGCCTGAGCCTGGATATCCCGGCAGGGACCGTCTTAGGCGCGTCCGGTGTCCTGCCGGCAGCAGAAACGGGCAGAGGCGAAAAGAAAGTCATCCGCACACTGCTCAAGAAGCACATCAAGATTACAGATGTCGAAATCAGCGACCATACGGCCATCAAAGACGGCAAGATTTTTATCGATGGATCCATCGTTGACAAGGCCGTCAAAGAAGACCCGCTCTGCGTCAGCATGAGCCTCGATGTTATTTATCCTGATAAACGCCACGTCTATACGGACACCATCATGGACGTCGCGCCTATTGCGACGAAAGTCGAAGGCGAACTCGGTGAAGGCGTCACTAAAGTGGCTGACGGCGTCGTATTCATGCTCACTGGCGTCGATGAAGATGGCGTCCAGATTCACGAATTCGGATCGTCTGAAGGGTTCCTCGATGAAAAGATGTATTTTGGCCATCCTGGCTGTGCCGATGAAGGGGACATCATCATCCGCTGCCATGCCGTCATCAAACGGCTTACCGGCATGACCCGTCCGGGACCTTTTGCCGCTCATAAATGCGAAGACTACATCATTCAGGCCGTCCGCAACGAATTGAAGAAATACGACGGTGAAGTCGTCCGTGAAGAAGTTTGCGAAGACCTGCGCCGGAAAGGCAATCCCCGCGTCGTCTTGGTCAAGGAAATCATGGGCCAAGGGGCTATGCATGACAATGTTCTCTGCCCGAATGAACCGTGCGGCGTCATGGGCGGCCAGAAAAACGTCGACCTCGGCAACGTGCCCATCGTCTTGACGCCGAACCAGGTCCGCGACGGTTCCATCCACGCTTTGACCTGCATTGGACCGGCTACGAAAGAAATGACCCGCCATTATATCCGCGAACCCTTGGTCGAAGGCCTGGCTAAGGATGATGAACTGGACCTTATCGGCGTCGTCTTCGTCGGATCCCCTCAGGTCAATGACGAAAAGCTCTGGGTTTCTGACCGCTTAGGTTCGCTTTTGGAAAGCCTGGACATCGACGGTTGCATCATTACGACGGAAGGTTTTGGCAACAACCATATCGACTTCATCCAGCATATCGGCCAGGCTGGCAAGCGGGGAATCCCCGTCGTGGGCGTTTCCTTCTGCGCCTACCAGGGACAGCTCGTCGTTGGCAATCCCTATGCCGATGCCATGGTCGAAGAAAATATGGACCAAGGCGGTTTTGAAAACGACGTCGCCGGCTGCTCGTGCGTCACGAAAGAAGTAGCAGCCCGGGCTATCCAGATGCTCAAGAATAAGATGGCCGGCGTCCCCATTGCGGCAGCACCGAAAAAATGGGATAACGCCGTTATAAACGCTAACAATAAACTCCTCGGTCTCCCGGAAACAGTTCTCCTCGATAAAGGGACGCTCCACTGATGGCAAAACTCGACTATCAGATCAACCCGGTACTCATGGAAGGGACTGTGACCAAGGCGGGTGCTGACGATGTGGCGCTCAACCTGCGGGGGAGACTCGGTGTGATCCACGCAGCACCGTCTTTGTTCCTTCATCAGCCTCGGGAAGGCCGGAAATTCCGATTTTATTTTAGTTATATGCAAATCGTAAAGGCCCCGCTCGATTACGATTATGCGCCGCTCCAGATAGACCGGGAATTCACACCGGTCTTGGCCGGCGGCGTCCTCAGCGAAGTCAATGATACGGCCATCAAAGCCGACTGCCTCGGCGGTTTGGCTACCATTGCCGTACCGCGGCGTTGGGTCTTTACCGATGTGACCCTAAAAGAGGGAGAATATACTGAATTTTACATCAGCCCCATGGCGGCTGTAGATGAACTATAGGAGGGGTAGTTATGAATTTAACGACTGTAGAAGGGATGCGCTCGGAAATCTTCGTTCCCGTTACACCGAAACCGGTATTTACTGAATTAAAGAAACCACTGAGTGAATGTAAAGTCGCCTTCATTACGGCTGGCGGCATCCATAAAAAAGACCAGACGCCGTTCAATACATCTGGGGATTTTACGTATCGCGTCATCCCCTTCGATACGCCATCGTCGAACCTGATGGTTACCCACGGCGGCTTCGATAACTCCGATATTAATAAGGACGTCAACGCCATGTTCCCCATCGACCGCCTGCACGAATTGGTTGCTGAAGGCTTCATCGGATCCCTTCCGAAAGAAACGTATACTTTCATGGGCGGCGGCGGCAACGTCGAAAAATTCCGCAACGAAACGGGTCCGGAAATCGCCAAGAAGCTGAAAGCCCAGGGCGTCGATGTCGTCCTTTGCACCGGCGGCTGCGGGACCTGCCACCGTTCGGCAACCATCGTCACCCGCTGCTGCGAAGCTGAAGGCATGAGCTGCTGCGTCATCGCCGCCTTACCGCCTATTGCCCGTCAGCAAGGAGCTCCGCGCATTACAGCGCCGCACGTACCTATCGGATCCAATGCCGGCGAACCGAATAATATCCCCATGCAGACGGCCATCCTCAAGGAATCCCTGGAATGGGTCCGCGATTGCCCGAGTTATAATGGTCTGAAAGTTCTTCCCTATGAATATCGCCATAATGTGTAATAAAAATATAAGAGTGGAAGGGGGGATTCGATGTGGCATGCTAATCAGGAACGCTTGATGGAAAAATTGCGGGGCGACGAAAAAATCCTGGTCATCGATTCGCATACCATGGGAGAACCGACGCGCATCGTCGTCAATGGATTTCCTCATGCACCAGGCAAAACGATGATGGAAAAGAAACAGTACATCGCCAAACACTACGATACGTACCGTCAGGCAATCTTACTAGAGCCCCGGGGCCATACGAATATGTTCGGTGCCATCCTCATGACGCCAGTCCACGAAGAAGCCGACGTCGGCGTTATCTTCATGGACAGCGGCGGTTATCTGAACATGTGCGGTCACGGCTCCATCGGCGTCGCGACGGTACTGGTCAATGAACAGATGATACCTGTCCACGAACCGTATACGGATATCTGCCTCGATGCGCCGTCAGGTCTCATCAAAGCCCATGTTAAAGTCGAAGCTGGCCGGGCCGTAGAAGTGACCATTACCAACGTGCCCTGCTTCTTATATCGGACAGGTGTCACCGTTCCCGTCGATGGCTTAGGCCATGTCGCCCTGGACATCGCCTTCGGCGGCAGCTTCTTCGCCCTCGTCGACGCCGATGCCTTGGGGATGCGCTTAGCGCCGGACAATATCCGGACCATCATCGATACGGGAATGAACATCCTCCATTCTGTCAATGCTCAGGAAGTCGTAGCCCATCCGGAACTGGACATCCACAGCGTCGACTTAGTCGAATTTTATGGCAAGGCCGACCGGCCCGAAGCGACCATGAAGAATGCCGTCGTCTTCGGCAACTACCAGATTGACCGCAGCCCCTGCGGGACCGGTACCAGCGCAAAAGTGGCGTCGCTGTACTTGCGGGGAAAATTGAAGAAAAATGAACTTTTCGTTTATGAGAGTATCATGGGGACCTTGTTCAAAGCCCGCATCGTAGAGGATGCCAAAGTCGGCGGCATGGCTGCGGCTATTCCACAGATTACGGGCAGTGCCTATATTACGGGCATCAACTGCCTGGTCCTCGATGAGACGGACCCGTTCCGCCATGGTTTCCAGATTCAAGCCTGATTCCAACGTTCCGGTCGCGAGACCTGAATGATAGATTCCAGTCATACATACGAAGAGGGGTGCCTGATTATGATGATGAACAGTAAAGTAAAAAAAGCAATCTTAGCCGGCTTGAGTGCCGTCGTATCCATATCTGTCTTAGCTGGCTGTGGCGGGGGAAGTGGCAGCGGTGATAAGGCTAGCCTGAAAGGGAAAGAATTGAAAGTAGCGACCGGGATCTATGCGCCTTTTGCTTTCAAAGATGAAAACAGCAAGCTCGTCGGTTACGACTTGGACTTGCTCGACGCCATGTCCAAGAAACTGGGCTTTACGTATAAAGTCACGCCGACAGAATACGACAACATGTTCATGGCCGTCGCCAATGGCGAATATGATATCGGCATGGGCCAGGTCTGCATTACCGAAGACCGCAAGAAAAAGATGGACTTCACCGAACCTTATGAAAACGCAGGATTGCAGTTCATCGTCCGCAAAGATGAAAACCTTACGTCTGTCGATCAGCTGAAAGGTAAGAAAATCGCCGTCGAAAAAGGGACAGCTTCTCATAAGTACGTAACGGAACACTGCAGGGACTCGGAAATCGTCGTCTTCCCGTCCATTTCGGCAGCCTTCATGGAGGTTGAACAGGGGAAGGCCGATGCCCTTATGCAGGATAAACCGAATGCCGTCTACTATTTGAAGAAACATCCCGAAAGCGGCCTGACCCTCTTAGGGGAAGAAACGGCGAAAATTCCCGATGGTTTCGCCCTGCCAAAGGACAGCCCGTATAAAGCCGAATTCGACAAAGCTTTGAAGGAATTGCAGGAAGACGGGACAATCAAGAAATTAGAAGATAAATGGCTGAACGTCTAAGGTCATCAGTCATACCGCAGTGGCCCGGCAAGAGTCGTACTTTTGCCGGACTTCTTGCTATAAGGGGTATTCCTTTAAGGAGGGAAGGCTATGTTTAACTGGGAACACTTGGACATCATCATCGGTGTCATTATGAAAGGTCTGTTCTGGACCGTCGTCATTTCCGTGACGAGTATCATCATCGGCTATTTCATCGGCTTGGCTACGGGTTTTTCCCGGGCCCGCAATATACGCATCCTCAAGAGCATCAGCGCCTTTTATGTCTGGATCATCCGCAGCACGCCAATCTTGGTCCAGGCTTTGTACATCTATTTCGTCATGCCGAAACTCTTTGGCCTCCATTTATCTCATGAAGCGGCAGGCATTCTCTGTGTTTCCCTTAATGCCGGGGCTTACATTTCAGAAATCGTCCGCGGCGCTATCCTGGAAGTGCCTAAAGGCCAGTGGGAAGCAGGGATGTCTTTGGGAATGACGAAATTCCAGATTGTCATGAAACTGATCCTGCCCATGGCTTTCCGGACTATGTTGCCGGCACTGGGCAACCAGTTCATCATTACCGTAAAGGATACGTCTATCCTGACCGTCATCGGTGTCGCCGAAATGACCTATCAAGCTGGTCAGTACGCGTCGTCGAACTTTGAATTCGTCGAAAGCTATACGGTCCTGGCCGTGTTCTACTTAGTCTTGATTTCGCTGCTGACAGTCGCTGTCAATATTTGCGAACAGAAGATGGGAGCTGATGTAAAATGATGAGAATTGAACATTTGAAGAAACAGTATGGTGATAACCTGGTCCTAAATGATATCAGCCTGTCCCTGGATGATGAAGTTACCTGTATCCTCGGACCCTCCGGTGCCGGGAAGAGCACTTTCTTGCGCTGTCTGAATCTGTTGGAATCGCCGACTGGAGGCGACATCAAATATAATGGCCAGAGCATCCTTCAGCCTGGCTACGACATCCGTAAGATGCGCGAAGAAGTGACCATGGTCTTCCAGCATTTCAACCTCTTTCCCCTGCGCAACGTCGTCGGCAACGTCATGCTGGCCCTGCAGAGCGTCAAACACATGAAAAAAGCCGACGCCCACGATATTGCCATGGAAATGCTCAAAAAAGTCGACATGGCCGACAAGGCCGAAAAGATGCCGGATATGCTCTCCGGCGGCCAGCAGCAGCGCGTCGCCATTGCCCGCGCCCTGGCCATGAACCCTAAGATGATTCTTTTCGATGAACCGACATCGGCCTTGGACCCGGAACTCGTCGGCGGCGTTCTCGATGTCATGCGCGACTTGGCCCACAATGGCATGTCTATGGTCATCGTGACCCATGAAATGGCTTTTGCCCGCGACGTGTCGGACCGCATCGTCTTCATGGCCGACAGCATTGTCCAGGAAGATACGACGCCGGCTGAATTCTTCAGCCATCCCAAGACGGAACGAGCCCGCAACTTCTTGAGCCGTTTCTTGTCGTAAAGGAGGGAGTACGATGGAAAAATTCATCATCACCATTAACCGTCAGTTTGGCAGTATGGGCCGGCCCATTGCCAAAGAAATGGCCGAAGCCCTGAACGTCGAGTTCTATGACCGGGACCTCATCGAAGCGGCGGCGAAAAAGATGAATATGTCCTTGTCCATTGCTAGCGATCTGGAAGAATCGGCCAAACCCAACCGCTTCTGGCGCATGTGCTTTCCCTTAGGGCACGACGAAACGCGGAAACAGGACGAGCTCTTCCAGGTAGAAAAGAAAATCATCTTGAACCTAGCCGATGCCAAGTCGTGCATCATCGTCGGCCGCTGTTCCGATTCTATCTTGAAATGTTCCAAGCACTTGCTGCGCATCTTTATCTATGCACCCTATAAAGAACGCCTCAAGAACTGCGTTGAACGGCTCAAGATGGACGAACGGACGGCCAAGGAAATGATGCGCAACGTCGACCGGGCCCGCGACGCCTACCAGGTTCGTTATGCCGGTTATCTGCCAGGCGACTTCCACCATACGGACCTGCTCATCAACAGCAGCTTTCTCGGCGTCGAAGCGACGGCCCAGTATTTGACCGAACTCGTACTCAAAAAATACGGCTCCCACCACATTGCGTAAGACTAGCCGAGCTCCCGCCAGGGACATCATCCTCGTTATTGACAAACAAAAAGGCCTATTGCATGATAGTAGTAACAATAAGCTGAATCAGTCAAAGGAGATATCTTATGGACGGGAGCAAAATTTGTTATATCTATTTCATTCTAAGTCAGGCCATCTGGGGCGTACTGCCGGCCTTCTGGCTGCTGTTGCGGCAGCTGCCGCCGCTGTACACGCTGGCCTCGCGCATTGTCTGGGCGTCGGTCTTCTGCTTTTTCCTCATCATACAGAAAAAGCTCCTGCCCGACCTGAAAGGGGTCCGGCAGGAGCGCTGGCAATGGCCGTATATTGCTGGGGCCTGTATCTTCATTACCCTGAACTGGGGGTCTTATATTTACGCGACGACACAGGGCTTCATTCTCCAGGCCAGCCTGGCCTATTTCATCAATCCTATCGTCCTCGTCTTTTTCGGCGGCCTTCTCTTCCATGAACGGCTGCGGCCTATCCAGAAACTGTCCGTCGTCGTCGCCGGAGCCGGCCTGGTCCTGGCCTTCTGTCTGTACGGTGTCGTTCCCTGGTTGTCGTTCCTCATCTGCCTGACCTGGGCGACGTACAGCATGTTGAAAAAGAAAGTCCGCCTGGACAGCCAGGTTTCGGTCTTCATCGAATCCTTTTCCATGGTACCCTTATCCCTGCTTTTCATCGCCTTTAGCGAAGGGCATGGCCTGGGTGCCATAGGAACCTTCCAGGGTTGGCAATGGCTGCTCCTGCCGGCGACGGGCGTCGTCACCGCCGTTCCTATGATGCTCTTTTCGGCCGGTGTCAAAGGGGTCCCCATAACGACGGGCGGTATGCTCATGTACCTCTCGCCGAGCATCACCCTGGTCATCGGCCTCTTGAGCGGTGAAACTATCACGCCGCCCTTGCGCCTGACCTTCTGCTTCGCCTGGGTAGCCGTCGCCCTCTACGTGTACGGCCTTTACCAGACAATCAAGGGGCTTCGTGAAAGTGAATGCCATTAAGCACACCCCGGTTCCAGAATTACGCTGTAGGGACTCGCACGTGGCGAGCCCGTTCCGGGATATGTGTGATTTCCAGGCCAGTTTACAGTACAGCAGTACAGCCTTTGTAGTTTACAGAGAAAACCTTTAAATTTAAAGCCATTCACTAACCACTAGCCACTAAACCCTAATCACTAAAAAGGCGCTGTCTTCCTGCGACAGCGCCTTTTTCTCACTTACTTTCAAAAAAGGCTTTATAGGCCAGGTAGCCACTGTAGGCATCGGCTTTGGCGACGATTTCTAAAGGAGCGTGCATGCTGTGCATGGCTACGCCGCAGTCGACGACGTCGCAGCCCCAGTCGGCCATGATGTAGGCGATGGTGCCACCGCCACCTTGGTCGACTTTACCCAGTTCCCCGACCTGCCAGGGAACTTCTTTTTCGTTGAAGATGCGGCGGATCTTGGCCATAAATTCGGCGTTGGCGTCGTTGCTGCCGGCCTTGCCGCGGGCACCGGTGTATTTGCACAGGCAGATGCCGTAGCCGAGTTTGGCCGAGTTCTGTTCTTCATAGGCATCGGCAAAGACCGGGTCGAAGGCGGCGCAGACGTCGGCCGACAGGACTTCGCTGTTGCGCAGGGTCCGGCGCAGCCAGATTTCTTGGTCACGACCCTGGAGGGACAAGAGTTCGGCAATGAAGTCCGGAAAATACGACGAGTGGACGCCGGTGTTGCCGACGGAACCGATTTCTTCTTTATCGGCAAAGAGGGCGACTTGCGTCTTTTCCCCTGGTTCGGCATCGAGGATGGCGGCTAGGTTGGCGTAAGAGCAGACGCGGTCGTCATGGCCGTGGGACATGATCATCGACCGGTCCAGGCCGACGTCGCGGCTCTTGACGGCCGGGATGATTTCCAGTTCGGCACTGGTGAAATCTTCTTCTTCAATACCGTATTTGTCCTTTAACAAGGTCAGAATAGCCGGTTTCGTCTTTTCTCCTTCGCCGTTCGTGCCGGCCAGGGGCATGAGCATTTCGCCGCTGATGGCTTCAGAGAGTTTCTTAGCAGCCTGGTCCTTGCCCAGGTGAGGCAGGAGGTCGTTGATGAACAGGACAGGATCGCCCTGGTCTTCGCCGATGGAGACGTCGATGCGGCTGCCATCGGCTTTATAGACGACGCCAATCAGGGACAAGGGCAGGCAGACCCACTGGTATTTCAGCAAGCCGCCGTAATAATGGGTCTTGAAGTAGACGATTTTGTTCTTTTCGACAACGGGCATGGCCTTGACGTCCAGCCGCGGGCAGTCGATATGGGAGCCGACGATTTTCAGCCCCTTTTCGATGGGGTCAGAGCCGATGACGGCTAAGATGACCGATTTCCCTTTCTGGTCCCAGTAGACCTTGTCGCCGGCTTTCAGGCTGGTGAAGTCAGCCAAGGGCCGGAATCCGGCGTTTTCAGCCTGGCGGATGATTTCCTTATTGGCCAGCCGTTCTGTCCGGGCTGTGTCCAAAAACTGGCGGTAGTGGACGCTGTAAGTTTCCATCTGGCCGCGCTGTTCCGGTGAGAAGCGGGCCCAGACGCTGTTTTCTGTATCAAATGCTTTCATGCATAAGCCTCCCTTTTAAAATGGATGAATTATGAACTTGCATCCTTATTATAACGCACTTATCAGGGCTGTACCAGCTCTTGTAAAAGACTAGTGAAGCAGTTGTATTTTCTCATGTTATGTGGTATTATTAGCCATATTTTATAAATAATAATTCATACATGGAGGGTTTGCCATGATCGATAAAATGATTATCAAAGACTTAGTGAAGCAGGCTGTGCCTGATATTTGTGCCATGCGCCGTCATATCCATGAAAATCCGGAATTATCTGGCGAAGAAGTGGAAACGGCTGCTTTTATGGCAGCCAAGCTGCGGTCTTTCGGAATCGATGTACAGGAATATGTTGCCGGTACGACGGCTGTCCTGGGGACGCTCAAAGGCGGAAAGCCGGGACCGGTCATCGCTTTGCGGGCCGATATGGACGCCCTGCCCATGACGGAAGAAACGGGCCTGCCCTTTGCGTCCAATTTCCCCGGCAAGATGCACGCCTGCGGCCATGACGGCCACATGAGCATCCTCCTCGGTGCCGCTAAGGTTCTGAGCCAGGTGAAAGACGATATTCCCGGTACGGTCGTCTTCATCTGCCAGCCAGCCGAAGAAAAATCGCCTGTCGGCGGCGCCAAGGGGCTGGTTGCGTCCGGCGTCCTCGACGGCGTCGATGCCGTTTACGGCCTCCACGTCTGGCCGGCCCTGCCCAGTGGCAAAATCGGCGTCCTGCCCGGCCCGATGATGGCTGCTTCGGATCATATCCGCATCGTCCTCAATGGTAAGGCCAGCCATGCCGCCATGCCCCATAAAGGCGTCGACACCATCGTCGCTGCGGCCCAGTTCCTGACAGCGGCCCAGACTATCATCAGCCGCCGCGTCAATCCCCTTTATCCGGCTGTCCTGACCTTTGGCAGGATTACTGGCGGCACGCGCTACAATGTCGTCGCCGATACCGTCGAAATCGAAGGGACCTGCCGGACGTACCACGCCGAAGCCCAGGATGCTGTCGAAGCCCATCTGCAGGATACGCTGAAGGGAATCGATGCCATGTACGGGACGGTCAGCCGCCTCGATTATGAACGGGGTTATGCCGCTGTCCGCAACACGCCCCAGCAGGCCGCTTTTGTCGCCGGTGTGGCTAAGGACTGCTTTGGCCCGGGCATCTTGGCAGACGTCGACGAACCGGCCATGACGGCCGAAGACTTTTCCGGATATCTGCAGAAATTCGACGGTGCCTTCTTCTGGCTCGGTGCGACCAAGCCTGGTGATACGGTCTATCCTTTGCACAATACTCATTTTGCCGTCGATGAAGCTTGCCTGCCTGTAGGCGTCGAACTGATGGTTTCCTTAGTTCTGGCCAAAATGAAAGAAAAAGCATAATTATTTTTGAAAAAGTGCAACTTAAAAAAGGAATCTGCCCCCTTCATCTCGAATATATAATATTAACTGAGATTCCATAGGAGGCGATTGTTTTATGAAAGAATACACAAGTGATAAAATTCGCAACGTTGCTGTACTTTCGCATGATGGCGCCGGCAAAACGGCTGTTGTTGAATCATTACTGCTTGCCTGCGGTGCTGTCGATGCCGTTGGCGTCGGTAAAGACAACAAGCATATTATGGACTATGAACCGGAAGAAATTAAGAGAAACGTCACCATCCAGCTTGGCATTGCGCCTTGCGAATGGGAAGGCTATAAGCTGAATTTCCTCGATACGCCGGGGTACTCCGAATTCTGCGGCGAAGTCCGCGCCGCCCTGCGTGCCAGCGACGGCATCCTGCTCGTCGTTTCGGCTGAATCGGGCGTCGAAATGGATACGGAACGGGCCTGGGACTACGGCGTTGAATTGAAATTGCCGCGCATGGTTTATGTCAACAAGATGGATGCGGAACATGCCGATTTCTTCGGCTGCCTGGAAAAACTGCGTTCGGTCTTCGGCAAATCCATCATGCCCCTTCAGATCCCTATCGGCGAAGGCAAGGATTTCCGGGGCATCATCGACGTCTGCAAGATGGTAGCCTGGGAATGGAACAATGGCGAATGCTCGGAAATCAAGGTTCCGCCGGAATATATGGCCAAAGCCCGCGAAGTCCGCGAAATGTGCATGGAAGCCGCTGCCGAAGGCGATGATGAATTGCTGGAAAAATACCTCAACGGCGATGAACTGACTATCGAAGAACTGCGCAAAGGCCTGCGCCAGGGCATGCTTACGGGCCGTGTCTGCCCGCTCATGTGCGGCAGTGCCATCAACCATATCGGTACGGCCGAACTCCTGCGCCGTATCATCACCTACATGCCCGACGCTTCGCAGAAAGTCATGATGGGCACGGATAAGAAGACGGGCGAACCGGTCCTGGTCTATCCCAACAAGCCGTTCACGGCTTTCGTCTTCAAGACCCTTGTCGATCCCTTTGCCGGCAAATTGAGCTATGTCCGCATTTTCTCGGGCGAACTCAAAGAAGGAGATAAATTGTATAATATGTCCCAGGGCAAAGAAGAAAAGATGGGCAAAGTCTTGACCCTGGTCGGCAAGGAACAGATCCCCGTTCCGGCTGCCATTGCCGGGGACATCGTCGTCCTGCCGAAATTACCGAGTGCCCGGACCGGCGATACCTTTGCCGCTCCCGATTTCCCCGTCATTTATGACCCCATCCGCTTCCCGAACCCACTGCACACGGTAGCCCTGGTCCCGGAAAAGAAGGGCGAAGAAGAAAAATTGATGAACGCTCTCCTGAAGGTCAGCGAAGAAGATCCGACGTGCCAAGTAGAAAAGAGTACGGAAGGCAAACAGCTCCTCGTCCGTTGCATGGGCGACGTCCACCTCGATCATATCCTGACTAAGATTGAACGGAAATACGGTGTCAAAGCGAAACAGGAAGACGTCTACATCCCGTATCGTGAAACCATCAAGAGCAAGGCGACAGCTGAAGGTAAACATAAGAAACAGAGCGGCGGTCACGGTCAGTTCGGCCATGTCTTCTTGGATATCGAACCGCTGACGACGGGCGAACCCTTTGAATTCGTCGATAAGATTTTTGGCGGTGCCGTGCCGAAACAGTACATCCCGGCTGTTGAAAAAGGCGTCCGCGAAACCTTGGAAAAAGGCCTCATCGCCGGCTTCCCCATGATCAACGTCAAAGTCACGTTGACCGATGGCTCTTATCACCCCGTCGACTCGTCGGAAATGGCCTTCAAAGTCGCTGCCGCCCAGGCCCTCAAGAAAGCCGTACCGGAAGCTAAACCGATCCTCTTGGAACCGATTTACAACGTCGACGTCGTCATCCCGGAAGATTACATGGGTGATGTCATGGGCGACTTCAGCAGCCGCCGTGGCCGCATCCTCGGTATGGAACATCATCGCAACCGCAAAGGCATCATCGTCGTTAAAGCCCAGGTCCCTCTGGCAGAAATGAAAGATTACGTCACCGTCCTGCGCTCCATGACCCAGGGCAAAGGCACGTTCAACATGGAATTTTTCGACTATGAAGAAGTACCGAAGAAAATCATGGATGAAATCATCGAAAAAAGACAAAGTGAATAAGACTAGTGGCTAGCAGTTCGTGGCTCGTGGCTAGTTAAGGGCCGTCCCTTTGGACGGCTCTTTTTTCTAGCCATGAACCACGAACCACGAGACCCTACAGGCATATGCTCAAACAGCATACACGTGTTTACCCAAACGCCTTGCCAGGGCGCTTCTGGCGTCGTATAATAAGGATATAAGTAAACGTAAAACGTCGTACTAAAAACAAATCAGACGAAAGGGTGATTTTTATGTCCCAATGGACAGATATGTACAAACAGAAACTGATGACGCCGGAAGAAGCAGTGAAAGTCGTTAAATCCGGGGATTGGGTCGATTACGGTATGGGCACGA
Source organism: Megasphaera elsdenii DSM 20460 (assembly GCF_003010495.1). Classification (NCBI taxonomy): domain Bacteria; kingdom Bacillati; phylum Bacillota; class Negativicutes; order Veillonellales; family Veillonellaceae; genus Megasphaera; species Megasphaera elsdenii. The sequence goes on along the minus strand of NZ_CP027570.1, from coordinate 746,873 downwards.
CTCAGCCGATTCTCCTCGACCAGGCCCTGGCAGCCCGACGGGATGAACTGCAAGATGTCAAGGTCCGCATGTGTCTTTCCGTAGCGCCGCGGCAAATCATCGAACAGGACCCGGAACGCAAGGCCTTTACGGCTATGAACTGGCATATGAGCGGCTATGACCGGAAAAAATGCGCCCTCGGCCAGATGAATTTCATCCCCATGTGCTACCGCAACAAGCCGTCCATGTACCGCGACCTCCTTGACGTCGACGTGGCCTTGATTACCGTCGGCCCCATGGATAAACACGGCTTCTTCAATTTCGGCCTGGCCGTCTCGGCAACGGAAGCTATCACCAAGAAGGCCAAGAAGGTCATCGTCGAAGTCAATGAAGCCATGCCCCGTGTTCTCGGCGGCCGCGGCGAATGTATCCATATCAGCGATATCGACGGAATCGTCGAATACGGCAACCATCCCTTGGCGACGATTCCCTTTACGACAGGTGATGACATCGACGCCAAGATTGCCAAGACCATTGTTCAGCAGATTCCCGACGGGGCGACACTGCAGCTCGGCATCGGCAGCCTGCCCAACACGATCGGTGCCCTCTTGGCCGAATCGGACCTGAAAGACCTAGGCGTCCATACGGAAATGCTCGTCGATGCCTTTTACCTCATGTATCAGCACGGCCAGCTCACGAACCGTCGCAAGGCCTTTTGCCGTGATAAGGTAAGCTGGGCCTTTGCCCTGGGGACGCAGGACCTCTATGACTGGATGGACGACAATCCTTTCCTGGCAGCCTATCCGGTAGACGTCATCAATGATCCTTTCGTCATTTCCCAGATGGATAATTTCATTTCTATCAATAACTGCATCGACATCGACCTCTTTGGCCAGGTATCGTCTGAATCGGCCGGGACCCATCAAATCAGCGGCAGTGGCGGTCAGCTCGACTTCACCGACGGCGCTTATCGGTCCCGCGGCGGCAAGAGCATCATCGCCTTGCGGTCGACGTTCCACAACAAGAAGACCGGCCGCGACGAATCGCGCATCATCCCGACGCTGGCAGCGGGCACGACGGTTACGGACCCGCGCTCCCAGGTCAACTGGGTCGCTACGGAATATGGCATCGTCAACCTCATGGGTGCCTCGACCTGGGAACGGGCTGAACGCCTCATCAGCATCGCCCATCCGGATTTCCGGGAAGACCTGATCAAAGAAGCCGAAAAAATGAAAATCTGGAGATATAGCAATAAACGGTAGGGGATACGCCATTATTCTGGCAAGTGTCTCTCCAGGATACTTGTTCGTCGTAGGTCGTTCATCGTAGGTCGAAATTTCAAAAGCCATTACGATGAACGACGAACGATGAACTGCAAACTACAAACTCTGAACTCTAAACCATGAACTAATTTTTACCCTCTAGAGAAAACTGGAAATATTTGTTATAATATAATCGTATGCGCCCATTTGTTCATTTTACGGGCTGCCATATGACGATAACGATTCGGACTGCGGGTCCTTTGCTGGCCGGCAGTTATTTTCAGTTTGTATATGAGGTGAAATTTGTGGACGAACAACAAGTAGATAAAATTGTGCCGGTTTGTCTGGAAAGTGAAATGCAGACGTCGTACATCGACTATGCCATGAGTGTCATCATCACTCGTGCCCTGCCAGATGTACGCGATGGGCTGAAGCCGGTTCACCGGCGTATTCTCTATGCTATGCACGAAGCAGGCATGACGCCGAACAAGCCCTATAAAAAATCGGCTCGTATTGTCGGCGAAGTTTTAGGTAAGTATCACCCCCATGGTGACAGCTCCGTCTATGATGCGACCGTCCGCCTGGCTCAGGATTTCTCAACGCGCTATCCCTTGGTCGATGGCCACGGCAACTTCGGTTCTGTTGACGGCGACTCGGCCGCTGCCATGCGTTATACCGAAGTCCGTATGGCTAAGATTACCGGCGAAATGCTGGAAGATATCGACAAGGAAACGGTCGATTTCATGCCCAACTACGATGGCTCCCTGCAGGAACCGACGGTCCTGCCGTCGAAGATCCCGAACCTCCTGGTCAACGGTTCGGCTGGGATTGCTGTCGGCATGGCCACAAACATTCCGCCTCATAATTTAGGCGAAGTCATCGACGGCTGCGTCCTGCTCATCGACAACCCCGAAGCCAGCCTGGAAGAAATCATGACTAAAATCAAAGGGCCTGATTTCCCGACGGGCGCTAAGATCATGGGCCGCGACGGCATCATCAAAGCCTATTCGACCGGCCGGGGCAGCATCAAGATGCGGTCCTGTGCGACTATCGAACCGATGAACAAGGGGAAACACCGCATTGTCGTGACGGAAATCCCGTATCAGGTCAATAAAGCGCGCGTCATCGAGTCCATTGCCGACTTGTCCCGCAATAAGGAAATCGACGGCATTACGGCCCTGCGCGATGAATCGGACCGCAAGGGCATGCGCATCGTCGTCGAACTGCGGGCCGATGTCAACCCGGATATCGTCCTGAACAAGCTGTACAAGCACACGCAGCTCCAGGAAACGTTCGGCGTCATCATGCTGGCCCTCGTCGACGGCCATCCGCGCGTCTTGACGCTCAAACAGATTCTGAACTACTATCTTGATCATCAGAAAGACGTCATCACCCGCCGTAGCAAGTTCGAGCTCGATAAAGCCCTGGCACGGGCTCATATCTTGGAAGGCCTGCTCATTGCCCTGGACCACATCGACGAAGTCATCAAGACGATCCGCGAATCGGCTACGGACGATGCGGCAAAACAGTCTTTGATGAGCAAGTTCAATCTCAGCGAAAAACAGGCCCTGGCTATCCTCGACATGCGTCTGCGCCGTCTGACCGGCTTAGAACGCGAAAAGATCGAAGAAGAATATGCGGAACTGGAAAAACGCATTGCCTACTTGCGCAGCGTCCTGGCTGATGAACACAAAGTCATGGAAATCGTAAAGACGGAACTCCTCGATGCCAAGAAGAAATTCGGTGATGAACGGCGTACACAGATCGTAGCCGATTCGTCGGATTTCTCCATCGAAGATATGATCCCCAATGAACGCATGGTCCTCACGCTGACCCGTCGGGGTTACATGAAGCGCATCAACGCCAATGTATACCATACACAGAACAAAGGCGGCCGCGGCATCAAGGGCATGGGTACGAAAGATGAAGATGCTGTAAACCATCTGCTCTATACATCGGCATGGAATACGGTCCTGTTCTTCACCAACTTCGGGCGCGTCTATCGCTTGAAGGCCTATGAAATCCCGGAAGCCAACAGCCGTAATTCCAAGGGTATTGCCGCCATCAACATCCTGCCCTTGTCCAATGGTGAAAAAGTCAACGCCCTCATCGACCTCGATCAGGTCGACCCGTCGATGAACCTGTTCATGGTTACAGAAAAAGGCCTGGTCAAGAAGACGCTCCTCCAGGAATTTAAGAACGTCCGCCGCAATGGCCTCATCGCCATTTCCCTCATGGAAGGGGACCACTTGGCCAAGGTACGCCTGACCAACGGCGACCAGACGATTATCTTGGCGACTAAATTGGGCATGGCTATCTGCTTCAATGAAAATGACGTCCGTCCCATGGGCCGGAATACCCGCGGCGTCCGCGGCATTACCCTGGCCGAAGGCGATATGGTCATCGGTGCTGACGTCCTTGAACCGGACTGCCAGGTCCTGACCGTCAGTGAAGAAGGCTTCGGCAAGCGCAACAATATCGATGCCTATAAAGTCCAGCTCCGCGGCGGTAAAGGCATCAAGAACTTCAAGATTACGCCGAAGACTGGCGACATCGTTGGCGTCGAAGTTGTCCATGAAGGACAGGAACTGATGCTCATCACATCGAATGGTATCGTCATCCGCACGGACATCGAAAGCATCGGCATCAAGAAAGGCCGCAATACATCAGGCGTCAAGATTCAGAAACTGGAAGGCGACGATAAAGTAGCGGCACTCGATACCATTGCTATCGAAGGCAACGATGAAGACGAAAAAGAACAGACGAAATTGTTTAAATAAAAAAAGAGGCCTGCGGGCCTCTTTTTTTGTGCCAGTCGCAGTTTGCCGGCCGCAGTCCGCCTCGGACTCAGATGCGGCGTTCCGCCGCGACAGACTCAAACTGACAACGACGCTTCGGGATGCCCTCGGCGCGTGGCGGGCCGCCTTCACAGGACGCCCCCTACGGATACCGTTGCACAGTGGCATCTCAAACTGACAACATCGCCTCGAGTAACCCTCGGCTCGTAAAAAAAGCCCCGACCGGGGCCAGCGTAGGGGCTGACCCGGCTAGGGCGGCCCGCTGTGATATTTGATCATGGCCTATTCGGAATGATGGTGAGCTTTTACGAGCTACGAGCCACGAACTACGAAC